>MGER01000027.1 GCA_001791465.1 Candidatus Uhrbacteria bacterium RIFCSPLOWO2_02_FULL_49_11 | reverse complement strand
CGCTGGGCGGGATGACGCGTGTTTTTCCAACGCTCAGCCGAGCACGGCATGTTTTTCCACCACGTTCTTTTCTTCGATCAAACTAATACTCCTATTATTTCATTTCTTCTTTACCATCTCCCTCGCGCTCCTCGTCTACCGCATCGGATATGGCTTTGATCCGTTTATCCACCGTGCGACTGAAAAAATTATCTTCGAAACCGGCTCGCTTACCCCGCCTCCATTCTCCTATCTTGGGCAATACGTCCTTGTGGTCTTTCTCTCAAAAGTGACACTGATTCCCCTTCCGCTTATTAACCTCTGGCTCCTTCCTGCCCTCGCAAGTATTCTCATCCCCATTATTGGAATTTTTACCCTGAAAAAGTATTTTCAAAAAACTCATTTTTTACCCATTACAATTCTTTCGCTCCTCATCATCCCCCCCTCGTTTTTTATCGCCACAGTGCCCCAATCACTCGCAAACTTATTTTATTTCATCCTTGTTTTGCTTTCCTTATCATGCCTTCATCAACGGGTTCCTCTGTCTTTTCTCTGGGGTATTGCGTTTTGCATATTATTTATCCATCCTATCACCGGCATTCCCGCATTTATATTTCTATCATCACTCTCCATTACTACTTACCAGCCGCAGGTTGCCGCGTTTCGCCGCGAGGACTGTTTGAGCGAACGAAGTGAGCGAATTCCGCAGCAAGAAAAGCGGCAACTGCGGCGTAGAAATCAAGTACGTCCCTTTAGCATCATAATTATAACCATCATAGGTGCGCTTGGGCTTCCTGCCGCGATTATGGTGGCAAACAGGCTCTACGGCGGCGCTGCACCAGTATCCTCTGACACACTCCCGCTTCCCAACCTCATCCCCCACTACCTTCCCTTCCTCTCACTCGCGCACACAGGCGAACTCTGGATGCGGGCGATGCCGCTTTTCTTCCTCGTCGGTGCGCTAACAGGAACGTACCTACTCATGCGTCGTAAACATCAAACATTTCCTCTTATTGCCTGGCTTACTGCATCGGTACTCTTCATTAATTATATTTTCATCCGTAAACTCCCCCTCACCGCAATGATTTCGTATGAACGTCCTGAATTCACCGAGCGTATCCTTGAACTTATCGCCATCACTCTCCTGCCTCTTTTCGTCATTGCACTGCATCGAATAATATTCCTTTTCTTTTCTTTATCGATTTTCCCGAGCTTATTAGTTCTCACCTCTCTTATCACCATTTCTTTTTATTATACGTATCCTCGTGTGGATGCATTCGCCAAAAGCCGCGCGTATTCCGTTTCTCAATCCGACATTGACACGGCGCATTGGATTAAAAATGATGCGCGAGATGAACAGTATATCGTACTCTCGAATCAGTCCGTTTCAGCCGCCGCGCTGCAGGAATTCGGGTTTAAAAAATACTTTAAATTTAAAAACTGCCAAACTGCAGACTGTCAAACTATATTCTATTATCCTGTTCCCACTTCATCGCCTCTCTATCAATATTACCTCGATATGGTGTATCGGGAGGCTTCCCGCATGACCATGGAAAATGCTATGGATCTCGTGGGTGTCAGACGTGCGTATTTTGTCCTCAACTCCTATTGGCTCGACGCGGAAAAAATCGCCTTACGAGCTTCGCTCGACGCGGATCGGAAGGCTGCGGTTGGCTCAACAAAAGTGTTTGTATATTTAAAAAAGTGATATACTGTCAATACTTAAATATTGCCCCATGCATATGACTACTGCTTCCAAAGGCATATTACTCGCGCTCGCCACCGCATTTTTTTCCGGTACCAATAATTTTTTAACAAAGATAGCAGTGACCGCGCTCAAAGACCCCATCCTCTCCACTGCATTAAGAAATGCGCTGGTAGGCGCAACCCTTGTGGGAATTATTCTACTCACAAGAAGATGGAAAGAATTAATTTCTTTAAAATCTTCCCAAACGCTCCAATTATTGTTCATTGCAATAATTGGCGGATGCGTGCCTTTTATTCTCTATTTCACCGGCCTTTCCATGATACCCGCCCTCAACGCCGCATTCATACATAAAACTCTTTTCCTCTGGGTAGCAATCCTTGCATTGCCTGCGCTGAAAGAACGCAAGGGATTTACCCAAATAGCCGCTCTCCTGCTGCTTTTCGGCGGCAACCTCGCGCTAGGATTTCCTCGATTTAATTACAATACCGGTGAAGCGCTGGTGTTGATGGCGACCGTGTTGTGGGCGCTTGAGAATGTAGTAGCCAAAAAGACATTAGTTCATCTCTCAAGCCTCACGGTTGCGGGCGCGCGCATGGCAGTAGGATCGCTCTTCCTATTACTTATTCTCACACTCAAGGGCGGCAGCGGCGCTCTTGGGCATCTCAATGCTGCGCAATGGGGGTGGACCTTGCTTACGGCACTGCTTCTGCTAGGATATGTCACTACCTGGTATAGTGCGCTTAAAAAATTACCTGTCACCGTTGCCACGGCGCTCCTGGTACCCGCGACTATGATAACAAATGTACTCACGGGGATCTTCATTGCCCACTCAATCACGAAACCGCAACTCTATAGCGGTATGCTCCTCATACTTGGGTTGACGATTTTAATTTGGAGAACCAAACATCTCAGCGTTGATCCGCGTGTACATCCGCGTGAATCCGCATCTCTATGATTGACGGCGTATCGCGCTGTGCGCGTTATTCTTTCGGCCCCAATCGCCTGCATCTGTGCGGACCTGACGCGAACCGCGAAGTGCTCGCCTACCTTGCCGCGCGTGAAAGCGACCAAGGGCTTGAAAATCTTCTCCATAAATTCAAAACCCTCTACCCCTACCTCGCGTTGATAGCACATGCGAACGGCATTGCGGACCCGTTTGACGAACGCGTCGTCGAATCCTACTGGCTCGGCAACGAGCTATTCTCTTCCATCACCCCGCAAATGCTCCTTACCCATTTCACTGACAAGCTGAAACTAAAAAAACGCCTCACCGCGCGCAATTTCAGCCATCTCACGGCGACGCTTCAATATCACCCGCTCCCTCACCATAATTTCCATGTTTTTAATGTGTGGCAGCGCACGGGGCACGCGGAAACGGAACACACGCTTGAAAGCATGGACAAATGCCGTGTGAGCTGGGGAAGGGTCACGCTCATAGACGGGCCATTTATTACGGTATCACGGCAACCGCTTATCCGTTCCCACTGTCATCCCGCACTTGATGCGGGATCCAGACAGAAAAAACAAAACTGGAATTCCAGTCGTTTAATCCTCAGCTCACCTGTCCCCTACCGCATCACCCGCCGGCTGGACGATGATTCGCTGATGGAAGAGGTAAAGCTGGGCGACACGATTTCCATCCACTGGGATATGCCCTGTGAAATTTTAACATCAACGCAACTTAGAAATTTAAAGCACTATACCCGCCTCTCGCTGTCTTATTCTTTGTGATGGCTAGAATACCACCTGCGGTCTCCTATGGATACTTCTTGTCTCAAGGTTGGCATCATGCTACCACGTTGCTATGATTATCACAGTATTCGGCAATCTATTACTGAAGAATGATTCGACCCCCTTAAAGGCGTTGCCAGTGCTGCAAAAACGTTTCCCTGAAATCACCTTCGAAATCAAAGACCCGACCGAAGAATGCATGCCATCGGAAAACCCATGGTGGATTATTGATACGGTGAAAGGGATTAAAGAAGTGACCTTATTCAAGTCACTAAAAGATTTCGAAGCGAAGTTGAAAGCCGTCAGCCGTGTGTCACTCCATGACTTCGATCTTGGCTTCCATCTCCTCTTGCTTAAAAAAATAAGTCCAGACCTTGAGGTCCGGATCATTGGTGTGCCTCCCGAAGACAATGGCCGCGTCGTTGAAGAAATTGCGGCTATGCTTCATCCCACGTAACCTCTAAAAAATGCGCCGCGCAGCTCATGCAAGGGTCGTAGGCGCGGATAAGTTGCTCAATCTCATGTTCGAGCGCTTTTTTATTTTCAAGCTCTTTTCCTTCTTTAATCCATTGTTCTATGAGCGTTTTAATATCCCACTCAATGGCGAGTTGGTTCTGTCCCGTGGGCACCACGATGTCGCCGTGCGTGACTACCCCCTTCTCATCCAGCACCACCTTATGGTAGAGTGTGCCGCGGGGAGCCTCGATCACGCCAATGCCCTCGCCTGCATGAGGGCTCACCTTCTGCGGCGTCTCTGTATGGAATGAATGGGATGAGAGCAGTTCCAGCGCTTCATCTATACAGTGCAGGATCTCAATGGCCTGCGCGACATTGTTATCATACGCATTATCAGAAGGGAACCGTGCAAGATAGGGGGCAGTGTCTGCTTTCGTGCGATATTTAAGCGCGTCCTTGTTCAAATTCAGGCGTGCAAGCGCCCCAACCCGATAAAGCTCTCCCTGGAACGCGTAGGCGGACGCCTGCGAATAAGGGACCACCACATGGCTTAAGTGCTCCATGAATTTTTCTTCCCTGATGCAAGCCACGTTGCTCGCGCATAGATCTCCTTGCAGGAAACTGCAGGGATTGGCAGTGAGGGCCACATAATTGGTCTTGGAGATGAGGGTAAAAGGGCTTTTCCCGTAGACGCCTATAAGCCTCAGCACCGCAGGCCTTATTTGCTCAAGCTCCCTCCGAGATTTTTCAATGCCTGCGGAATCAGGAATTTTTAAAAAACCACCCACCACCGGCATGGGCGCATGCACGCTCCTGCCTGCCACAAGCTGTGACAAGTGATTGCCCGCGGCCTTGACGTCAAACGCGTCATGGAGCAACTGGTGCTCTTCGGGGTCATTCTCGTCCAGTGCAAGAATGGAATCTTTCCCTAAAAGATCAGGCAGAGAAAAAAGATACAAATGGAGCGCATGGTCTCGGATCATGAGCCCATCCATCGTAAGCGCGCGCAGAACCATCGTTTGCGCCGAAGGGACAATGCCGAGTGCATGCTCTACTGCGTCAAGCGACGCCATAATATGGGCGTTTGAGCAGGTGCCGCAGATGCGCGCCAAATGCTGCGGGAGCGCAGAGGCTGGTTTCCCCACCATCGCCTGTGTATAAAATCTTTTATACTCGGCAATGCCGAATTTGCACTCTTCCACCACTCCTTCCCGCACCTTCACGCTCAAAGTCGCCGCGCCCTCTATTTTGGTAACTTCTTCCAATGAGAGATCGAAGTCTATTTTATGCATAACGTAACGTTATAAATCATAACTCCTCCATTCCTCCTCTTACCCCTTCGACCCGACTCAGGGCAGGCTTTAAGAGGAGGAATGATGGCTCCCTCTCTTTCCGCCAAAGGCGGATCAGCCTCGGGCTGAAGCATAAGAAAGGGCTGGGGTGAGTTACTCATGTATAAAACCATCTATCCTAATCCTGCTTATGAATTGCGAAATTTTATCATTTCCTTGTATGATGCCATTAATCAATTCTGTCACTTCTTTCTTCTGATTCTCGTCCTTGGCAATAACGATAATGACGAAAGGATGATCTTTGGTAAATTCTTTGTCAAACCCATGATCGCTGAACGCGATTTTTATAGCCACTTCTAATTCACTTAGCGGATAGTCACGCATTCCCCGTGAAGCGAACGCGTGATAATTTATCGCAAATCCCTTTGGAATCTCCTCCCCCAGCATATCGGGTTTGGTAAATTTACCAGTGGCATCAAACCAGACCACTCTCGCGATATGGAATTCTCCAGGCCTTTCCATTTCATGTTCGTAAATATGTACGTTTTGTATGCCTTCAATGCCTTCCTGAACTTTGAGCCTTACATCCATTACTGCCTGCAAATCACTGCACCATTTCTTCCCATAGTCATCTGCGGTTCTGCATCCCGTGCCTTCTTCCCTCCCATCCCGCTTAAACGCAATGCCGGCGGCGCCGCACCCGTCATGGCTGGTGATTTCGGTGATATGCAAATCAATAAACAAATCTGCCACGCGATTAAGCCGATCGTCCCAACTTGCCGCGGGATATAATATCCCGCTCCCTGCCATGAATAGCTTGCTTCCGCGCTCCATATGCGCTGTCCCTTCATCCATGCAACATACGCAGTTTACTTTTGGCGAAAAAGCTTGATCAATTTGAGGATGCCTCTCTTTCGACATAAATTCTTGTGCGCCCTTGTCCAGCAATTCTTTGGTTATAGGATGAGAACGCTCCCACGCGGTGCGTTTCTTTGCACTGACCTCGCCGTGCCCTGAATGATCCTTGTATTCCATAAATGATATTAACGATTAATAGCCTAATTTAGTCTTTTTAGTGTACTATATTAAATTCCTTCAAATACCCCTCCAACACCTCTAAAAATTTTTGCTCACTCATCGGGCACCCGGGCAGTTCTGCATCCACCTGCACGAGCTCCTTGACGGACCTTACTTTTTCCGACTGGCCAAAACGATCCACAAGGAATTGGATGGCGCGCTTCGTGGACTCGTCGAATAAATTGCGCTGTGATGAGGGCATCCCTATGACTGCGCATGCCCCCACCGCCACTACGCGCTTTGCCTTATCGCGGATTTCCTTGAGGCGCTCTGCCTGACGGTCTGACGATATGGCGCCTTCTACAAAAGCAACATCAAGCTCATCAAGGGTATTATCAGTCCTCAACACCCGCGCATGACGAAAATCAATAAGGCGCTTCCATTCTTCCCAATGCTCATTCATGACCTCCGTCATGACAATGGTCGAATCCTCGCAGCAGGTAAACGTAAACCACCCTACCCGCAATTTCTTTTGCATTTCTTTTTTGCCGTTTATTCCGGTTACCTTCATATTCTTAAGACTTTATTCTAGATCCTACATTAAGATATCCTCGTTGACCCGCGTTCGCCCGCACAACAGAATAAATTGTAGCGTGGCAGTTTATCTGCCACCGATTGGTCGGAGACAAGCTCCGACGCTACGAACGACTAGCTTCTACAAATAGTATACCAAACTTCCTCCATGCTCGTACAATTCTTACTGTCAACTTTACACAAAACGTCTTCAATGCTATGGTGTGAACGTAAAAAATGTTCTCCCAAAAACTCCATGAAAGGAGGTGATTAGCGTGGTACCTAGAGACACACAAAATCCCAGGTGTGTTTTCGAGAACTGTCCCCGTAGTCGGAACGGAGAAAGGGGTTTTTACAATTTCAGGGAGTCCTGCCCATCGCGCAGGAAAGAAGGGGGGAAATTTATATGGGCCCATGACCTTTGTGTCATGGAAATTAAACATAGAAAGGAGGTGCCCCATCGTGGGACCTTATAAAAAATCCCGGCTTATATACATTCAAGTACGGGATTTTTTGCATTCTACTCACCCATCTCCCAACTATCCTACACAAATATACCAATTCATATTAAATGACGTTAAATCATCGATCGACAATTTAACGTCTTCTTAAGAAAACTAAATTCTCATTCAAATGCATCTGTACTCGCTCACTGGGGGGATATGTATTCCCGAATGAAACCCCCTCTCGTGATTCCCCCCCCTACCGGAGGGGGAGAACAACGATTATGTCCTCCCCGTAAAAAGGGGGTGGCGTGGTAGGGGTTTCGATGACCAGTGAGCGTGTATATGCATCTCTATTATTTTTTCATTCAAATGCTGGTATACTAATGAGGTATGATGAATAAGAATAAGTCAAAACTTGACCGTAAAAAGCGCTATCTGCAAGTGGCGCTCAATAATACGCTCGAAGAAGCCCGCAGCATTATTGAACAGCTTCCTCCCGATAACCGCATTTTGATAGAGGCGGGCACGCCTCTTATCAAGCAGTATGGCGAGAAGGGCATCAGAAAAATCGCATATTGGTGGAGCGAAAAATTATACGGACGCTTTACGATTAACCCCCGGTTTGCACTTTCCTCCCTCTCTCATCCTCTCCAACTCCAAAATGAAATAACTGAAATTCCTTATATCATTGCTGACTTAAAAACCATGGACAGAGGATCCACGGAAGTCGAAATGGCGGCGCGCGCCGGCGCGAGCGCCGCAGTGGCATTGGGAAACGCGCCTATAGAGACACTTAATGCATTTATCGATGCCTGCCAATCGCTCGGGGTTGACGCCATGGTGGACATGATGAACGTGGAATTTCCTCTCACTGTCCTGCGCGCGCTCAAAAAAACGCCGCCGGTGGTGATCCTCCACCGCGGCGTGGATGAAGAACGGATCAATAAGCAAAAGATGCTCCCCCTGCACGAAATCAGGAGGATCAAAGGGAATTATGATGTACTCATCGCGGTTGCAGGAGGCGACACCCTGCGCGAAGCGCAAAGCGTCATCTTCAACGACGCTGACATTGTCGTGGTATGGAAATCAGTATTCCAAAGCACTGAAGAAACGGCAAGCCTTGTCGAGGGATTCTTGAAAGTGATCAAATAGTGCTTCTTAGGCGCCCTGCAAAAATAACTTCTCACTTTGATTAAATGTTTTACCTTGTATAGGGCGCTTACATTTCAAAATGATCCTGTAAGTTATTTTTTCTGGCGCCCTTACTTCTCTTTGTCGCGAAGGAATGACGAGAGCGTCTTGATACCTTCAAAAAATTCTACCGGCAGCGTAAAGATGACAGTCTTCGAAGGATCGGGGTTAATCTTCTCAATCGTCGAGAGCGTGCGCAGCGAAATGCCGCCGGGCGCTTGGCTTAAACGCTCTGCCGCCTGTGCAAGCCTTTCTGACGCGGAATACTCCCCTTCTGCTTTGATGATTATGGCACGGCGTTCGCGCTCAGCTTCAGCCTGCTTCGCCATCACACGCTTCATGTCCGCAGGCAATTCAATGTCCTGAATCTTGATATCCGTCACATTAATGCCCCACACTTTCGTGGCCTCGTCCACGATTTTTTTTATCACTTCCGCGGTCTTTTCCCGCTCTGATAAAAGCGAATCAAGCTCAATGCCGCCAATCACGTCCCTGAGAGCCGCCTGCGCATACTGGGATACCGCAAGAGCAAAATCCTTGATGTTTAATATCGCATGCTCCGCAACCTCCACCTGAAAATACACCACGGCATTGATCCCCACCGGCACGTTGTCCTTGGTAATCACTTCCTGCTGTGGAATGTCAATCGTCGTAATCCGGAGGTCAATCTTGATCATCCGCTGGATCACGGGAAATATCCACCGCAAGCCCGGGCTACGCGTGCCCGTATACTTCCCGAGCG
>MGER01000026.1:18848-25503 GCA_001791465.1 Candidatus Uhrbacteria bacterium RIFCSPLOWO2_02_FULL_49_11 | reverse complement strand
CTTGAGCGCTGTGTAAAATCAGTGCAAAGGAGCACCCAAGACCTATCATGTGAAATTATTGTGGTGGATAATGCGTCTACCGACGGGAGCGCTGATTTTGTGCGCGATGCTTTTCCTCTGGTAAGCCTCATACGCCTTCCCGCAAATACTGGCTTTGCGCACGCGTGCAATGTCGGCATTACACATGCGCAGGGGCGTTATATTTGTTTTTTAAATCCGGATACTGAGTTGTTGAATAATGCGTTGAAGTCTATGGTAACTTTTTTGGATAAGCGCCCCTTGGCTGCGCTTGTGGGCGGGAGTCTGCAAAATGAAGACGGGAGCAGGCAGCCTTCCGTGCGGTCGTTTCCTCGCCCGTTTATTGCGCTGGGGATCGCGTTCAAGCTTCACCATATCCCGGGATTAAGGAGATTATTCCATGCCTATTTTCAGGATGCATTTAATTATGAAACAAGCCAGCAGGTAGATCAGGTAATGGGCGCTTTTTTTATCGTGAGGAATTTCTTCTTAGCCCAGGTGGGCGGATTTGATGAGCGTTTTTTTCTCTGGTTCGACGAGGTTGACCTTATGCGCCATGCCCATGAGTTGGGGTGGCAGGTGTGGTATTATCCTCGCGCGAAAGCAATCCATTGGGGGGCGCAGAGCTTTTCCAAAGTTTCCTCGTATGAGAACCAGAAACAGTTTCTTATCAGCATGAGGCGTTACATAAGGAAATGGCATGGGGCGTTCGCCGCAGCGCCGCTCATTCTTGTGACGCCCGTTATTTTGTTTTGTTATCGCGCGGCATCTTTTACCCTGTCCCACGCGCACGGGATAAAGGCCAAAATCGTGTCCAGAAAATCAGTCCACAATGTATGAAAGCGTTTTTTATCACAGTGCTGCTTTTTTTGGTGTCTTTTCTTGGATGGCATTGGCCATACTTCAATGCAGTATTTGCCGGCATCATTACTCTTGGTGTCGTATTCATATATTTCAAATACCCAGAGACTGCGCTTGGTCTTGTAATCGCCGAGCTGGCCATGGGAGGAAAAGGTTGGTGGTTGAGTATACAATTTGGAGACACTGTATTGCCGATCAGGATTCTCATTTTTACCGCCATATTTTTAGCGTGGTTGGGCAGTGTACTGATGCAACTGAGAAATGGATCTCCAAAGTTTAGTACGTTAAAAAATATTCCTGCAGGTATTCGCTGCGCGCTTATTATTTTAGGATTAAGCATCGTTTGGGGAGCAGGGTGGGGATTATTAAGAGGCAACGGGTTTGGTGCAGTATTTTTTGACGCGAATGCATGGATATATTTTTTGCTTTTTCTGCCGCTGTTTCCCCTTGTAGGAGAAGGAAAGGGTGAATTATTGCTTAAGCGTATCCTAGCATTCGTACTTGGCGCAGGACTGGCAAACGCGTTGCTCTCGCTTGTACTTTTTCATGTGTTTGCGCATCAATATGAATTTACCCCCACCCTCTACCAATGGATACGGGACGCACAGCTTGGCGAAATAACGTTTATTCGTCCGGGCGCATGGCGGATATTTATGCAAAGCCAAGTGTGGCTGCTTTTTGTGGCTGCATGGTACTTAATCGCTGGGAGCGTTCAATCCGAACAAAAGCAGAAAGTTAATCTTCTTCTTTTAGCCGTTGTTTTAGCTGCACTTTTTGTCAGCTTCAGCAGGAGTTATTGGGTAGGGCTTGCGGCGGTTTCATTAAGCGGCATTGTTTTGTTGTTGCGTAATCATGCGGCGTCATGGAAACGTATTGCGATAGTTATAATAGGAGGAGCAATGGGTGCAATTGTTTTAACTGTTGCATTTCAGCGTTTGCCTCCTATTCCTGCAGGAATTCCTCTGCGCGAACGACTGACCATTGAGGCGGCTGGATCAAGCAGGATGAACCAATTAATTCCTCTAATGAAGGCAATAGCCAAACATCCTATTATCGGCTCTGGATTTGGTACGGCAGTAACTTATGTAAGCGCAGACCCGCGGATTATTGCGCGTTCTCCCGGAGGGGGCGGAGAGTATACTACGAGCGCGTTTGAATGGGGCTATTTGGATATATGGTTAAAAATAGGGTTGGTAGGATTAATAGCATATATTTGGTTGTTAATATATATTTTGAGAGAAATGTATAGAAAAAGTATATCAATACCAATTAGCAACGATCGTGGTATATTGGTCAGGGTATGTTTTACTATGGTTCTCTTTTGCGCACTCGTAGCATTCATGAGTGTCCATATCACGAGTCCATATCTAAATCATCCGTTGGGGATTGGGATGGTAGTATTATGTCTAATTACTGCAGTAGCGAATACCTCGCAAAATTCCAATAACTAGCGTCTAACCTCTAATAATCAATAAACAATAAATTCCAAATAACAAGTCCCAAACAAATTCTAAAACGAATGACCAAATACCAAAATATCCTAAGTTTGTGATTTCGTATTTGTGATTTATTTGGAATTTGGTGCTTGGAATTTGGAATTTCACATTTATTATGTCCAAAGTTTCTGTCCATATTGTCACGCATAACTCGTTTATCTTTATGGAATCAGTGCTGCTGTCGCTTGAACACCAGACCTTTAGTGATTGGGCCGTGCTTCTGGTGGATAATGCCTCAAGCGATGAAACCCTTCGTTATCTGGCAGAACGCTGGCCGCAGTACAGGATTGTGCGGAATCGGGAGAATGTTGGGTTTTCGCGGGCGCATAACCAAGCGATCCACTTTACTGAAAGTGAGTATGTGCTCACGCTCAATCCCGATGTGATTCTCCATGAGTGGTATATCGCGCGGGTGGTTGAGGCATTGGATCAAAACCCGCAGGCGGGTAGCGCCACCGGCAAAATTTTGCGCGCGCAGGGAAAACCGGGCGAACTGGGAAGCAGCACATTTTCCCGCACGCTTGACAGTACGGGCATTCTTTTTGACCGCAGACGTTGGTTTCGCGATCGCGGAGCAGGGGAGGAGGATCGCGCACAATACGATTCGGGCATAGAAATTTTCGGCCCTAGCGGCGCGGCGGCGCTCTACCGCCGAAAGGCGCTTGAAAGCATCGCGTATCGCGAAAAAGAAAGAGTGGAATATTTTGACGAGCTGTTCCACTCCTACAAGGAAGATGTTGATTTAGCATGGTGGCTTACGCGTAAGGGATGGCATTCTCTCTATGTGCCGCGCGCTCGCGCATATCACTATCGCCGTGTAGGCGCGACGGGCACTGATATGCGGTCACTTATGCACGAACACGCATCCCGCACTGCGCGCATTACTTTCCTTTCATACCGCAACCACTTATTTTTATTGGTAAAAAATGAACGTTTGTTCAAGCATCGGAAAGATCTGCCATGGATTTTATTGTGGGAATTTGGTAAGATGGGATATCTTCTTTGTACGCATCCCATTATACTTATTCGTGCATGGCTGGATGTTATGAAGAATTGGAGAGTCCTTATAGATAAGAGAAAATATCTCAAATGATAGTTGAGCAAATATGCATCTTTCCATCATTATCCTAAATTATAAAAAAATTAATCTGGTGCGGCAGCAGCTGCGCTCTTTGAACGAGTTCCATCTGCCTTTTTCTTTTGAGACAATTGTGGTTGATAATGCATCAGGTGATCAGATAGGCGTACTTGCAAAGGAATTTTCCGGAGTACAGATACTCCCTCTTTTATGGAATTGTGGTATGGGCGCGGGAAATAATGCCGGCTTAAAACGCGCGCAAGGAGAATATATGCTGATTCTTAATCCTGATGTCATCCTCTTGCCGCGCGCGATTGAAACTCTCTGCGAGTTCCTTTCAAAGTCACAGCGGGCCGGCATCGCGGGGCCAAAATTGCTTAATCCTGACCAGAGTCTTCAATACAGCTGTTTTCGTTTTCCGCGCTGGTTTACTCCTTTGTTTCGCAGAACGCATTTATCACGGATTCCAATGGGAAAAAAGGAATTGAATCGCTTTGCGATGCTTGACTGGGACCATAAGGGAGCGCGCAATGTAGATTGGCTGCAGGGTTCCGCACTCTTGGTGAGGCGTAAAGCGCTCGAGGAGGCAGGTTTGTTTGACGAACGGTTTTTTCTTTTTTTTGAAGATACGGATTGGTGCAGGCGTTTTTGGCAGAAGCATTGGGAGGTGGTGTATGTGCCTGAAGCGCAAATGGTGCACTATCCGCAGCGTCTTTCATCATCAGACGGGGTATGGACCTTGTTCAACCGGCTCACCTGGATTCATATCGCGTCATGGATTAAGTATTTTTGGAAATGGAGAAACCAGAAGGTAAATCCCAATGGCCAAATCTCAATGACCAATTTGTGACGCGGATTCACATACTGCGAAGTTTGGGATTTGGAGTTTGTAATTTGGATTTTATCATGTGATATGCCTATTTCCGCCTTAAGAATTTCTGGTTCTCATGAGCTCGAAGGAGCGCATCCTCATGAGCCTGAACATGAAGAAAAATCTGATAAGCGTCACCCTTTAAGAGTTGTCGCGGGCGCGTTCTTTGTCATATTCATATTATTATGCATTCTTATTGCCGTTCTGGCGGCTCCTTTTTATTCTCTCTGGAAGCAGAGAACTGCGCTCCCTGCATCTGCGCACGCATTTCAAGAAAGCGTGGCGTCTGATCCGATTGGCGATGTCTTGTCCCGTTATGCGGATTTTCGGAAAAATTTAGAAGTTGCCCGCGCTTCATATGAGAAGCTATCCGGACGGACACCTTTTGTATTCAAAGATCAAAAGAACAAGCTGAATAATACATTCCGGTATGCATCTCAAGCAATGGCAGATTTAGAGCCTCTTTTACCGCAGATGATAGAAGTGCGGGAAATGCTGGGGGAGAATACCTTTTTTAATTTGCCAGTGGAGTCGCGCTTTCAACTTGCTCGTCGTTTGGGAGAAATTTCACCAAAACTTCAGACGATAACCCGCGATATTTCCCGTTTTGTCGATGCGTATGGGGCGCTGCCGCAGATTGTGCGCACTTATGCATTCCCGCAATTACCATCACCTGAGAAGTTGCGGCCACTGAGAGATGGCGCGCTTTTTATCGCAAATATTTCTGCGTTGATGCCGTATCTTCCTCTGGAAGAACAGCGGTATCTCATTCTCTTGCAAAATTCAACGGAACTGAAAGCAACAGGAGGCTTCATCGGCACGTATGCGGTTGCCACCATTCTACACGGGAAGCTGGTTGAGTTTGAGAGCGATGATGTGTACAATTTTGATATAAAAGGGGGTGACGGGCTTCCTCAGCCGCCTGCGCAGCCCATAAGGACTTATGCGGGCCACGATGTTACCTATTTGCGCAATATCAATTGGTCGCCTGATTTCCCTACCACCGCGCGTGCCATTCTGGAATACTGGAACGCAAAGGGCGGCGCACAGCCTTTGAGCGGCGTGATCGCCCTGACTCCTGAAGCAATCACGTCTGTGCTTCAAATTTTAGGCCCTTTAAACGTGTATGAACGGACGGTGACCAGTGAAAATTTGGTATCGGTGCTTGAGGAAGAAGTCGAAATGGAATATTGGAAGCGGGGGATTGAGAAGTCGCGCAGAAAAGATCTGGTGGGCACGCTTGGCCGCGTGCTGATCGACCGCATGAGCAGCGCTGACAGCACGACTCTCTTTGACATGGCGGCACACCTTACGCGCTTATTAGCCCAAAAAGACATTCAAGCGTATTTTTTTCAAGCGCAGGCACAGGATTCATTACGCGAAAGCGGCTGGGCGGGTGCTGTGCCTGCGCCGGGGGACAATGACGCAGTGTTTGTGGTGGATGTCAATATGGAGGCGTTGAAAACTGATGCGGTCATTAAGAGGACCATTTCTTATTCATTGGACGCAGCGAAATCAGGCGAGCTTCCTCTTGCCACGCTTTCCATTACCTATGATCACCAAGGAAAGCCTGACTGGAAAACGTCGCGCTACCGTACTTACACGCGCATCTTTACGAACCAAGGGGCTATCAGGTCGGTGGACGGCAATATTGATGAACAAGGGAGACAGACGCCTTTGGATGTCACTGAAGAGCTTGGGTATGTGGTATTCGGTACGTTCACTACGGTAGAGCCTGGCGCCTCGCGCACTTTAACGTTTAAATACACACTCAATAATTCGTCGTTTAATAAAAAACTCTCGCAAGGATCCTATACGCTCCACGCCGAACGCCAGGCCGGCAGCGGCACGCCTACACTCAACCTTCATTTCCGCTTCCCTAAACCCCTTATGTTGCAAGACCAAATTCTCCAGCCAAAATCAAAAAAATCGGATGAGTTCACTTATTCCTATCCACTTACGCAATCAAAAACATTTTTCGAAAGTGAATAATTTAGCCATGGCTAAATTTATACGTCAATGGATAAAATATATTAATAACCTCTTATGGGCATACCGTTGAGGTTTTTTATACATTCTGTAAATCAAGATTTATTATAAAAAGATACCTGTACCTATATACAGCGATCGTTGCTAATAGCGGGGGATATGATATACTCCTTTTATACCTTTCATTTCTTAAGCTCGAGTTAAAGAATATATATATGGGTCTACGCACCAAGGAGTCTCTCACGGAACGTGTACTTTCTAAGCTCGCTGAGCTTGAGCCGATTTTTAGCATGTCGTCAGGTGCGGCGTATGAGCTTTTCGGCTTTAATGATCTTAGGAAAA
>MGER01000026.1:17765-18830 GCA_001791465.1 Candidatus Uhrbacteria bacterium RIFCSPLOWO2_02_FULL_49_11 | reverse complement strand
ATAAGCGCGAAAAAGCTAAACGGGAACAAGATCGCATTAAGAAAGCATTTAGGAATTTGGTAAATGCTGATCTTGTTACTTTGATAAAAGGAAAAGAGGGCAAATACCGCCTAACCCCAAAAGGATGGCTGAAATATGCGCATTCCTATTCTCAGCATTTTAAAACATCAAATGCGCCTCAAGGCAAACAAGGCGGCTATATTCTTATTTTTGATATCCCTGAACAATATCGTCACTTCCGCGACACCTTCCGTAACGTGCTCTATTCGCTTGGGTTCAGCCAATTACAAAAGAGTGTGTTCTTTACACGAGACAAGAAGGCGTTCGAATTCGCCGGCAGAATTGTTGTGAATTGCGAATTGGATGAGAGGGTAAAGTTTGTTATTGCGGATAAAATATTCTAGTAGATAACTCGTTTATATCTGTGCCTAAATACCACGAGCCAACTTTGCCATAGTAGCCTTAGGCTACGTCGGTTGAATCGCTGCTGATAGGCATAGGTTCAAGTGAGGAATTGAGTAAAGAAGGAGTAGTTCAAATTTTAAGATTTAAGAGGTGTAAGAAAAGGATGACACAGAAAGGGCGGAATAATAGTTTCATAAAAAGCAAAAAATTGCGAATGATTATACGAGTAGTGTATCGTATTCATCATTGCGGCTTTTTTGGATGTCGGTCGTAAGACGCAAAGGGTGAGATTATGGGTAGGCTATGGTTCGAGGATGGTTGTTTTTCTCAAGCCGTACAGTCCGTCCAACCAAAAGCTGAACGTCCATTGTAAAAAGCTAACTGTGTTTTTCATCCCCGTTGGTGTGAACAGGTGCTCGTATCCGGCGCTGTATAGTACCGGTAGAATGCATATACTCCCTATCTTGAGCCAGATAACCTGAAATGATATTTTCGGGACCATGGTCACCACACATGGTCCGTACTGTGTGGTTGTCATTTCATACATTAGCGCTTTCACGCTATCATTCCTGGTCACCACTGTTGGCGGACCAAGGACGACACCTTGTACTTTGACAGCGGTCACAAATTTCCCGCCCTTCGAAATTTTATACGCTTCAT
>MGER01000026.1:10483-17721 GCA_001791465.1 Candidatus Uhrbacteria bacterium RIFCSPLOWO2_02_FULL_49_11 | reverse complement strand
TTTCTCTTGTCAATGGTGGATAAGTGGGGGCGGGTAAGTGGGGGACGGTTATAGTTATAAGGTGAATAGGACGGATAAGTTGGAATAAGTCGGAATAGGATGGATAGGTTGAATATGATTGTAAGTTGGAATAGGACTGAAGAGTCGATATAGGTCGGATCAGTTGGATAAATCTAATAAGTCGGGTGGGTGGATAAGACGGATATAATTGGACGGATGTTTTAATGGATTCCAATAGTTGTAGGATTTTTTTTATTGAGGTAAGATGGAGCGGTCAATAAAATATGAAAACGAACTCAGTGAAAGGAGAGAACCATGGAACTGGCGATTCAAAAGGGGATGACGGTCCTTAATTGGGTCGTTGTGGTAACCGTACTGGTCCTCGCGTTGGTTGGTTACCTAGGTGGTGGAGCGAGGGAAAATAGGAAGAGGCTTTTGGCGGCAGTGATTGCTTCTGTTGCTGGATTTATCGCCAGCCTGCCTTTATATCGAGAACTGGCAAGTTTCCTTTTCCTAAAAGGAAGCCCATTATTTCAAACAATATTAATGGGTTTCTGGTTTTTGATATTTGTGAGTGTAGCGGTCTCCATTTATGAGCTACTCACAGTGTCGCGGATGGAAATTTTTGGAGGCAGAAAATGAAAATGTAAATCCCGGTTTGGATGGCCAGACCGGGTGATTTTTTTAAATATTTATTTCTGGATTCCCGCAGGAGCCCCGCCTGCGCGAGGCCATGGTTTATCCTGTAGCGGCATACGGGGCGGGAATGACAAGAGGATCAAGGGAGTGTTTTGACGAAAGGGGGATTTTTAGGTATATTGAGAGCGTTGTCGGAGGCAAGCTCCGACGCTACACACGAACCTTGAGGTCGCAGACAAGCCTGCCTGCGCAGGCAGGCTGCGATGCTACAAAGATCATAAATTATGTTCATCAAGAAAATTGGGATTGATTTAGGGACGACGTATACGTTGGTGTACGTGCCCACCAAGGGTATTGTAATCAATGAACCTTCGGTGGTGGCGCATTCGCTTTCGGATCGCAGGGTGCTCGCGGTAGGGGAGGAAGCCAAAGAAATGATTGGCCGCACTCCTGACACGATTGTGGCTTCCAGGCCGTTGAAAGACGGCGTGATCGCTGATTATCGCACCACAGAAGCAATGCTGCGGTATTTTATCAATAAGGCGATTGGGGGTATGCGTCTCTTACGCCCGGAGGTGATGGTCGCCGTGCCTGCAGGCATCACTTCTACGGAGCGCCGTGCGGTGATTGACGCAACGATCGCTGCGGGCGCAAAAACTGCCTATATCATCAAGGAGCCCATTGCTGCCGCTATCGGCGCAAATATTCCCATTGGTTCCGCATCCGGCCATATGATCGTGGACACGGGCGGAGGCACTTCTGAAATCGCGGTCATTTCGCTCGGCGGAATCGTAGCGAATACTTCCGTGCGTACTGGCGGCAACCGGTTTGATAGCGCGATCATGGAGTTTATCAGGCGAAAATATAACCTTGCGATAGGGGAGCGTACTGCGGAAGATATAAAAATTTCCATAGGCTCTGCGCTATTTTTAGAAAATAAACTTTCCATGAATGTGCGAGGCCGCGATACCGTCACCGGACTTCCCCGCACCATTACGGTAACTTCGGATGATGTCACGGAAGCGATTCAGCATGAGCTGGAAACAGTCATTTCCGCGGTGAAATTCGTGCTTGCGGCGACGCCGCCGGAGCTTTGCGCTGACGTGATTGACAAAGGCATAGTGCTCTCTGGGGGCAGCTCGCTGCTACGAAACATCGACAAGCTGCTCATGCAGGCGACAGGCGTGCCTTCTTATGTGGCAGACGAACCGCTATTGTGCGTTGCGCGCGGCACCGGCGTCGCGCTTGATAATCTGGACGCGTATAAGAGGAGCATATTAGCGACGAGATAAATATCAAACCTTAATAATTTTCAATTTTCAAATACCAATGTTCCCGCCTGCCAAAGCCTGTCATGGAAGTTTATACCGTTCCCATCCCTATAAGGAACGTGTGGCAATACGTCGCCCCTTACATATAGGCTATGGCGGGCAGGCATTTAATTCTCAATGAATCAATGATGCAATGTTTGAAAATTGAGCATTGAAAATTATGTTTCTGTCTCATGATTCATAAAGATGTAATCATATTTCATAAAGAGATTAGAGGCCGCTTACAGAAAGAGCATGCGGCAGGCACCCTGCACCATGCTTATCTTTTTACCGGCCCTCGCGGCATAGGCAAGGCATCTTTGGCCCGGTGGTGCGCGCAAATGGTCCAGTGCGAAGCTTCGGCATTATCCGATGCGCCGTGCGGGCAATGCAGCCATTGCCGCGCAATTGAGCATGGCACGATGCCGGATGTGTCCATTGCCGCTCAAGACCGCAATGTGCGCACTATTAGCATCCGCGAAGTGCGGGACGCGCAGGAGAGGCTGCATCAAACTCCTCTTAAAGGGCGTTTTTCTATCCTTATATTTCTTGACGCAGACCGCTGTACGATTGCGGCGCAGAACGCCCTCTTGAAAACCCTGGAAGAGCCGCATCCGCGCTCTTTCCTTATCCTCACGGCTACGCAGCCGTCCCTGCTTCTGCCCACCATCCATTCGCGGGTCGTCGCGATCCCTTTCAAGCGCGTTTCCCTTCATGATATGATGAGCGCTCTTAAATCAGAATCCATTGCCGCAGAACAGCTCACACCGCTTGTTGCTTATGCGCTGGGGTTACCGGGAAAAATTTTCGATAATTTTAAACTGCGCGAGGATGCGGCGTCTATATTGGCGCAGGTTGATGCGTTAAAAAGTTTTAAAAATGCGCCTTTTTGGGAGTTACAAGCGCAGGTGCGCGGAGTTCTCGCGCGTTATGGGAAAGCGCCTGACGCGTTACCGCAGCTCTTGCGCAATGAAATGGCGCTCTTGTTCCGTGATCAGGACGTTACACCCCGCGCGCGCAAGGCGCTTGGCGCACTTTGGTCCGCGCACGCGCACCATGTTAATCAAGATTTAGCCCTTGATATACTCTCATTATCACTTGCGCAACGCCTATGATGAAATTCATTCTCTTTATGTTTTTCCCCTTGTTGCTTTTTACCGGGATCTCATGCAACACCGTATCATTGTCAACGAACAAGGCGACGGATGGCGGCGTGTATAAGTCTTTAAATCGCGGCGAAGTATGGGAACAGAAGGTATTTGTGGAAAAAGTAAAAAAGAAAATTAACACTATTGCGAATGTCAATGTGAAGCGATTTGTGGCAGATCCGGAAGACAGCAGAGTCGTCTACCTGATCACGCGCGAATCCGGCCTTTGGAAGACCACGGATGGGGCAGAGCGGTGGTTTGCCGTATACCAAGGCGGGGGCATTTCCTCGCTGGCGCTTAATGCGCGCGATACCACCCGGCTGTATATGGCCGTCGGGAATAGGATTACGACCTCTGGCGATGGCGGGAACACCTGGGAGGAGATATATCTTGAACCACGCTCCAATGTGAGCATTACGAGCCTTTTGATAAATCTTAACGACGCGCGGCACATAATCGCTTCCACGAGCGCGGGAGATATCCTAGAAAGCAGGGATGAGGGAGGAAGCTGGAAAGTGGTGTATCGTTTCGATGTGCCCGTGCAGGGACTCTTACAGTTGCCAAAATCAAGTTATATTTTTGCCACCACGCAAAATCAGGGCATTTGGCGCAGCACGGACGAGGGAAAAACATGGAAGTCGCTCTCAGAACCGCTTAAGGAATTTCCCGGGGCTCTTGAAAATAAGCTGCTCATTCCCGACCCTGCCACCCCCAATGCGCTTTTGCTTGCGACGGTGTACGGCATATTCCGCACCACGAATAATGGCGACGCATGGCAGTCTCTACCCCTCATATCAAAGCCGGGGACCATAGAAATCCTTTCACTTGCGGTAAATCCAAAAAATTCGTCGCAAATCTATTACGCGGTGCCTCAGGCGCTCTATGCAAGCGGCAACGGCGGCGCGCGATGGGCAACGCTCGCGCTTCCCAGCGGCAGGCTCCCCACCGCGCTTTCCGTTGACGCGTATAACCCGGATATCCTCTATTTGGGGGTTACCAATCCAAAAAAGTAGAGTCGGAGCTCTTGTCCCGTCGAATGACTGGGATGTTTCCGACCAATCGGCGGCAGACCCCAGTAGTAGAAGCTGCGCTTCACTACGGGGCAAGCAAGCTGCCACGCTACACGATTTCTTAATTCTTGATTCTACATTCTTAATTCTCATAGTATATGTCTACTCCTCTTGACTCTCTTAGTATAGAATACAAGAAGATTAATGATCACCTTGAACACGAGCTTTCCACGATACGCACAGGCAGAGCCATGCCATCCTTGATTGAACACGTGCCGATCGCGGCCTACGGCGCCACGATGCGCCTTATGGAAGTAGCGTCTATTTCAGCGCCAGATCCCAAAACATTGGTCGTCGAAGCATGGGATAAGCAGTTGATCCGCGATATCGAACGGGGGCTAATAGAAACGAACACGGGTTGCAGCGTGGCGGTGGACAAAGACGTCATCAGGCTTGCTGTCCCCGCGCTTACCCAAGAAACGCGCGAGAAAATGAAAAAGAGCGTTTTGAGGGAAGTGGAACAGGCAAAAGTGGCGCTGCGCGCGTTAAGGGATTCGGTCAAGCAGCAGATTAACGGGCAAGAGAAAGAAAAGATCATTTCCGAGGATGAGAAATTCCGTCTCTTAGAACGCCTTGATAAAGAAATCAAGCAATTTCAGGATGCGTTTGACGAGTTGGGGAAGAAGAAAGAGAAAGAGCTGGAGTTTTAAATCCCAATTTCAAAGTCCAAATATCAAATAAATGACCAATGTCCAAACCCCAACGCTCAATCAATGATCATGGTTCGACTCGTAGTTCGACTTGGCTCACTATGACATTGCTCACCATGACAACGAATATGTGTCATCCTGAGCTTGTCGAAGGATAATTGGTCATTGGATATTGCCTGCCTGCGCAGGCAGGGGATTTGGGATTTAATAATTTTGGAGATAATGTAACGTTGATATATATTTTAGATTATGTTCCTTACGACCGCACTTACTTTTATCATCATCTTCAGCCTTCTCATCTTTCTGCATGAGCTGGGGCATTTTTTGACTGCGCGGCGTTTCGGCGTTCGCGTCATTGAATTTGGCTTCGGGCTCCCCGCGAGGCTTATTGGGGTCATGCGAATGAACGGCACATGGAAGGTGGTGGGAAGTTCCTACGCGCCCCAAGAGCAAGACCCGACCATCTATTCCCTGAACTGGATACCCTTTGGAGGTTTTGTAAAGCTTTACGGGGAGGATAAAGTGGACGAAGAGCAGGGGAAGGGGAGTATTGCCCGCGCGCCTGCGTGGCAGCGCATCATCATTTTAAGCGCAGGCGTTGCCATGAATGTGCTGTTTACCATCGCGCTGTTTAGCGTGGGGTTTATGACCGGCACGCCGTCGGTCATTGAGGATGATCTTTCCTCCCGCGCAAGCCTCCGCGATGTCCGCATTCAGATCGTCGAAGTTATTCCGAATTCTCCGGCTTCAGCCGCGCACATCGCGCTTGGCGACACGATACGCGCCGTGAACGGCGTTAGAGTGGATTCTATCCAGGAGTTTCAAAATACGATCCGGAGCATGGAGGGGAGTTCGCTTACGCTTACGCTTGAAAGCGATGGCGCACGGCGCGAAGTTTCGGTGAAGCCTGAAAAGCTTCCCGAAGGGGGCGGTGTCCCTCTTGTGGGCGTCGGACTTATCCGCACCGGGGTCGTATCTTACCCCTGGCACTTGGCAGTGTACGAGGGAATAAGGAGCACCTATTATCTCGCCCAGCGCCTTATCCAGACGTTTATCGCCATTCTTATTAAATTAATTACCACAGGGAGCACCCAGGCGGTCATATCAGGCCCTGTCGGAATCGCAGTGCTTACCGGGGAGGTAGTTCATCTAGGATTTTTGTATGTGGTGCAATTCGCGGCAACGCTTTCGCTTAACCTTGCAATATTGAATTATTTGCCTATTCCCGCGCTTGACGGCGGGCGGGTGCTCTTCATTTTTATAGAAATATTGCGGGGAAGAGCGATAAGCAGAAAATTGGAGTCCGTAATCCATACGGTCGGCTTTGCGCTGCTGCTACTTTTGATTGTATTTGTGACCTACCGGGACGTGCTTCGCTATGGAGCGGAGATGCTCCAGGCGCTTAAATCTTTTATAGGTTAATGACACGCTATGAGACAGTCACAATTATTCGGTCATACCACGAAACAGGATCCGAAGGATGAGGTAAGCGCGAACGCCAAGTTATTGGTGCGCGCCGGCTTTATCGATAAAGTAGGAGCAGGGATTTATAGCTACCTGCCTTTGGGGATTCGCGTGATCCAGAAGATTTCCGATACGGTACGGCGCGCGATGAATTCCTTGGGAGGGCAGGAGCTGCTCATGCCCGCCTTGCATCCGAAAGAATATTGGGAAGCAACAGGCCGATGGGATAGCTTTGACGTGCTCTACCGCTTGAAAGCGCGCGAGGACCGCGAATTTGCCCTCGGGCCCACGCATGAGGAAATCCTTACTCCCCTGGCCGCGAAGTTTATTTCTTCTTACAAGGATTTGCCCTTGGCGCTCTATCAGATTCAAACTAAATTTCGCGACGAGCCGCGCGTCAAATCAGGAGTCCTGCGAGGGCGCGAATTCTTGATGAAAGACATGTATAGTTTCCACACCAGCGGAGAAGATCTGCAGGTTTATTACGAAAAGGTGAAGGACGGCTACCAGAAATTGTTTGAATCATTCGGGCTTTTGGCGTATTGCGCGGAGGCAACAGGCGGAACCTTTTCCAAGTATTCGCATGAGTTCCAAGTGCTTACCCTTGCAGGGGAAGACGCCATTTTTTACTGCACGCATTGCGCCTATGCGCGCAACAAAGAGATTATTGATGAGATAGGCGATACGTCCCATTGCCCCCGCTGCGGCCATGCATTCTCGCAGGGGCTTATGTCGGAAGTGGGCAATATCTTCAATTTAGGAACAAAATTTTCAGATAAGTGCAACCTCCATTATACCGACGAGTCAGGGGAGAAACACCTGATTCTCATGGGTTGTTATGGGATCGGCATTTCGCGCTTGATGGGAGTGTTGAGCGAGGTGTTTCATGATGATGACGGCATCCTCTGGCCAGAATCCGTGGCGCCGTATGCGGTCCATCTGGTCACGCTTGGAGGC
>MGER01000026.1:1361-10474 GCA_001791465.1 Candidatus Uhrbacteria bacterium RIFCSPLOWO2_02_FULL_49_11 | reverse complement strand
GTGATCAGGGCAGGTGAGGAGATGTATCGGTCGCTGCAGAATGCTGGCATAGAGGTGTTATTCGATGAAAGATCAGTTTCGAGCGGTGAAAAATTGAAAGACGCCGACCTTATCGGTTTGCCGCTGCGGTTGGTGATAAGCGAAAAGACGAATGGGCAAGTTGAAATGAAATATAGGAACCAAAAAAATGTATCTTTTGCCGCACGTGATGAGGTGTTAAAAAAACTGGTTAAATAATATCTTCTCTATGTTTGATGGCATATTGGGAAAATTTTCACATGATTTAGGGATTGATTTGGGCACCGCAAACACGCTGGTGTATGTACGGGAGAAAGGGATTGTGATTAATGAACCGTCGGTGGTGGCGGTCAATACGCGGAATAATCAAATTGTGGCGGTGGGGGATGACGCGAAAAAGATGATAGGGAAAACTCCTCCGCATATTATCGCGACGCGGCCACTCGTGGATGGCATCATTTCGGACTTTGAGGCGACTGAACGCATGTTGCGGTATTTTATCGATAAAGTGCACCAAGATGGATTTTCTCTCGTGCCGCGCCCTCTGGTGGTGATCGGCATACCGCTTGATGTCACCGAAGTGGAGAAAAAAGCGGTAGAAGACGCCGCGCTCTCCGCAGGCGCGCGCAGAGTCTATCTGGTGGAGGAGCCTATGGCCGCGGCGATCGGGGCGCGTCTGCCTATCCATGAAGCGGCAGGGAATATGGTGGTGGACATAGGCGGAGGCACGACTGAGATCGCCGTCATTTCGTTGGCGGGAGTGGTGAACTGGCGAAGCCTGCGCATTGCGGGCGATGAACTTACGTCAGACATTATCCAGTATGTGCGGGATAATTTTAACGTGTTGATCGGCGATAAAACGGCGGAAACGGTGAAGGTATCGCTTGGTTCCGCACATCCTTCTGTCGAACCGAGATTTATGAAGATTCGCGGCAGGGATTTGCTCACCGGCTTGCCGAAAGAAGTGTCGCTGAATGATGCGCAGGTGAGGGACGCGTTAAGTCGCACGGTGCATTTGCTGCTTGAGAATATCACCGCGACGGTGGAGCTGACTCCCCCGGAGCTCGTGTCCGACATATACGAACGGGGCATTGCCTTAAGCGGCGGTGGCGCATTGTTGAAAGGGCTGCCGGAACTTATCATGGCGGAGACCGGCATTCGCACTTTTATGGTTGACGATCCGCTCACGTGCGTGGCGCGGGGGACTGGAATAATTCTTGAAAATATTAAAGAGTATCAGCCATTGCTCGTGCCTCTGACTACTGAGTAATATATGGCATCATCATCGCGAAATTTGCTGTGGGCAATTGTGGGCGGATGCGTATTTACGTTTCTTCTTTTTTTTCATGCGCTTGATCCGCTTACCCGGCTCTTCCAGGGAGCTCTAAACCCGCTTGAGCGTTTTTTTATGTCGCGTTCCTTTACAGTCCGACAATGGTTTAAGGAACGCGATGCAGTGATCAAGGAACGGGACGCGCTGCGCAGTACGGTTCAGGGGTTTTATCAGCAAGTGCAGGATGCGGAATCCTGCTTGGAGGACAATGCGGAACTTCGCGAGCTTCTCGGCATACATACTACGTACCGCGTCGAACAGGTGGTTGCGAAAATTGTGAATTACGCTAATCTAAGCCGCACCCGCATTACCATTGATAAAGGGTTGCGGGAGGGGATCGCTACGGGCGATGCGGTGGTGGTGGGGAGCGGCATAATAATAGGGAGGGTGGTGGACGCCGCAAATGACCGCGCGACCGTCGCGTTATTGACTGATGCCGATGTGTCGCTTGCGGCAACTTTGGCAGGCGGCGGCAGCGAGGAAGGCATTGTGCGAAGCCGCCGGGGAGCGCTTATGCTTGATTTTATTCCTCAAGGGATGGAGCTGTTGGTTGGCCACCTGGTGGTCACTGCGGGAAGCGATGAGCGCATACCGCGTAATCTCACGATTGGTCATGTAACTGCGTTAGAGACCGATAAAAGCGCGCCATTCCAATCAGCGCTCATTGAGCAATCCATTTCCATTGCTGATTATGCCTTTGTTGCAGTACTTAAGGGGAGCCAATAAAGGAAAAGAGAAACGTCTTTTTCAGAAACTGTTTTTCTTCGCGTGGGGGATTGCTGGCGCTTTTATGGTCTTGTTTTTATCTTCACTCTTCCCCTACCCTCTAAGCCTTATTTCGTTCGCACTCGCGAGTATCCTTGCGTTGCGAAAATACGCAAGTATGTCGTATACGCTTGCGTGGCTGTTTATTGTGGGCATTTATCATGATGTCGCGGCATATCCCGCTGCGCCTTTGGTCACTTTGCAGCTTTTATGCGCGCTATGGGTGTTTGAAGTTGTCGGGCGCAGGTTCCATATTTTCGTGAACATAAGCGCGGCCGCAGGTACGGCGGGCGTGATTGCATGGATGGGGGAGTTGATCACCCATAACGGTTCGGGAGTAATAAATATAAAAATGACGGCAATATATGTCGTATTGACTACGCTCGCATCTGTATTGTTCATTGTCCTGGCATCTCTTATAATGCATGTGGTTGAGAAATTATTTCGATTCCGCTATGCAACCTGATTCATTATTTGGCCCGCAAGAACTATCCCATAAAGGAAAGTCACCCCGTGCGCAACAAGGATATGACGTCGATTCACCTTTGCCGCAGGAGTCAAAATCTGTCCTTACCCCTCCTCTTTCCCGCAATGCACTCCGCATAATGACATCCGCAATGTTCGCAATAAGCATAGTATTTCTTTTTCGCCTTATCTATCTCGAAATTTTTAAAGGGAGCGAATATCGTGCGGTGTCTGAAGAGAATAGGCTGCGCATTGAATGGATTCCTGCAATACGAGGTTTAATCTATGACCGGCAAGGAAATGCATTAGTTTCAAATGAACCGCAATTAAGTCTCCAGCTCTATCCTAAATTGTTACCTGCGGATGCATTGAAAAGAAAAGAAATGGCAGTACTTCTTATGCGTCTTGATCCGCGTATAGATGAGACCATCGCTTCTGTGATCACTAATTCAAGCAATTCGCAAGACGCTTCTATACCGCTTCTTGACTCGCTTGATCGCAAGAACGCGGTAAAAATTATGGCATATAGCGATCAGTTGCCTGGCATCCAAGTGGAGACCGTGTTGGGGAGGTTTACCAAAGAGGGAGAATCGCTATCGCATGTAGTAGGATTCATGGGACGCATAGATCCAGAATCGTTAAAACGCTTGGAAGCGCACCCTAAGCAGTATCAGCAAAATGATTTTATAGGAAAAACGGGCATTGAACAGTATTATGAAGAAACGCTGCGGGGAACGCCAGGGAGAAGAGTAGTGGAGGTGGATGCGCGAGGGACGGTGAAAGCAACCATTGCGGAAGAATCGCCCGTGCACGGTACAGACCTTACCTTCAGTATCTCTGAGTCGCTCCAGGAAGTCATTTTCAGCGCGCTTATGCGCGAGGTGCGCGCTGCGCATAGTTCCGGTGGCGCCGCAGTGGCTTTAGACCCCAGAAACGGAGAAATACTTGCGCTGGTAAGCGCCCCATCTTTTAATGCGCATACCTTTGCGGAAGGAGACGCCGTCTATACCCGTGCTATTATTGGAGACACGCAGCACCCTCTTTTTAACCGGGCCGTCGCCGGTCAATATCCCACCGGTTCCATAATCAAACCTATTTTTGCGGCAGCCGCACTCAATGAAGGAATCGTGACTCCTTCTACGGTAATATCGTCCATAGGAGGTTTAAAGGTGGGCGCGTGGTTTTTTCCTGACTGGAAAGCGGGCGGCCATGGATTGGTGACTTTGCGAGGCGCATTGGCAGAATCTGTGAACACGTATTTTTATATTATTGGCGGGGGATATGAGGACCAAGAAGGATTAGGGGTCGATCGCATGGCACGGTATGCAAGCGTGTTTGGTTTGGGTGATAAAACGCATATAGACCTTTTCGGCGAAGCAGCCGGATTCCTCCCTACCCCGCAATGGAAAGAAGAAGAGAAAGGAGAATCATGGTATATCGGCGATACGTACCATTTTGCGATTGGACAAGGGGATGTGCTCGCCACCCCGCTCCAAATGGCCGTGATGACTGCGATATTTGCCAATGGGGGGAACGTGGTGATTCCTCATCTGTTGCAGGATGGCGCCAAATCATATATTAAAGAAAATCTTATATCCCGGGGAGTTTTAGATAATTCAGCGATAGATGAAGTGAAGAAAGGCCTTGTGGAAACGGTGCGCACAGGTAGCGCCAAGTCGCTCGCGGGGTTTCCGGTGTCCATAGCCGGTAAAACTGGCACCGCACAAATAGGAGGAGACGCGCCTCCGCATGCGTGGTTTACCGCGTATGCGCCTTCCCATGCGCCGGAAATCGTTATTACCGTCATTGTAGAGCAGGGAGGAGAGGGGAGCGCGGTTGCGGTTCCTGTGGCAAGGGACGGCTTTTTGTGGTGGTATCAGCAGAGAAATGATTGATGATTTATGAATTATGAATTATGATTAGCGGGTGATCGATAGTTTAACGACAAAATTTTCATTTTTTAAATGACTATGAAAGGCGTTATTACCGCGGGCGGGACAGGGTCGAGGCTTTATCCCTTGACAAAAGTGACGAATAAACATCTGCTTCCGGTCTATGACAGGCCGATGATTTATTTTCCCTTATGCGCTCTGGCGCAGGCGGGAGTAGATGATATTCTTATTGTGTCGGGGACCGCGCATGTCGGCGACATTTCCGAACTTCTTTCGGACGGAAGCGCGTTTCTGGATGACATACGGAGACTTGACGGCCCTGATAAGTTCGCGGACGTTAAATTGAAACTTTCTTATGCGGTGCAAAGAGAGGCGGGGGGCATTGCCCAAGCGCTGTCGCTCGCCGAGGATTTTTCTGATCGCGAACCCATTACCGTGATTTTAGGGGATAACATCATTATCGACGATCTATCCGCGGGAATTGCCGCTTTTTTCCGGCGGAAAAAAGGCGCAAAAATTTATTTAAAAGAAGTGGCGCATCCAGAGCAATACGGCATTGCGGTGATTGAACAGGAGCGTATCGTCAAGATCGTTGAAAAACCAAAAACGCCGACCTCAAATCTCGCGGTGATCGGCGTATATCTCTACGACGCGCAAGTATGGGATATCCTGAAAACGTTAAAGCCTTCAGGGCGCGGAGAGCTGGAAATTACTGATGTCAATAATGCTTATATTGAGCGGGGAGAAATGTCGTATGAGATATTGCATGGATGGTGGGGAGACGGGGGTGAATCCTTTGATTCGCTTCTTGAAGCGGCACAGCTCATTGCCTCATCGCGTAGTTCTCATCTGCGTTTCTAGGGTAGCTGCCCACTAACTATTCATCTCCACCGCCAAGGTTGGCTCTTTTCTTATTGCGGAACTCGGCTGTCCCGACGCGGTCGGGACACCACTGCCGCTGCTCATTGACGGCGGCCGCAGAGGCCGCAGCGGCAGTTGCCTCACACAGTCCTCATTGCGAAAACAGCCAACCATTGACGGTAGCACTCCTTCAGAAGTGGCGGTAGTGAGCAGTTTATTTTAGATGTTACGGTACCTCGTATCTGAAAATTGTGTTTTGCGACGCGAGATAGAGTGTATCTGAAGAAAAGCCGAGAATGACGGATTCAGGAAGAGAAAAGGGAGTGTGGGGATAGGCGTCTATTTCAGGATCTATAGAAATAAATGAGAGGTGGGTAGGGGTGGCATATGCCGCATAGCCGATTTCAGGGATTAAAAGCACTGACCGTATAGTATCTGATATGCGCGTTAAGAGAACGGCACGTTGGTCATTCTTTTTTTTGTCGTAGTGGTAAAGGGAAATCTCATGATCATTGGAAAGGATGAGATACTCGCTATTTTTCGACCACGCCGCGTGTGTGATGAGTGGAAATTCAAGGGGAGCGATTGTGGTGTCCGCGAGATCAATGAGTACCACGCGGGGATTGCGGCGATCGAGAAGAGTAATTGTATCTGCGGGTGAATGTCCAATAAATTGGCTTTCTGTGGACAGCGCGAGGTTTAAGAGGGTGCGGTAGACATTGGGGTCCTCATTGTTACGAAGGCGCAGTGCGACACTGCCTGTGGAATCTGTTTCCAGCGTATAGAGCCCGTCGTGCATAGGCAATATATCTATCACATTGAGCTTTGCATTTAAATATTGGCTGCCTAAATTCAGGACACGGCTTATGGATGCAGAATCCCACACCCAAGCATCGCGGTCGTTGAGAAGTGCGAAATGCGTCGCCGTACGTTTTAGTGGGATACTCTTAATATTGTCCTTTCCTATCAATGAAGGGGTTACCAGGGTCAATATTGTTTGACGCGTTTGCGTGAGCATCGCAAAAGAATTTCCCGTAAGACTTTCTGCCGTGGCGATGAGAGCGCCTTTTGTATTGAGAGATACGCATTTTTTATTGTCTGCATTAAAGAGCACAAAGGGATCGGTTGATGAGGAGGAGAGCAGAGTCCACGAGGACGAGGGATTATGAGAGAGAACGGAATGATAAGCGCAAGAGGAAGGTAATGCTTCAGGGGAAGTAAGTGAAAATAAACGTACCGATGGATATAATTTATTTTCCCATGGTTCTACCACGGCAGTGGTTTCCCACGACGTATAACCTTGTTTTTCGATTTTGAGATGATAAGTCGTGGGGAAGAGTTGGGTGATTCGAAAAGGGGTAAGTTCGTTTTGCACAATTCCGTTCATGGCCACTGTGGCGCCTTTTGGTTTTGTTGAAATAGTGATGGCGCCGGTTCCTTGGATAGTGCCGCGTTTGCGATTATAGCGATATCCCGAGGCATAAAGGATGATGAGAGGTGCGGCAATCAAAAAGGCAAGTATAAATGATCCTGCAATGATTCGACGCGTCGTTCTTGTCATAAAAATATCTTATGTAAGGTTAAGGTTTTACGCAGATAAACACGGATATTTTCGAAACTTATGTGTATTGTATCAGTAAATATGATACAGTGCCATAATAATTATAATTGGCATGTGAGGCATTACTTGGTACAATATACCTGTGAACAATCTATCGCAAGACAGGTTTTCCATGAATTCATATTGTATCGTGTCAGGTTCATCGCATAAAGCATTTGCTTCAGCTCTTTCCCGGCTTCTGCAAGCGCCTTTATTGGCTACCGATATACATCCTTATAGCGATGGCGAAACTTATGTGCGGATTATTGCTTCACCTGATCAGGTAAATCGTAAAAATGCTGTTATAGTGCAATCGGGAAGTCGCCCTGCGCATGACCATATCGTTGAATTGCTCTTGCTGATCGACGCGGTCACGCGGATGCATCCGCGCAGCATTACCGCCGTAATCCCATTCCTCCCCTTTAGGCGTCAAGAGCACCTCAATGTGGGAGGCGAAGCAGTAGGAGGCGAGCTGTTTGCTAAAATATTGAAGAACGCGGGAGTCCATAGGGTGCTCACCAGCGATTTGCATCATGAGTCATTTAAACGCCTTTATGCAGGCATTATAGAGATTAGTGCGCTTTCTCTTTTTTCCGCATATTTTAAAAGGATACATTCCAATGCGGTCGTCGTGTCACCGGACGAAGGGGGGCGAGGTAGGGCCCAAAAGCTCGCGGACGCGCTTCGTTTACCCATGTTTTATATTCCAAAAGTGCGGTTTCAGCACGATAAGGTAAAGTCACGCAGGTTCGTATGCACGGATTCGTATCAAACGGCGATTATTATAGATGATGAAATAAACACCGCCGGCACTATCAGTACCTGCGTTGACGCGCTTTGGCAATGCGGCATACACGATATCAAGGTTGCTGCCACCCATCCGGTGCTGAGCGGACTCGCCGCGGAACGTTTGAAGGATCCAAGGATTAAAGAAGCGGTATTTGCAGACACCGTCCCCATTCCTGCGCGACTAAGGCTCAAAAAATTTACCATTCTTAAACTTGAACCGCTCTTTGCGGAGATATTAAGGAAATAAAGTGCGATGAGATATCACATTAGGTAGTCATATTACTCTTTGTCATGCTATAATTTGATTATGCAAGAAAATAATCAATCTCTTGGACAAAATAAGAAAAGAGGGTGGGTAAGACAAGCTTTACTCACCTTGCTTTGTATAGGGGCGATTTTGAGCGCGTATGTGGGAGGATTCACTTTAGGCCGCGAAGAGGGGCAAAAGGGCGCATTCCAGACAGGGGGAGAAGGAGGCAAGGTAATCAATAAGGACGCGAGATCAAGCGCGTCTTTGCTGCAAAACGCCGATTTTAATCTGTATTGGGATGTCTGGAAATGGATTCAGGGGAATTTTATCGATAATCCCATAGATGAAAAGAAATTATTTTACGGTTCTCTCGCAGGCATGGTGGCATCATTGGACGATCCTTATTCTGCGTTTATGGAACCGAAACTAGCACAGGAATTTTCTGAAGAATTGCAGGGCAAATTTCAAGGAATAGGCGCTGAAATCGGTATTCGCGATAAAAAGCTCACTGTGATAGCTCCTTTGCCGGAAACGCCTGCGGAAGGAGCGGGATTGAAAAGCGGTGACTGGATTATCGAAATTGACGGGACCGACACGACCGGCATGATGCTTGACGATGCGGTAAATCGCATACGCGGAGAAAAAGGCACTCAAGTTAAGCTTTTGATCATGCGAGAGAATTTCAAAGAACCGAAGATATTCACGATCACACGTGATGATATAAAAATTGTAAGCGTGCGTTCAGAGGTTAAAGAAGGCGGAATCGGTTATATGCAAATTTCTCATTTTAATGCAGATACGGGAGAGCGGTTTAGAAATGCGATAGAATCACTGCTTGCGCAAAATGTGAAAGGGTTGGTGCTTGACCTTCGCAATGATCCCGGTGGTTATCTTTCCATGGCAGTAGAAATTGCGAGTTATTGGGTGGACGCGGAGAGCTCCGTGGTACTCGAGCGTTCTGGCGATACGCTTGTGGAAGAATATCGCGCAGTAAGAAACCAAGCGCTCAAAGGAATGCCGACTGCGGTGTTGATAAACCGTGGATCAGCATCTGCTTCAGAGATTGTTGCGGGCGCGCTGCAGGATTATGCATTAGCCACCCTCATAGGCCAGCAATCATTTGGCAAGGGTTCCATACAA
>MGER01000026.1:0-1301 GCA_001791465.1 Candidatus Uhrbacteria bacterium RIFCSPLOWO2_02_FULL_49_11 | reverse complement strand
CCTCACAATAGACAAATAGACAAGGAAGGCATTTTGCCAGATGTTGAAGTAGATTTAAAAGAAGAGGACGTAACTGCTGGCAGGGATCCGCAATTAGAGAAGGCATTAGAGATTCTTAAATCCCAAGCTCAAGGTTTGAATGCCAAATGAATAGCCAATACACGAACAATGACTGAATTTAGAGATATGCGAGTTCTCTTACAGCAGGACATCCCAAGTTTAGGAAAGGCAGGCGAGATCAAAGAAGTAAAAGACGGCTACGCCCGTAATTATCTCATCCCGCGCAAATTAGCGACATTTGCCACGCAAAGCGCCATTGAGCGGACACAGCATGATTCGCGCAAGGCCACTGAATGCCGCAGAGAGAAGCAGACTGCACTGCAGGATTTGGCAAAGACAATACAGAAAACCGCATTGCGTTTCAAAAGAAAAGCAACGCCGGACGGCCGTCTCTACGGCGGTATTCATGTACAAGACATTGTTATGTCTTTGAGGGATAAAAATATAGAAATAGTGAAAGAAGCAGTGCATCTCCCAGAAGCATTAAAAACTATTGGATCGCATACTGTGGAACTGCGTTTGCCGCATGGGATTGATGCGGTTCTAAAGGTGGAGATAACTGCGATAGAGTAATTAAATACCAAGAAACAATAACCAAATAATCACCAATATTCAAAATTCAACTTTCAAAATTGGTTATTGTAGCTTGTATTTTGGTTATTTTCTGGTGTTTGTATCTTGGTTATTGATTTTTTTCATTAAGGTATGCCCACTTCCACCAAATATATTTTTGTCGCGGGCGGCGTATGCTCCGGGCTTGGTAAAGGCATCGCGACCGCGTCCATCGGCGCAATCCTGAAAGCGGCAGGCTATCGGGTGAGTGTTTTAAAAATTGACCCCTACCTCAATGTCGATCCCGGCACCATGAGTCCCTACCAGCATGGTGAGGTATTCGTCACTGATGACGGCTATGAAGCGGATTTGGACCTCGGCCATTACGAGCGGTTTATCGATGAGCCGCTCTCGCGGGAATCAAATATCACGACGGGCCAGGTCTACCAGAAAGTCATCGCAAATGAGCGCCAAGGCGCGTATCTTGGCCGCACCATCCAAATCATCCCGCACATCACGAGCGCCATAAAAGAAAAGATTATTGCTACTGCGCATCAGGCGAAAGCGGATTTCCTCTTGATAGAAATTGGCGGCACTATCGGCGATATCGAAGGAGAGCCTTACCTTGAAGCAGCGCGCCAATTCCATCGCGAAGTTGGGCAAGAGCACGCGATGTTTGTGTTGATTAC
>MGER01000025.1:9641-10327 GCA_001791465.1 Candidatus Uhrbacteria bacterium RIFCSPLOWO2_02_FULL_49_11 | reverse complement strand
TTTTTTGCATTTCGGTGCAAAATTTAGGCGGGTATGAAATCAGAATTAGCCACTGCGATAAAACAAGTATGCGATGAGAAAAATATCCCCATGGCCGCCGTCATAGAGACTATTGAGGCGGCGCTTGCGGCGGCGTATCGCAAAGACTACGGGGAGAAGAACCAGAATATTCGCGTGACCTTTGATCCGGTGACCGGCGCGACCGACATTTATGATGTCAAAGAAGTGGTGGAAGACGAGTTCGTGGCAAAGGCTCAGGCAGAAGCGGAAGCCGCGGCCCAGGCTGCCGCAGAAAATGCTGCGTTGGGAAACGCGCCTCAAGCGCCTGTCGTCGCACCCGTGGCCGTATCACAAGAGACAGAAGGAGAACCGGAGCGGCGCTACAATCCCAAAACCATGCTGTCTCTCGCCGAGGCAATAGCGTGGGACGCAAAGGCGGCGGTGGGGCAAGAAGTGCGCAAATTATTGCCGACGCCAGAGGGTTATGGGAGGATGGCGGCGCAAACCGCAAAGCAAGTGATTATCCAGAAGATCCGCGAGGCAGAGCGCAATCAGGTATTTACTGAATTTAAATCGAAGGAAGGGGAGTTGGTATCCGGCGTGGTGCAGCGGGTGGACGGGCGCGCGGTGTTTATTGACCTTGGCCGCATGGCGGCGGTCCTTCCTCCGAGCGAACAAGCGATGGG
>MGER01000025.1:7599-9589 GCA_001791465.1 Candidatus Uhrbacteria bacterium RIFCSPLOWO2_02_FULL_49_11 | reverse complement strand
AGGGTGAAGGTATTTGTGAAGGAAGTGCGGGAGACGCCCCGGGGGCCGGAGATGGTAGTGTCCCGCTCGCACCCCGAGATCGTGCGCCGCCTTTTTCAGCTGGAGGTGCCAGAAGTGGCGGCAAAGACCGTGGAGATCCGAGAAGTTGCCCGCGAGGCAGGGTCGCGCACGAAGGTTGCGGTGGCGGCCACGGATCCTAATATCGATCCCATCGGCTCTTGCGTGGGGCAGCGCGGCACGCGGGTGCAGACCATCATCAACGAGTTGGGCGGAGAGAAGCTCGATATTATTGAATACAATTCAGATCCTGTGCATTTTATCATCAATGCCCTCTCGCCCGCAAAAGTCGCGCGCGTCGAGCTGGATGAGGAGCGGCATGAAGCGCAGGCGTTCGTCAAAGAAGATCAGCTCTCGCTCGCTATTGGCAAGGGCGGACAGAACGTGCGCTTAGCCGGCAGGCTTACGGGGTGGCGGATCGACATTCTGCAGGAGGGGATTGAAGAAGGAGCGCAGCCCGTTGCCTCATCAGAAATTCTGGAAACTGAATCAGGCGACATCGAGGGAGCAGCAATTGAGGGAGATAGTAAGGACGATGTGCAAGGCGCCAATAACCAAAGTGCAATATCCAATGAATGATGCGGGTTTTCGATATACAAACCCGTTTTTTGGATTTCGGGCTTTTGGATTTATTTGGAATTTGTATTTTGGAATTTGGGATTTGAAAAGGTGAAAGTAGGAGAATAAAAAAATAATAATGAGGAAGTATTAGTTGGGATTAATGGTTTAAATTATCAAAAATATGTCTTACAGCCTTCTTTTCTCATTGGTATGCGGTTGCGCCGCAGTGATATGGGGTGCACTCCTCACGCGCTGGATTATGAAACTTCCCCAAGGGGATGACAAGATGCGCGCGATCGCGCGCGCCATTCAAGAGGGCGCGGTTGCATACCTTAAGCGGCAGTATCGTACCGTGGCGGTCATTGCGGTCCCTATCGCGCTCATACTTCTTTTAATAAACGTGGCAACTGCGGTGGGGTTTCTCGTGGGCGCGGCGTTTTCCGCGCTTGCGGGCGTGGTGGGCATGGCAGTGGCGGTGCGGGCGAACGTGAGGACCGCAGAAGCGGCGAAAGAGGGGCTCGCATCTGCACTCTCGGTGGCAGTGAAGGGCGGGTCGGTCACTGGTTTTTTGGTCGCCGGCTTCGCGCTTATTTCGGTCACGGGATACTATGCGCTCACCAGAGACGTCGCGGCGCTTGTGGGGTTAGGGTTCGGCGGTTCGCTCATCTCCGTGTTTGCGCGTTTGGGGGGCGGCATCTATACCAAGGCCGCGGATGTGGGCGCGGATTTGGTGGGGAAGGTTGAGGCGGGCATTCCTGAAGACGATCCTCGGAACCCGGCGGTCATTGCCGACAATGTCGGCGACAATGTAGGGGATGACGCGGGCATGGCTGCCGATCTTTTCGAAACGTACGTCGTGACCATGGTGGCGGCGATGCTCATTGGCACTATTTTGTACCCTGCTTCTCCTGCGGCGGTGGAACTTCCCCTCGTGATAGGAGGCATAGGGATTATTGCCACGTTAGTGGGGAGCCTGGCTATACGCTTAACAGGGGCATCACGCAATATTATGGGCGCGCTCTATAAAGGGCTTATCGGCGCAGGAGTGATTGCCTTGCTCATTTCAGTTGTACTCGTGCCTCGCTATGCCAGCCGCATTGGCGATGAGGTATGCGCTTCGGTGCTCACCACATCCAATGAGTGTGTGCGCGCAGCCTACCACCTTGAGGGAGCGTCCTTCATGGGCGCGGTAGCCATAGGATTGGTGCTGACCGCGCTGCTCGTGGTGATTACGAATTATTATACGGCAAAGGAACATGCGCCGGTAAAGCGCATTGCGGATGCCTCAGTGACAGGCCACGGCACCAATGTGATTGCTGGTCTTTCGGTAGGGATGATGGCAACCGTGCTGCCGGTGCTTAGCATTGCCGTC
>MGER01000025.1:6835-7543 GCA_001791465.1 Candidatus Uhrbacteria bacterium RIFCSPLOWO2_02_FULL_49_11 | reverse complement strand
GCTGTCGCTTGCAGGGATTATCGTGACCATTGATGCTTATGGCCCCATTACTGATAATGCGGGAGGCATTGCGGAAATGGCAGAATTGCCCGCAGAGGTGCGTGAGGTGACGGATCCGCTTGATGCCGTGGGGAATACCACGAAGGCGGTCACCAAGGGTTATGCAATCGGATCTGCGGGACTTGCCGCGCTGGTGCTTTTTGCCGCGTACACCCAGGAATTCGCGGTGCGCGGTGTAAACCTCTCTTTTTCCCTTACTGATCCCAAGGTGATTATGGGGTTATTTTTGGGAGGGCTGATTCCTTATTGGTTTGGGTCGCTTGCCATGAGCGCGGTAGGAAAAGCGGCAGGCGCCGTGATCACTGAAGTAAGGCGGCAGTTTAAGGAGCGTCCAGGAATTATGGCAGGCACTGATAAGCCGGATTACGGGCGCGCGGTTGATATTGTGACCACTGCGGCACTCAAACAAATGGTGGCGCCTGCGCTGATTGCGGTTCTCGCGCCTGTGGTGGTGGCATTCTTATTTGGCCCGATTGCGTTGGGAGGCTTGCTGGTGGGCGCGATCGTCACTGGGTTATTCGTCGCTATTTCTATGACTTCAGGAGGCGCGGCATGGGATAATGCAAAGAAATATATTGAGGGAGGCGCGCACGGGGGAAAGGGTTCGGATGCGCATAAGGCCGCGGTGACCGGCGATACGGTGGGAGA
>MGER01000025.1:6682-6811 GCA_001791465.1 Candidatus Uhrbacteria bacterium RIFCSPLOWO2_02_FULL_49_11 | reverse complement strand
CTGCGCTCCGCCTCACCAGCCCGATCCCCCGATGCGATCGGGGGCACCATGCTCGGGCTGGTTGCGGAGGGTTCGCCAGATAACACATCCCTCGCGAAAAGGTTAAGAGGAATATTTTGAAATACTTTT
>MGER01000025.1:0-6673 GCA_001791465.1 Candidatus Uhrbacteria bacterium RIFCSPLOWO2_02_FULL_49_11 | reverse complement strand
TGCCCCTCGCTTGGAGAAGAAGTGGTTTGCAGAGGGCTCTCTAATAGCCAGCCCACGCGCGGGAGGAGATTGTTACCATGAATGTTAATATTACAACGAAACCAAAATCTCTTGTCTCTCTCATGGTTGAAGTGCCGTGGGAGGAAGTGCAGCCTTATTTGGCACAGGCTGCGCGCGCGTGGAGCGAAGAACATCCGGTACCCGGATTTCGCAAGGGACAAGCGCCGTTCGATATTATTGAGAAGCGCCTCGGAAGAGAGGCGTTGCTTGATTTGGCGCTGGAAATATTAGTGAGTCATACATACCTAAAGGCAGTAACTGAACAAAAGCTAGAAACTATCGGGCAGCCGCAGGTGGAGATGCGCGCAAAGGCATGGGATTTGCCCGTGCAGTATGAGGCGGTTGTCGCGGTTATACCTGAAGTGAAGCTCTCGTCATTAGAAAAAATATCGGTCGCCAGGAACAAGATAAGCGTGAGCGAGGAAGAGATCGAGAAACTTCTTGAGGATTTGAGACGTTTGCGCGCGCAGGATTGCGTGGTGGATGAGCCGGCGGCAAAAGGCCACAAGGTCACCTTCCATTATCGCCTGAGCCAAGATCATGTGGCGCTTGAAGGCTCCCCCATAGGTGATACCGATATAGTGTTAGGCGAGACACAGGTGCTCCCTGGTTTTTCAGAAGCGTTGATCGGCATGAAGGCAGGCGAGGAAAAGAAATTCTCGGTTCGTTTCCCCGATACCTGGTCGCGAAAAGATTTGGCCGGTAGGATCGTGGATGTCGAGCTGAAGGTAAAGCACGTGGCGCACATTGATTTGCCGCCGCTTGATGAAGGATTTGCCGCGCAACTCGGCAGCTTTAAGACTATGGCGGAATTGCGGGATAACATGAGGGCAAATGTAAAGCTTGAGAAAGAAGATATGGAAGAACGAAGGGTGGGGAGCGCGGCCGTTGAAGCATTGGTGAAGATGAGTACCTTCGGTATTGTTCCGGATATACTTATTGATGCCGAAATCACGCGGATACAGGATGAAATTGCGTATGAGGTGCGGCGGCAGGGTATCGTGTTTGAAGAGTGGCTGAAAAAACTTGGGAAAACAGAGCAAGATTTGAAAAAGGAGCTGCAGCCGCAAGCAGAAGCGCGGGTGAAAGCGACGCTTGCCTTGCGGGCGCTTGCGAAGAGCGAACAGATCGTGCCTGAAGAGAAAGAATTACTGGAAGAGGTTGAGCATATTTTGCAGCATGCGGGGAATGATCCTGTCCTTCTTGAGCGCGTCCATTCTCACGCGTTTCATGAATATCTCAAGAACCAGATTGTGACAAGGAAGGCGGTTGAGTGGTTGAAGAAGAAAGTCGTGCGGGGTTAATTTTCAATGCTCAATTTCCAATCAATGTATCAATGATTCAATTTTCAAATGTTTGAAAATTGAGAATCGGAAATTGATAATTGTCCTATGCTTTTCGGTTCTCATGTATCTATAGCAGGAGGTATAGAGAATGCGCCTCTGAACGCGCATACGGCGGGGTGTGAATGTTTTCAGATATTTTCCCGATCTCCGAGAGGCGGCAAGGCGCCGGAGATTACAGATGAGGCGCAACAGGAATTTCTCACGCGGTGCAAGGAATATAAATTCCAGGATTGGTACATTCACACGCCGTATTACATCAACTTCGCGTCAATGAAAAAACCGATCCGGTGGGGATCCATCGGCGTGGTGCGGGAGGAACTTGAGCGCGGCACGCTCATTGGCGCTCAAGCGGTCATGACGCATCTTGGTTCTGCGAAGGATTATGGGCGTAAAAAATCTATGGAAAAAGTCATTCGCGCCGTGCATCACGTGCTTGAAGGGTATACAGGGAGCGCGTTATTTTTATTGGAGCAGTCTGCGGGCGCAGGAGACATCATCGGCGGGACTTTGGACGAATTGGCATATATCCTCAAATGCGCGGAGCGGATCGATAAAGAATATCGCAGAAAGCTTGGTGTCTGCCTCGATACTTGCCATGCGTTTGCCATGGGGTATGATTTGAGTTCCAAGTTAAGTGTTGATGAGTTTCTGAGGTTATTTGATAAGGTGATCGGATTGGAACGGTTGAAGCTTATACACGCAAACGATTCGCTCTACGGGCTTGGGGAGCACAAGGACAGGCACGAGCACATCGGCAAAGGAAAAATAGGACTAAAGGGGTTTGAAGCGCTGGTGCGGCACAAGGCGCTTCAGCGTCTTAATATGATTCTTGAGACACCGAAAGACAGCCCAAAAGATGATCCAAGGAATTTGGATATTTTAAAAGATTTCAGGATTATGAAGAACTAATTTATGCCCCATAAGTTTTTTCAAGGTATTCCTTCTCATGCAAAGCGCGTGTTCAAAGGCGTATTGTTTGAGGTATGGCAATGGGAACAGGAGATATTTGACGGCACGAAGCGGACGTTTGAAGCGGTGAAACGCCAGGATTATGCGGAAGCGATTCCTGTGTTGGAGAATGGCAAAATTGTCGTTATAGAACAGCAGCAGCCGCATCTTAAAAGTTTTTATTCTTTTATCGGAGGAAGAGTGGATGCGGGAGAGACGCCCCTCAACGCGGCGCGACGCGAGCTTCGCGAGGAATCAGGTCTTGAGTCTCCAGAGTTTTTTCTCTGGAAGCGCATTCAGCCGTATCAAAAAGTCATTTTTGAAGGATACCACTATATTGCGAGGCGTTGCCGTTATGTGGGAGAACCGACTATGCCTGAAGAAGAAAAAATTACCATCCATGAGATGGAATTTGATGAGCTTATACGCTTCGTCAATGAGTGCGACACCTTCAGGGGCATGCAAAGTCAAGGTGATTTTATTCGGGCAAAGTATGATGAGACAGAGCGGGAAAGGTTGAAAAAATTATTCTACGGTTAAATATCAATCATGGAAAAAATATATGAAAGCTCTCATATACACCAAACCAAATACCATCATATATCGAGAGACGCCTCTCCCAAAGATTAAAGGCGATGAAGTGCTTATTAGAATTAAGAGCGTAGGCATCTGCGGCACTGACCTGCATATCTACCGCGGTGGAATGGAATTGCCAACCCCTTTGATTATTGGGCATGAGTTTAGCGGCGTGATATGGCAGGTTGGTTCGCAAGTGAAAAAATTCAAAAAAGGAGATCGGGTTGTGGCAGAACACGTGGTAAGTTGCGGGCGGTGCAGTTACTGCGTGCAAGGCAGGCCAAATTTGTGCGCGCAGGCTCAAGTAATCGGTCTCCATCGCAGCGGCGCATTGGCACAATATGTCGCGGTGCCCGCATCATTAGTGTACCCGTTTCCTAAGAGCCTTAGTTTTGAAGAAGCGGCGCTCATTGAGCCGCTTTCCATTGCGTATTATGCGGCGCAAGAAATTGGTTTCGTGCTAGATAAGAAGGTGGCGGTCATTGGCCAGGGGCCCATTGGTCTTTTGGTTGACCAAGTATTGAAAGCGGCAGGCGCTCATGTGATCGGCATTGATATACAGGATGCACGCCTTCAATTTGCCGCGCGTAAAAAATGGGTTGATAAGGTGATTAATAGCAAGAAACAAAATGCGGCGGACGCCATTCGCGCGTTCACTAAAGAAGGAGTTGATATTACCATTGAAGCGGTCGGGCAGGCGGCCACCGCTGAAATGTCGCTGGAGATAACGCGACGTCATGGCACCGTAGTGCTGTTGGGCGTGTTTGAATCCCCCGCGAGTTTGAACCTCATGCATTTAGTGAAGAAAGAATTAACGGTGCGCGGTTCTTGGACGTGCGCATTTGCATTTCCGCAGAGTGTTGAGCTTGCAGCCCAAAAAAAGGTAGATTTGATGAGTTTGATTTCCCATCGTTATTCTGCGTCAGAAGGCGCGCGGGCTTTTCAAGAAGCGCTTATGTATACCGAGGGAAGGATAAAGACGATTATTAATTTTTAACTGCAAGAAAGCTGGCATATAATCGTATGCAATTTATAATTTTAGGTTCTGGGACGCATTTTCCCGATCCCAAGCGCAGAAGCGCGGGATATTTACTGCGCGACGGCAAGGACCTCACGTTATTTGATTTCGGATATGGGACGCTTTTGAGGTTGGTGGAGCTTAAAGTGCCATACCAACATATTCAGCGCATTTTCTTCACTCATCTGCATAAAGACCATTTTTTTGACCTTCTTCCCTTCCTTACCACTCTTGAGAACCAGGTTGCGCAATGGAGACTCCCGCCGAGAACCCTCACCCTTTATGGTCCGAAGGGATTTACGCGGACGCTCAAAAAGGTATTTGCAGGACTGGGTAAGAAATCCTATAAAGGCATTACTATTAAATACCATGAATTATCGCGGTCTCATGTGAGGATAGGGCGCGTATCAGTCCTTTCTCATCCGGTAAGGCATTATCCCAGCATTAAGAGTGTTGTGTATCGCATACAGAAAGGGCGCCGCGCTCTCGCGTATACGGGAGATCTTGATTACGATGAAAAAATAATACCCTTTGTGCGAGGGGTTGAAACGCTAGTGATAGAATGCGGGTTCCCGAATGAGTTAAAACACAAAGGGCATCTGACTCCGCGCGAGTGCGGCATGATTGCAACCAAGGCTAAGGTCAAGCGCGTGGTCCTCACTCACCGCTTCCCGCCGTGCGATCGGGTAGATGTGGTTGGGCAGTGCAGAGAAGAATATTCAGGTGTGGTACAATTAGCCAAAGATCGAGCAATTATTAATTTTTATTGAATGATGTAGCTTATTGAATCCATAGAGGATCTGGAGGGCAGGATGTTTGTTTATATCTTTGGGGTGAATCCAAGAATAGGCGCGTAGGGAAGCGGTAGCAGGCTTTAGAGCGGGAAATGATTTTCTTATAATGCGGGCTACCGTTTGAAGTTGACGTGTTACTGTCGTGAGGGCGTTTTGCGAATCTCCAGGTTTAGCGCGTCCTACATATTCAAGATCAAGTCTTGTAAGGTGTTGTACGGTGGTGAAATTAGAGGATCTATGTACTGAAATTTTATAGATTCGTTCATTCTTATCACGAATCCAGAATTGACGTTTATGTCTCGTGAGCGCTCCTTGGAGTCGGTATCGAGTAAAAAATTCACTAATTTGTTTAGGAGTGATTAAGCGCTCCGATCCTTTTTCTTCCCGTGATGTTTTAATTCTTATTTTATGCGAAGGCGAATGCGGTGCACTTCTTTTCCATACCCATTTAAAGGTATCACCATAAAGATTGAGCCGTAAGTTATTCCCCATGTAGAGCCGTATCATACTCTGCTCACTCATCCAATTACGATACGGATCGATAGTGAAATGCTTTATTCCTTTTTTAAATACATGGAATAATTCTGCGGAAATCGTCTGCGCCTTTTCTTCGGGAACATCAAAGGTGATTTCGTATTCAAAGCCAGGAATTTCATCAATGGGAAGCGGAGCAATTGATCGTTGCCACATATTGAGCCTGTTGAGGCCTACATAGCGTTTTGAGAGAACGGGTACCGCATGAGTATGTTGGAGCAAACGAATGATTTGAGAATACGCCTGCGTCTTAAGAAAGCATGAGTCGCATTTTATTTCAAGCCGAATTCCATTTTCAACACCAAGCGGTATCCATGTCCTATCGGTAAGTTGGTGCCAATAGCGTATATCGCGATCCAAGGTGAGGCGTGCCGTGTTTTCAGTGCCTTTTTCAATATAATGTTCACGGTGATATTCGATTGCCAAGAACGGTCGTAGTGGCTCATTGAGTGGGCACAAATATTTTGGGTTCTGTCTGTTGCATAGAATATTAAGACGCCGATATCTCTTCAATGCGGTTGTCAGCTGGACTTGTTCACGTATTTTTTTCTTCTGTTGTACTGTCTCAGGCAGGGTGATTTTTCTTTCAAGGGTCCATATTCCATGAGTGAGCCGGAATGAACCCTTAAGCGGTTCATTGAAGTAGCGTCTCATCCTTATGTTCATCGCCCAAGGTACGTCATGTGCATCGTTATTGAGATAGAGCGTCTGGGTCCAGTGCCTAGTTGAGTACGTGATCGGTGAGAGGACCTTTGAAAGGGCTGTATTCACTGCGTGGTATGAGTAAGTATTTAAAAGCCACCGCATTTCTACGCGGTTAGTCAATTCTCCGCAATGGAGAGAGACACGATGCGCCATATACATTCATATCCTTCCTTTTTTTGTCATTTGTCAAGAGGGGAGAGAAATAGAGCAGATATATGCAATATGTCTTACGCGGAAAAGTTATCCACGGTGATGGGTGGGGCAGGATGATGGGGTATCCGACGGCGAATCTCGACCGCCGCTATTTTGTGCATCATTCGGTGCCGAAGGGGGTATGGGCGTGTAGAGTGAAAATCAAAAATCAAAAATCAAAAATCAAAAATAATGGATTATGGTTAAAAGGGGTTGCGGTGATTGGCGTGAAGGACAAGGTAGAGGTGCATATTATTGGTTTTGATAAAAATATTTACGGATGGCATTGCGAAGCGGAACTCGTGAAGAAAATCAGGAAGTTGAGATTTTATAACGATAAAAAACAATTATCCTCACAGATCAAGAGGGATATAAGATTGGCACGAGCCATTTTACAGTAAGGGTATAAGATAATACTACTAAAAACATTGTTATGTCAGGTCAGTTGATCAATGCGCGTGATATCCAGGATAACGGACAACAGGAACGATGGGATAGTT
>MGER01000024.1:6827-6949 GCA_001791465.1 Candidatus Uhrbacteria bacterium RIFCSPLOWO2_02_FULL_49_11 | reverse complement strand
ATCAAAACCCTCGCATATCCCCGTATGGATTTCCTTAAGCCTCGTGGCGCTCATAGGGCTTATGGCATGGCTCTTTATCGTGATGAACGCTTCCAAGACCGACCAGACGCTCCCTGAAAATT
>MGER01000024.1:4245-6698 GCA_001791465.1 Candidatus Uhrbacteria bacterium RIFCSPLOWO2_02_FULL_49_11 | reverse complement strand
CCGCGCTCACTATCATCGTCCCTGCGGATACGCGGGTGGCAATTACGACGGCGCCCGCAACGATACCCGCGGGAGTGAAGGACGCAAGCAGCCTTTATAGTTCGGCGCTGGGAACATTGAGCGATCTTAAAATTGGCCAGCAGGTGAATGTGCGCGCAAGGGAAGACGTGCGCGGGGTTTCAGATATTATGGCAAAGAGCATTGAGATAACGATCATCAAGTAGGACTTGTGTGCCATTTTAAGTTATCGATCTGCGTTGACCTGCCCGCCATAGCCTCTGTCCATGAATGAGATACACTGATGGCTTTAGATGCATGACCCTATTCTCGTTCATACCCGACCATAGGCGTAGGCAGGCGGGTCTGCGTCCGGCCGCATGACGCTTATTGCTCTCATAGCCATAAACTTTGTGCGGCCGGATATCAGCGTGCATCTGCGTAGAGACCTTAACAGCTTTGCCCCAAGCTTTCGTCAGTAGATAACCCAGTTCGGTTTCATAACCTCTATGCGCCGTTCCACACCGCGGTAGCGGCCAATGCCGGTGATCAACACGCCTATGGGGAGTTCGCCACCCGTAGGCATTATGGTATAGGTAGACGCCGTGGTATCAGTATTTTCAATTTTTAATTTTGTGTTGTTGGAGTAACTAGGGGCACCGACGCTGACCGTGTGCCCTTCCTGTCCCATATAATTAGTTTGTGTTTGGACGTTTGATGAGGTGACAATAACTTCTGCAGGTTTCCCCGTAGGGAGCGTCACTTGGACATTGCTGGGATACGCCGCGCCATTCGTGGCAAGATTGAGGTAGAAAACCTTCCCCGGTGGCAATGTCACTTGTAGCGGATTGGACGTGGTGATCGGATCGTTCGTGCTGCTCACCGAGAGGTTCGCATTGCCTTTGGGAGCGTGGTTTTCGGTTGAGGCGCTCGCGGTATATGAGGCGGTGGCGTTCCCCGGGAGCGGGGTTGCCGTGGCGGTAAGCGCGCCAAGCGAAGCGCTGTTTTCTTCATATTGCCAGAGCGCTCTTTCTACTGCGGTCTCTGCGGCAAAGTAAGCGATCTCCGAATCGCCTATAGAGCGCGAGGAGCGGCTCACGGTCAGGATCATGTTGGTCGCGGCGCTGGTGACGAAAATGAGTCCCCCGAGCACGGATAAGGCGAGCAGGAGGGAAATACCTTGATGTGCGGAAGGGAGGCGGCGTGATGAAGGGAAGTGACGGGTTTTTTGTAAAGGCATATTTCTGCAGAATATTTTTATCGTATCGACATTTTAATGGTTTTACGGTAGCGTGGCAGCTTGTCTGCCACACAATCGGTTGAGTCGGAGACAAGCCTGCCTGCGCAGGCAGGCTCCGACGCTACAGAGTTAATAAAAGCCGAAGGGTTTAATCAACGGAGCGTTGTGGTACGGTTTGTTGCACGAGCATTTGAGCCTGCTGGTTTGAGAGCGTGCTTGAAAACCGCATTACGGTGGTGGCGCGAGGCTGGCCCATGGGAGGTTGCCCTTCTCCCTGGTAAGGCGTGGTGGCAGGGGTTATATAGTAGTTTAAGTCAGTCACAGAAATGAGCGTGGAGGAAATCTGGCGTGAGGGCTGGCCGTTTACTGAAACCGTGATCGCTTTGGCAGAGGGCACGTAGTTGAACACATATTGATCGCCGCTTGCGTTGCGCAGGATGAGCTGGGTGGTGGCGCTTGGAATGGCGCCTCCGGGGTATGCGGCGTAATCGATTTCCGAGGTGCGGATCATTTTAGCAAGGAATTCCATGACAAACTGCGCCTCTTGCTGCACGCGCGCGAGGGAGAGCGATTTTTTTTCCGCGCGCACCGTGGAGGTATAGATGCCGAGCGAGATCGTGGTGAAGATTAAGAAGATGGAGACGGAGACAAGCATTTCAGTTAATGTAAATCCCCGTAAATGAGCATAAGACTTAGATTTCTGATACCTATTTAAATTTCCAATTTCCAATTTCCAATTTCCAATAAAATCCCAATGCCTAATACCCAATATCCAATTTGGATCTTGGATTTTTGGTTTCATTTGAAATTTGAAATTTGGATTTGGGATTTTCATGGTATTACTTCCAATCCGTCAAAATGGTCGTGAGGGCATAGGTGTGCACCCTGCCGTGTTCGGTCCATCGCATGGTGGAAACTACCTCCTTTTCCGTGGCAGAGAGCGTATTGATTTTTATTAGTCTCCAGTACACGGTCGCGGTGCCAGAGGTGGCGCGGTATTGGTTATTGTTGAGGTAGAGGACGCAGTTGGTGCAGGCATGAATATCAGTTCCCCCGCTGTAGGTGGCAGGAATGGTGAGCGAGGTGGTCTCCCGGTCAACGATCCATGAGGTGTTTCCTGCAGGCAGGACGGGAAAGCCCGCGACGTCCCGGATTGAGCGCACCACTTCTATTCCCTCGCGCGCGAGATTCACCACGACCACCAGGTTCTCCGTCT
>MGER01000024.1:3661-4209 GCA_001791465.1 Candidatus Uhrbacteria bacterium RIFCSPLOWO2_02_FULL_49_11 | reverse complement strand
GGCTTGCCGCGATTCCCATGAGCAAAATGCCGATGCTCACGACGGTCTCCACGAGCGTGAAGCCTTTTCGAAATGACCAATAACCAATAACCAATGACCAATTTTTGGCAATGGGATTTGAGTCATTTATTTGATATTTGGATTTTGTCATTGGGATTTATTGAATTGTGATCTGTCCCGATACCCCGTCGAATGAAATAGTTTTTACCTTTCCCGTTTGGGCGCGGTGCGTGAGGGTAATGGTGCCTGATTGGCCTTTCGTGCCGTTCGCATAGGATTCTGCCGTTGGAAACGTAAAGATGATAGTGAGGGGGCTTGAGGGCGTGACTCCTGTAACGCTCACTTGCGCGTTCAGCTTTTCCGTGCGGATGACCGCATCGCAGCCATTGTTGTATTGGTGGAGCGTGGGGGAGCAGGTATCGCCGAAGAGCGTGAAGGTGCAGATATCGCTCGTACACGGCGAGGTGAGAGTGACGCCGTAGCCGCCGTCAGGCCGTGTCCCGCCGATGAGCTCTCCGGTGAGCGCCCAGAGTTGCGCTTGCCGTAGG
>MGER01000024.1:184-3655 GCA_001791465.1 Candidatus Uhrbacteria bacterium RIFCSPLOWO2_02_FULL_49_11 | reverse complement strand
ACAAGCTGGTCGGCATTTGACTCAACCGCCAAGCCAAATTGGAATCCCTTGAAGTTCACAGTATAGAGGAGCGTCATCATGGCAAGGATCCCCATTGCCACTATCATTTCCATGATGGTAAAGCCGTTGCATGGAACATGGAACATGGAACATGGAACAGTGGTAGTTTTTTTCATGGAGTTAAACATATATGTTCCATGATATATGGTACGTGATTTATGAAAAGATGAGATGGAGATACCAATCCAGTATTTGATTGCCCCAGAATAGCGTGACGATCCCTGCAGCGGAGAGGAACGTGCCGAATGCGATCCGCGACTGCCATGTTTTATGCTGGGAGAGAAGAAGCGGTATGGCGACGGAAGCGCCGGCTAAATATGCGCATGCAAGGGCGAGAAGGATCTGGGGAAATGAGACCGCAATGCCGATAAAACCGCCAAGATAGATATCACCCGCGCCTATCCAGCGTCCTCGTGAAACTACATACTGCAGGCCGAAAAAACTCATTCCTATTATACCAGCGATTGCGAGGGGCAACAACGGCGCGCCAATAATGACATTTAAGAGGAAGACGGCACCCGCCGCGAGGAGTATCACGGCATCATAGATCAGCTGGAAACGCAGATCAGTCACAAAAGTAACGAGAAGCGCGCTGATTACTACCCAATCGCGCAGGAGGGTAAACCAAAGGTTTGGGGTCGTTCCCGGCTCCTGCTGGCGGATTATCGCGCTTAAGGCAAAGAGTGCGCCTGCGGTCAGCTCAACTGCGGGATATTGCCAGGAAATGGGTGCGCGGCAATGGCGGCATTTTCCTCGAAGGGCAATGAAAGAGAGAAGAGGGACAAGGTCGAACCACGCGAGTTTTGAGTCACAATGAGGGCAGCGCGATCTCCCATTAATTTTTTTGCCCTTCGGAAGACGGCAGATGACGACATTAAGGAAACTGCCGATGATGAGACCGAAGAGGAAGGCAAAGAGCAAGATGATGAAATCCATAGTAGTGTATATTACAGGGGCTTTATTCGTTTGACCATGGGCGGTAAATCCCAAATCCAAATTTTCAATGACCAATAAAATCCCAATACTCAAAATTGGACATTTGGATTTGGAGCTTTATTGGGAATTGGGATTTGGTCATTGGGATTTTTCACTTCCAGCCATCTCTCCTGATGACTCAGATAATCTCTCGCGTTTGCCGCGAGCGGCGTTGCATCGAGGCTGAAGGCTTTAAGGAAGATTTGTTCCGAGGCGCTTATGTTCCCCTGTTCCAGTAGGTCGCTCGCGCGGGCGTAGAGAATATCAGAGATAAAATCGGCATAATAGAGGTGGTTCTGGAAACGGTCGTCATCAAGGTTACGAATGCGCGGGGTAATGAGGGCGGGATGAGCGCGTCGAGCAGTTTCTACATTGGGATAGATACGGAAGGCTAAGCCGTTTGAGCGGCTTATCAGATCGCCGTTAAGCGAGGTACCCACTGGATAGAGGGTGTATACAGGTCGTTGCGCTTCCTTCGCGATTTTCCAAATGCGGTTTAAAAGCCTTGCGCGGGCGATAGGGAAAGGGAGTTTCATTATTTGCGTATTTTCCGTACCCACGGGATGGAAGAGGCGCGAGGAAAGATATCCATAATCCACGATGGCCACATCAGGCCTCATCTTTTCGATCAGTGAGAGATAGGCAAGGGTGAATACCTGGCTATCTGCCGCAGGCTGTTCCGTGAAGATGAGAAGTACGGCATTGGGTTCAAGGCTATGGAGGAGTTCTGTCCCCCAGTCAAGCGTAAGCCATACGTCGCTCCGGTCGGTGGTTTGTGCAAAACTTATCCCTTGGGCGCATGGGAGGGATACGAGAAGGAGTGAGACAAGCGCAATGAGAAGTGGTTTTGTCGTGAGGCGGCGCTTGGCAAGATAAGTGCGCAGGCGCTCAATGAGCGCCGTGAAGCCAATACCTGCCCAGAGGAACGCCATGAGGAATGAAGGGATGTAATACACGGTATAGATTTCTTCGCTCTCCACAATATACCCTAAGCGCCGGAGGAGGATGATGAGGACGCTGTTGAAAAGAAATATTCCCAGCGTGAGAAAAAAATAAGAACGTCTACGAAACCACAGCGCAATAAATCCGCAGCACGCGAGGAGCGCGCCGATCGGATTCAGCTGCCGGTAGAGATCGGCAAAAAAATAATGGATATAAATTATTTTTTTATATTTCCATGCATCCTCGATCAGGCTGGTGGAGAAATCATTGTAAGATTTGCGGGAAATATGGCGCCAGAATTCCGCGAGCGTATCAGGGTGGTTCCAATTTACCAGCGGGTCATACCATGCGCGGAATAACACAAAAAAATATAACGAAAGGCCGATGAAAAAAAAGAGAAGAGCAGATGCATAAGGGTGGAGCATGCCGAATTTCGAATACCATCGCTTCGGCTGTAGGGGCTCTTGCTCGGGCTTTGGTTTTTTGCGTGTCCACAAGCGGGAGTGTCTCCAGTCTATGGCGAGGATGAATGCAAGAAAAATAGGTGCAAGCAGCCCCATCATCTGATGGTTAGTAATGGAGAGGCCGTAGAGAAAAGCAAATAAGAACAGCGTGGCGCGTGAGGGAGCGTGCGCGTAGCGCCAGAGGAGTAAGAGCGTGCCCATGAGGAGGGCGGCGTTCAGGGTATAGACTTCGGCAATGACCGCCTGCGACCAGAAGACAGGAGAGAAGGCGAAGAAGAGGGAGAAGGAAGCGGCAGTGAGGGAGATAAATGCGGTCGGGCTGCTCGTGGAAAAAATACGCGTTCCCGCCTCCCCGCCTGCCAAAGCCTGTCCACAATGAACGGTAGCATTCTTCATATTTACATTTTCCATCATATGCGAATCATTCCCATGGAAAGGCATATGGCGGGCAGGCTGCGCGGCGGGACGCTCCGCCTCACCCGCGCAGCTTCGCTTCGGCGAAGACCATGCTTGCGCGGGTTGCGGAGGATTTTTTCCATCGACCAGCCCTCCCTTATTTGGTTGCCGCAAAAAGAGGGTAGAAAGGATATTGATAAGGAGGAGTGAGAGCAGAGAGACACTCACGCTTCCACAAAATGCGGAAAAAAGATTGACGCGCCATGCGATGTCGCCGAAGGGAATGAGGAGGGTAAAGAGTTTTCCCAGCACGACATAGAGAGGGTATCCCGAGGGGTGGGCGACACCGAGGCTTGCGACTACCGCAATAAATTCCCCGGAATCCTCTAACCCGACTGTGGGGGAAAGGGTGAAGAGGTAAACTACGAAACTGAGGGAGAAGGTAAAGAGCGCCGTAAGGAGTTGGAGTCGTATGAAAGTATTTCTGTTCGATAAATTGAGTTTATAATTTCCAATTTCCAATTTCCAATTTTCAAACAAACTCAAAATCACAAATCTCAATAACCGAAATTTGTTTTGGTTATTCGATGTTTGAATTTTGGGTATTATTTGGAATTTAGTGCTTGGTGTTTGG
>MGER01000024.1:0-150 GCA_001791465.1 Candidatus Uhrbacteria bacterium RIFCSPLOWO2_02_FULL_49_11 | reverse complement strand
TGATAGCCACCCTATTCCAGAAACAATTGCTCCCCAGAAAAAGTATTGGGAATGGTATTGAAATTCTATATAATGTTCTCCTTCAGGCACGATTATTCCTTGGAATGCAAGATTGACTGGAAAAATTTTAGTTTCTGTGCCATCAATGGT
>MGER01000023.1 GCA_001791465.1 Candidatus Uhrbacteria bacterium RIFCSPLOWO2_02_FULL_49_11 | reverse complement strand
GTATTTCTGCATCCACTGGGGAACACCAGTGTATTCTTCGGTGAGACCGGTGGCATGAAGCCCAACGCCTGTCGCGGCGCCCGCGAGCGTCCCGCCGACATAACCGCCTGCCATGCCGCCCATGACCGAGCCCATCACCCGCTTGAAAGCCTTCCTGTCCTTGTGCGCAAGATGCACCATGAAACGGAACCACCCTTCTTTTGATCTGGCTGCTTTCTCTGCGCCGTAGTCTTTAAGAATTGCCCTTGAAGTATCAGATACTCCCGCTACTTTTAGCTTGGTATCTTCTGCCATTTTCAGGAACATTTCCTGCGTCTTCTTTCTTGAGCTTGCATTAATCTGGCTCATTTTTTCAGTCCTTTGCATCTCTCCCATCTTCGCCTCAAGCTCCCTGATCTTTTTCTCGATGCCGACGCGATCCGCTTCATTCACGTCGGGCAAGCGCATGCGCGCGCGCGCCTCAATGATCGCCTTATTGCAATTCACATATGAATCTTTTACGGAGTTGTTAGCCGCATCGCTCCAGTCAGCTTTATTCACTAAATCAAAAGTTACGCCCGCCGCGCTAAACGCATCAAGCTCATGGGAAATTCTCTCCACCGGCTTCACTGCCTTGCTCTCCGTATGCGCAGCCATTTTTTCCCGCGCCACTGCCTCGCGGGCGCTTCTTACCCCGCCCCAAATCATGCCCAATCCACCGCCATCCGCAAGCAAATACCAGCTGTTCGCCACGGAAAGTGAAGCGCCGGCAAGAGCACGCAGCCACTTTGGGCTTTCTTCTTGACCTGCCGCGATTCCTTCAAGGCGGCGATAGGTATTGCCAAATGCATTGCGTTTCTCTTCATTGAGCCCAGTTTCCTGCGCCACTGCGTCAGTACTGACTCTCTCCATCTGCGCTTGCATTTCAAAAAGCAACTTTCCGCGCGCCTCTTCCTTAGTCTGCTTATCTGCCGCACTTCTCCCAGGCATTCTCTCCACATCGCGCATCTTCATCTTATACGCTTCCACGATCAGATCCTTCACCTTATCTATTTCACTGGTAAGGAGGGTGCCTCGTTGCAATTTTTCCGCGCCCGTTAATGAAGATTTCCCGCTAAGCTCAATAAGTTTATACACATCGTCTTTATCTGGAGCCGACACTGCCGCAGAAGCTGCGGTTTTTTCTCGCCAGTCCCGTAAATCCTTCCGCCGGGCGCGGCTTTCGCTCACCACGCCGCCCCAACGCTTGCCCATCCCGTCAGTCCACGCTGCACCCATTAAATCGTCCATTCCTTTCCCATCCTTTTTCAGTCCGTGCGCAATGACTTGCAATTTCGCATCACGCATGCCCTGTCCGCGCATGGCTGCATATGCGCCAATCGCTGCAAAGGTTGTTGCGGTTACTGCTTTCCTCCCCATACCTAAGAAACGATCGCCGACAAATTGCGCACCAGTCAAGAGTGCCCCTGAGATTCCACCAGGTATAATGCGCTTCTTAAACTGCTGCCCCGCATTACTCCAAAACCCTCCTGAAGGATCTTGCGTTGCGCGCTCCGGATGCTTGGACATCTGATCTCGCGTGAACGCGCCTTGTGCGCCCCGGCGATACTCTTCAAATGCTTGATCAAAATAACCCTTGGAGAGCTCCTCCAATTCTGCCTTTGCCGCATTGGGATCGGTGAGAGATGCCGCTTCCAATACTGAGCCATGGAGCGTGGAATCGTTCTTCACGATCACTTCCACGGTTTTCTTCCATCGTTCTTCAAAAAATGAGCGGTCAGCTGCTTTTTCAATCGGCACATCCTTAAATACCATTGCCACCGCTTTGTCCCGCAAGTCACTCAGCGCCTGCTCCTGCGTTTCTATCTTCTTTACGCGTGGTCCTCCAGTTCTCCTTCGTTCTTTACCCAGCGCGGTATCCCCGTCAAGATAACGCTCAAGCAAGTCAAGTCTCCCTTTTTCCCATATGCCGTCTTTTTGCAACTGGCGGGCTTCAATAAGAAGCTCCTGCTCATCGTGATCGAACTCCTCAACTTTCTTGCCCTGATCCAGGGCGCCTAATCGGGTGATGCGCGCGTCAATCTCGGTAATCTGAGCAGGCAGTGCGTCTACCTCCCAGGAGATACTGCCGGGTGTAGTACTTGAAAATTTACTCTTTGCGGCTTCGAGTTTTGCCTTAAGCACCTCCAGCTCTGCCTTATATTCACCTACCGTTTTATCTTCAGCTTGGGTGTCCTTATATTGACGCTTGCTTTCACCAAATCTTATATGAAACATATTATATTCATGAATGGGTCAATGTTTTGATATGGGTAAGTAACTTTCGGATCTTGGCATGGTCAATTTCCTCCGTAACAGAAGTATTCAATTCTCTCACATGGCGTTTTAATTCGTCAAGCCTCCGCGAAAACTCAATATACGACTCTTCAAAGAGCCGTACTTTTTCTTTCAATGCCTCTACATCGTCAGCCTCACTGGGACTGTCGTTTGATTTAGGATATGGATTCGCCATGCCCTTGTGGAGTTAAACGGGTGTCGATGCGCTCTGCGCCGCCTTATCAAGCTGTGTGCTATTTTGCATGAATTCTTTCCCATATTCTTCAACAGCCTGATGCATTATATTTACAAAATTTGGAATGTGATCCTGATAAAATTGCACAAGCTCTGCCGGCTCCATTTCTTTATCCTTGGTGCGGGAGGCATAATCGGCAAGCGACTCCCCATCCATATGCTGAAGGGTAATCACTCCCAAACGATCAATAACCTGCTCAAACATTTGAATCCGAAACATATCGCGCGTCTCCTCGCTCACATCCCAGAGATTAGCTTTTTTAAGAAGGTCATCAATGAAAATGCCTAATTGCACAAAGCCATCGTCTGATTGATTGGTATCTGAGTTACTTTGCGGTGATGATTGTAGAGACATATTAGTGAATAAAATATTAATTGATATGTTTAAATTATATCCTAAAATATATATTTTGTCAAAATTTTTTATACCATAATAAAATCCGCTTATGGAACGGACTGATTAGTATGCATTATCCTAATACGGCCAGAGGAGCGGACGCGGGGATTTGCGGAAGAGGGATGAAAAAAATACAGAGTGCCTTTGCGGCACTTCTTTCTCTAACCTAAAATCATCGACCAATGATTCATGGTCCAATGACTCTAGCTGCTCTGATTGCTCAATGAATGATTGGTTGGCCTGCGCGCTTTTTTGTATTTGAAACTGCATTTTTGTTTTTCCCTTCGCACTGTCTACTTCTACTATATCGCAAATTTTGACGTTTGTCAATTTTATGTACTAGACATTTTACAGATACAGATAATTCTCTAGAAACTGTTCCTCCCTTGAGAAATCATCACCTTCGCGTACCGGCGTTTCCCCACCTGCACCACATCTCCGTCCTTCACGGTGACAGCCTGTTTCCAGTCCTTAATAATAACTCCTGCGCATCTCATCCCTTTCTGCCCAATCACGCGCTGCGCTTCCGCTTTGCTCGACACTAAATACAGCGCCACGAGTAATTCGTCTGGTCTCCATGTCGCCATGGTGAGCGCCACTTCCGCCATGTCTTCCGGCAATTCATGATCGCGAAACACGCGCACAAATTCCGCTTCGGCCTCCTGGGCGCGCGCCAATCCATGATAGAGCGCGATAACTTCGCGGGCTAAGCGCGATTTGAGATCCCGCGGATTCGCTTTCCCTTTTTTTAACTGTTCTTCGATGGCGTGGATCTCAAAGAGCGGAAGGTCGGTCGTAAGGGTAAAATAATGGATGATAAGTTCATCAGGCAGCGACATGATCTTTCCGTACATATCGCGTGGCGCATCCGCAAGCGCAATGTAATTATTAAGGCTCTTGCCCATCTTCTGCACGCCATCAAGCCCTATAAGGAGCGGCATGGTAAGCACATCCTGCATCGGTTGCTGATACCACGCCTGCACCTCCCGCCCTTTGAGGAGATTAAAGAGCTGGTCATTGCCGCCAAGCTCAAGATCGGCCTTCACCGCGACTGAATCATACCCCTGCAGGAGACAATAAAGCGGCTCATGATAGCGCACATCCACGCCCGCCTTCATCCTCTCCTTAAAATCATCTCTCTGCAGGAGCTGCTGCACGGTAAATTTTGCCGCAAGCTCGATAATAGTCTGAAGAGTGAACGTATCATACCATTCGCTTTGCCACCGCACCTCTATCTTGTGTAAATCAAGAATGAGCGACAATTGCGAGAGGTATTTTTCCGCATTTGCTTTCACTTCTTGAGGGGTAAGCTGCGGCCGTGTTTCTTTCCTTCCTGACGGGTCTCCTATCCGCGCGGTCCAATCGCCGATGATGAGCACCACCGTGTGGCCGCGGAGCTGGAATTGCCTTAATTTGCGCACCACCACGGCATGCCCCAAGTGCAAATCCGTGCCTGAAGGGTCAATCCCAAGCTTTACCCTCAACTTTTCTCCACGAGAAAGTCTCTCCACAATATGATTTCGATCTATAACATCCACAGTGCCGCGGTCAAGCAATTCTATAATATCCTCATTAAATTTCGCGCTTTGCCCCTCCATAATGAGATGATAAATAAGGGCGCTTAAAAAATAACATTTCACTTATTTCAAAGGTTTATCCTTATTTTCATCTTGCATGGCGCAGATGGCTGGATATGTTATTTTTAGGCGCCTAAGTAAGCCTGTCACTATTGTAGCCGACATCTGGTATAATGGCTAGGGAGAGAAAATCCCAATTTCAAAATCCCAATGCCAAATAAATACCCAATATCCAAATCCCAATGACCAAACGTTTGGGATTTGGGGTTTCAAGATTTTATTGGTCATTGGATATTGGGGTTTGGAATTTTTCACTGGATATGCCCATTCCACCGCTCATGCGCACTCAATCGCCCCGGTCTTGGCGCGGCTACCAAGATCATACTGGCGCTCTTGCGCCGCGCCGCGCTTCCCGCGCCCCGCATCTGCCCCGGCGCGGCATAAAAAAGAAATTGCTGCGCGCGATCACTATCACCGCGCTTATTGCGCTGCCCGCAGCAGCCGGCGCGCTCTTTTGGCTTACCCGAGGGCTGCCGAGCCCCACGGGCATTATTGAGCGGCCTACCCCTGTCTCCACGAAAATCTACGACCGCACAGGCGCCACTGTGCTCTATGAGCTGTATGCAGACGAAAAACGGACTCCCATTGCACTTAATGAAATCCCGGAATATTTAAAATGGGCGACGATCGTGCGGGAAGACCGCAATTTCTATAATCATCAGGGTATTTCGATCCGCGGCATTGTGCGTTCCGCATTCCGCTATGTGGTGAACCTCGGCCCCTCGGGCGGCGGTGGCAGCACGCTCACCCAGCAATTCGTGAAAAATGCAGTGCTCACGAACGAAAAAACATTCACGCGCAAAATCAAGGAAGTAGTGCTCACCTGGCGCATGGAACACGCCTTTACGAAAGACAAAATTCTCGAGATGTATCTGAATGAGATTCCCTATGGCGGCTCAAACTACGGCATAGAAGCAGCGGCAAAAACTTATTTGGGCAAATCGGCCCGCGACGTGTCGCTTGCCGAGGCTGCGGCGCTTGCGGTCATCCCCAAAGCCCCCACCTACTACTCGCCGTATGGCACCCACACGAAAGAGCTTTTTGCCGCGCAGCAATACCTCCTCGGCCAGATGGCAGAACAAGGTTACATCAGCAATGAGGATGCAGAAGCGGCAAAAAAAGAAAAAATCGCATTTCAGCCGTTCAAGGACGCCATTACCGCCCCTCACTTCGTGATGTATATACGGGAACTGCTGACCGAACGCTACGGAGAAATACAGGTCCAGCAAGGAGGCCTGAAGGTAGTGACCACGCTTGATTTAAAACTCCAAAAAATAGCCGAGGAAGCGGTCACCGAAGGCGTGAAGAGGAATGAAAAAGATTTTAAAGCGACGAACGCCGCAATGGTTGCCATGAATGCCACGAACGGGGAAATACTGGCCATGGTGGGATCGCGCGATTACTTTGACACGAAACACGACGGGAATTTTAACGTCGTACTCTCTCCCCGCCAACCAGGATCATCATTCAAACCAATTGTGTACGCGACGCTTCTTACCATTGGCGCCTATTCCCCTGATACCATCCTTTTCGATGTGGATACGGTATTCAAAACTGACATTGAAAAAGACTACGCGCCGCACGACTATGACGGCAAGGAGCGCGGGCCAGTATCCATCCGCACCGCGCTTGCCGGATCCTTGAACACCCCCGCGGTAAAAGCCCTGTACCTTGCCGGAGTGGACACGGTCCTGACACAGGCTGAAAAAATGGGATATACCACGCTCTCTGACCGCTCCCGCTTTGGCTTATCGCTCGTCTTGGGCGGTGGAGAAGTAAAACTTTTGGAACACACTGCCGCCCTGTCCTCGCTTGGCCAAGGCGGCATATACCACACGCCAATTGCGCTGCTCTCCATCCAAGACAAGGACGGGAAAACTATTTGGAAAGCGGCCCAAGATGATGGCAGAGAAGTCTTGCCAGAGCAGGTTGCGCTTCAAGTCACCAATATCATGTCGGATAATAATGCGCGCACGTTTATGTTTGGGGCGCAGAGCAAACTGCAGCTTGGCGACCGGCCAGTGGCTGCCAAGACCGGCACGACCAATGATTTTCGCGATGCGTGGACTGTCGGCTTCACGCCCTCGCTCGCCGCAGGGGTATGGGTTGGGAATAATGATTTCACCAGCATGAAAAAAGGCGCAGACGGCTCTGTGGTGGCCGCGCCTATTTGGAACACGTTTATGAAACGCGCGCTGGAGAAAGCGCCCATTGAACCATTCCCGCAGCCAGATCCGGTCACGCTTCCCACAAAACCAATGCTCAACGGCAAGGTGGAAGGCGACACGCTCATCCGCATCGACCGCGCCTCAGGAAAACTTGCGACCAACCTCACGCCCGCCTCCTTCATTATGGAATACCGCACGGGCGCGGTGCACAACATCCTCCACTACGTAAACAAGAGCGATCCTTTGGGACCTGCGCCCGCGAACCCTGCCGATGATCCCCAGTACAAAACCTGGGAAGAGGCGGTACAGCGCTGGGCCGCCGCGAACGGCTTTACACCATCCACGATTACGCCGCCCATCGCATACGACGACCTCCATACGGAAGCAAACCGTCCCACATTGACCGTCATAAACCCGAGCGAACGCACCACGGTGACGGGCCAAGAGGTGACCGTGGCCGTCAACGCATCTGCGCCG
>MGER01000022.1:13793-14116 GCA_001791465.1 Candidatus Uhrbacteria bacterium RIFCSPLOWO2_02_FULL_49_11 | reverse complement strand
TCACTTTATCCGTCTTCTCCCACGTAAATGTCGGCTCAAGGCGGCCGAAGTGGCCGTAGGCAGCGGTTTTGAGGTATATGGGACGGCGTAATTTCAAATGCTTAATTATCCCCGCAGGATCCAAGGGAAACACCTCGCGCACCGCTTCTGCCAATTTTTCATCCGGCACTTTTCCGGTCCCCTTCGTGTCCACCAAAACGCTCACCGGGTCTTTTACGCCTATTACATAGGCCAATTGCACTTCACAGCGGTCCGCGAGCCGCGCGGCTACGATATTCTTAGCAACATAACGCGCCATATAAGAAGCGGAGCGGTCAACCTTG
>MGER01000022.1:13373-13737 GCA_001791465.1 Candidatus Uhrbacteria bacterium RIFCSPLOWO2_02_FULL_49_11 | reverse complement strand
GTCCACGATGATTTTTCGCCCGGTGAGACCAGTATCGCCCGCAGGGCCTCCGATCACAAACTTTCCCGTGGCATTCACGAACACTTGCGTTTTTCGGTCAAACAATCTCCCGCATACCGGCTTAATAACTTTCTGCACCACGTCATTTTGCACGGTCAATTCTTCCACCTCGGGATTGTGCTGCGCGGCGATGACGACCGACGCAAGATGTGTCGCTTTGCCGTTCACATATTCAATGGCAACTTCCGTCTTGCCGTCAGGCCGCAGATAGGCAAGTAGACTATCCTTCCTCACCTGCGCCAAGCGGCGTGCAAGCTTGTGCGCGAGCATGATGGGAAGGGGCATAAGCTCTTTTGTTTCCCTG
>MGER01000022.1:13136-13362 GCA_001791465.1 Candidatus Uhrbacteria bacterium RIFCSPLOWO2_02_FULL_49_11 | reverse complement strand
GAACATCAAGCCTTGGTCGCCGGCGCCTTTTACTTCCCTGGCGCCTTCCCCCTTTTTCCCCTCGCCATCCACCACGCCTTGCGCGATATCCGGGCTTTGCTCGTGAATGGAGGTAACCACGCCGCAGGAATCCGCGTCGAATCCATAGGCAGGATCATTGTAGCCGATATCACGGATGACCTTGCGCGCGATGCCGGGAACGTCCACGTACGTGGTCGTCGTGATC
>MGER01000022.1:11856-13088 GCA_001791465.1 Candidatus Uhrbacteria bacterium RIFCSPLOWO2_02_FULL_49_11 | reverse complement strand
ACGCGCGCATAAGGATCGTTTTTATAAATCGCGTCGAGCACGGCATCAGATACCTGGTCGCAGATTTTATCCGGATGCCCCTCGGTCACTGATTCGGAGGTGAAGATATACCTATGATTTTTTGACATAAGCATTTTACGCTAATGATTAAATTGTAAAAAGTTCAAAATCCAAAGTTCAAAAGAATGTCAAAATCCCAATGACAAATTTCAAAACATGTTTTGGGCTTTGGGTTTCGATTTTTATTTGGCACTTGAAATTTGAACTTTGAAATTATTAACCAACTCTCCCTCTACTCTCTTTCAATATCATACACATGGGTCATGGAGCGCATATATTCGACTGTTTGGCTCAATCCCTCCTCCAGCGCCACCATGGGCCACCAGCTTAATTCATTGCGCGCAACCCCAATATCAGGGGTAAGCTGGCGGGAGGTATAGGGCAAGTGCGGCTGATATTCAATGATAGATGTAGACTTCGCAAGGCGCACTATCATCTCTGCGACTTCACGGATCGGTTTTGGGTCATCGCTTCCCAGATTCACCGGCTGATTCAAATTCGCCTCCATCGCTTTCAACATGCCATCGATCATGTCGGTGACATAGCAAAATGTCGAAATCGCATTTTTATCTCCATTGATCACCAACGGCTCGTTCCTGAATGCCGCCCTGATAAGATCGGGTATCAGCCGTCCGTCATTGAGCTTCATCCGCGGCCCGAACGTATTGAAAATCCTCACAATGACCACCTCCATGCTATAGGTGTTCCGGTAATTGGCGCAGATCGCTTCGGCAAAGCGCTTTCCCTCATTATACGCCGAACGAGGCCCGACAGGGTCGACGTACCCCCACCACTTCTCCGGCACCGGGGCATTTTCGCTCGGTTCGCCATACACGGCGCTCGAGGAGGTGAACAGGAATCTTGCCTTATGCTGCTGTGCCAAGTCAAGCATATTTTTGGTGGCGAACGCGTTGGCATTGAGTGTTTCGATCGGAATGCGGTTATATTCTTTTGGCGAGGTCGGGCATGCGAGGTGATAGACCTGCTGGATTCCTTGAACCGCTGCTTTGAATTTTTTCAATTCTGGCATTGCCCGCACATCAATGGGCACCGTCAGATCATGGCGGATAAACTCAAAATGCGGATCGGAGAGAAAGGCGTCAATATTGCGCTCATCTCCGGTGATAAAATTATCTATGCCAATCACGTTCGCGCTTTTGAGAAGCATCTCG
>MGER01000022.1:11610-11815 GCA_001791465.1 Candidatus Uhrbacteria bacterium RIFCSPLOWO2_02_FULL_49_11 | reverse complement strand
AATATTTGGCCTCCCTGAAACGTAAAATATGGACATATAAATAAAGTTAAAATCCAAAAATCAAAAATCAAAATGATGGTATTACGTCCCGCCAATGCGGGACTCCATAATTTTGAGTTTTGAATTTTGTCCCGCACCTTATTTTAATTCTGCGGTATGCGGGATCCCGCTGAAGCGGCGACATTTTGATTTTCAATTACCTTAC
>MGER01000022.1:7646-11571 GCA_001791465.1 Candidatus Uhrbacteria bacterium RIFCSPLOWO2_02_FULL_49_11 | reverse complement strand
TCAAAGGAAAAGAATGGGGTCATGAGCGAACCATAAGAATTAAATACCCTCACCTGCGGTCCCCCACCCGTCCCTGCGCCTACAATTATTTCATCACGGCGGTCCTGATTTACGTCACCGCTTGCGACCTGCACTCCCCCTTTAAACATTGGCGCAAATGCGAAAAACTGCATCAAAACGCCGCCATCCTGATTGATGATCCTCACCTGCGGCCCTCCGCCCGGCCCTGCACCGACGACTATCTCTTTTTTGTTATCACCTTCTAAATCGATAGTGGCTACAGAAACACCTCCCGCGAAAGATTCAGGGAACACAATGAGCTCTCGCTTCAAAATCCCTTTCCAGGTAAACACCCGCACTGCCGCAGACCTGCCGGAACCTGAACCTACAATAATTTCATCCACACCATCGCCGTCCATATCGCCAGTCGCGACACTCGTCCCATACCGCGTACTTTCCTCAAAAGCGAAAAATTGGCTCTTCAGCCTCCCATCAAAAGAAAAAATCCTTATATGCGGCCCGCCGCCGGGCATGGGAGCGGTCACAATTTCCTTATACCCGTCACCGTCCACATCGCCTGCGGCGACGCTGAATCCCCGCAGATAGGTTGGGTTATACGCATAAAAGGAGGATTTAAGGATGCCTTGGAGCGAAAAAATATTCACCTGCGGCGCGCCGCCTTTCCCTACCCCCGTCACCACATCAAGCTCACGGTCTCCATCAAGGTCAGCGGCCGCGACATTGACTGCGATGCGCGATGCCTTATTGTAGGCGTAAAAACTTTTTAAAAGTTCCGTCTTATTATTATACACCTTCACCTCTGGCGCTCCCGTAGACTTTTGTGCCGCGATGATGAATGAGGGGGCGGGGCCTGATGAAATCTTGGGATAATCCTCTCTAGACCCCGGGGTGGTCGCTATCGCTTTTTCAAGCGACGCATACATATCCACCCTTCCGCGCCCCAAAAGGCCGCCAATTTCCGGATTATTATTATCAATATCCTGTGCCTGTTCTTTTATAATGTCCTGAACCTGACTAAGAGTAAAAGTAGGTTTTATGGACCAAATAAGGGCCGCAAGACCAGAGACCTGCGGCACCGCCACAGACGTGCCTGTCCACCAGCCCGAGTAAGGTTCATCATAACCCATGATCGATGGCCTAAACACCACCGTAGAATACACAGACATGCCCGGTGCTGCCACGTCCACGCAGCGCCTGCCATAATTTGAAAAATTTGCGCGCCGGTCCGCCAAATCGACTGAGGTCACGCCAAATACCCAATTCTCCCCATTCGTGCCTGACTGGCACACGGGATACGCAGGGGTCACGTCAAGATTGACGCCTTCTCTCACTTCATTACCGGCCGCGGCGACTATGAGAATGCCTGCTTTCCATGCATCAGAAATCGCCTGGGTCATAGTCACGCTGGAATCATGCCCGACGAAGCTCAAGTTGATAATACGTGCGCCGTTTGCCCTCGCATAATTGATGGCGGCCGCTACCTGATCAGTGCGCCCTTCACCGACGCCATCAAGCACTCTCAACGCCATGATTTTCGTCTTCCATGCGACGCCTGCGATGCCCATGCTGTTGTTTCCCCGCGCGGCAAGCACTCCTGCCACTATAGTGCCGTGATTAATTCCTAATTTTGAATACGGCTCGGTAAACTTCGGGCTAGGATCTGATGTGTTGGTGATAAAATCCCAGCCGTTCACATCGTCCACATAACCGTTGACGTCATCATCAACGTGATTACCCGGTATTTCCCGGTAATTAACCCAAATATTGTCCTTCAAATCCGGATGAGCGATGTCAATGCCGGAATCAATGACCGCGGCAATAACGCTCTCTGCGCCCGTGCTCCTCGCCCATGCTTCAGGCGCATTGATCCGTTGCAAATATTCCTGTTTGAAAAAATCAGGATCATTGGGGACCACGATACCCGTTGCTTGCGTCCGTGTGACGGATGAGATAATTTCCGCGATGACTGCCATGCGGACAATGCCTTCTTGTTCGTGAGGCGCAATGCCTGACCGCGATACCCCTGACCCCTCAATGCCAACACCAACGGTAAAAACAAAAACACAAACTAATAATAATCTACATTTTGTTATATGACCCATAGGCGCCCTGCAAAATAACTTCCCACTTTGATTGAATGTGTTATCTAGAATAAGGCGCATATGCTTCAAAATGATCCTAAAAGTTATTTTTCTGGCGCCCATAGAAATCACCATAGAACTATTGGCTGCCCTTTTCTTCCTGTTCAATTTCCGCAAGAAAAGATTCTACATCAGCTTTCATGTCAGGTTTTAGTTCAAGCAGCTTTTCGGCAATGGCGCGCGCATGAGGATAATCGCCTGCTGATTTATACGCAGCTGCCAGTTTCGCGAGATATTCCGCGTTGGTGGGATCACGGCTTACCAGCACTTCATATACGCCTGCAAGCTTTACGTATTCCTCAAGGGAAGTATAGCCTTGAATCAAGCGCATAAGGTCAATATCAGCAAGGGTTTCCCGTTGCGCATATCCCCTCCCCATACCTTCAAGGATATCGTATTCCTTCCGCTCGTCGTCTTTCCGGCCTGCCAAACGATACGCCACAGACAGATTCCAATGCGATTCAACCACTGCGGGATTCAGGTCAACCGCGGTTTTGAAATACTCAACTGCTTCCCCATATTCTCCCCTCCCTGCCGCACCCTGCCCAAGGAGATAATATGTCTGCGGCCTGGTAGGTGAGAGCGCAAGCGCTTCCTTGCCTGCGCGCTCTATGAGGTTCAAACGGTCTGACTGATATTTACTCCCCGCATAATACAAATTCATAAGGTACAAATAAAGCTGCGCATCTTTGGGAGCTGCTTCAATATTTTTTAATACCTCATCAATCGCATCATTGAAAGTGTTTGCCGCGATTTCACCAGTCACCGAACCTATACCCGCTCTCATATCAAGGGCATGTTCGGCAAGTTTTAACCGAATTTCTCCAGCCTGATATGTATCTCTCTGGAGCACCTCCTTAAACATATCGGTCGCTTCCGCGCTTTTGCCTTCCATCCTCAAACGCATCGCCTCAAGCCCCTGGCGATTCACTGTCGCGGGCAAATAATTGAATTGATACCATGCAACTGTGCATATAATGAAAGCTGCCACTGCAGGAATCATCCCTGATTTTGGTATACCAGAAGGCGAAAGGGGGACGCTTTGTGCAGAAAATAGAGACCTGTTGCCCGCAGAATCCAAAAATCCGAATACCAGCATGAGCGGAATATAGGTCGCGAGAATATCAAACACAAAAAAATTTTGGAGCAGATGCGCAATAAGCAGGCTCGCGAATAATACACCTGTCATATACTGCTCCTGTTCTTTCCGCCGCGCGTATTGCCACGACGCGCGAAGCGCCATGCCAAACATGACAAGGTATGCGATGAGGCCGAGAACGCCGGAAGTAAGCGCAATATCAAAAATAACATTGTGCGCTCTGTCAAACCACACTTGCGATCCCGCATCCCTGTAAATGAGAGGATTAAAATAACGGTTAAACGCAATATTATAATTTGCGTACCCGTATCCCAAGAGCGGCCGGTCACGCAGGCCTTTCAGCGATGACTCCCAGGTGAGTAGGCGGGATTGCGTGGTAATATCTGAAAATGATATAGAGGCAATGCGGCTCAACGTGGGACTCTTTTGAATCCAGGTTGCATCGCGTTTTATGAAAATGCTTATAGTGACGCCGCTAAGGAGAATCACAGCCGCAATGGTCGCCGCGCGTATCGCCATCTTGTGCGTACGTGCCCGGAATGCAAGCACGCTGCCCATGAGGCAGGTAATCGCAATGCCTGCAATTAAAGCGCCGCGCGTTCCAGTATTATAAATAACGTACCAAAGAAATATATACGCGATCCCCGCGGTGATCCGCCACGCG
>MGER01000022.1:396-7609 GCA_001791465.1 Candidatus Uhrbacteria bacterium RIFCSPLOWO2_02_FULL_49_11 | reverse complement strand
AACCACAGCGCTATGAAAGTATGCATGAGGAGATATCCAGCAAGAAATGAGGCGTTGCCGATTGTCGCAGACAGCCTGGTGTCTCCCGAATGCAATACCCAACTCACTCCCATGCGCTGGCCTATGCCGTAGAGCGACACAAGGATCGCAACGATCAGGCTGCCCGTAAAAAAATACTCCCAAAGTTTCTTTGTCCTTAAAGTCTGTGCGCATAAAAATCCGTACACAAAAACGTGCACCAGCGTCAGGAGCCCTTCGCCGCGCTCAATATTACCCCAAAAACTGCGATAAAGATTTTCTCCAAACAAGCTTGCGACCACTGCAATCGCACAATAACCGATGATCCCTTTCATGACCGGCGTGAAGCGCGGACGGTAGAAAGGGACTTTGAATGCGAGAATCGCATAAAAGACGGCTGCCGCTTCAACCCAGCTGCGGAACCAAAATGTTTTCGTTGAAATAAAGGGAAAAATAAATGAGGAGTGCACCAACAGCGGCGTCACCAAACACAGCGCAAGCGGCAGGATGACCCCCCACGCAAGAGGATGGAGTACCGCCTTATCATGTGGCATTTTTTGAGTCATAAAACAGTGCTACTATAATACCATAATCGTATGCACTTGAAAAACTTGAGACTTTGAGTCAAGATTAAGGTATTCTCATTTGTGCTATGACTTACTCTACCCACCGTTGGCGCACCTTGACGTTATTCGCAGGAGATATCGTCGTCCTGTATGCCGCCCTTTTTTTTACGCTCCTTATCCGCTATGGCAGCATCCCGTCTGCAGAGCGATGGCAGCAGCACTTCTTCCCTTTCTCCCTTGTCTTTATAATTTATTTGGTGAGTTTCGCCATCGCGGGGCTTTATCAACTTTCGATTGCGCGCAATTCGAAAATCTTCTCAAGCGCCCTTATCCAGGCAATGGTGGGCGCCACCGCGCTTGCGGCCATATTTTTCTACGTGTTTCGTCCCGGCATTACCCCCCGCTTAAACCTCATACTATTTGTCGCCATTTCCGCCATCTTGATTACACTCTGGCGGCGCCTGCTTAATTATATCTTGGGAACCGCGCTGCTTATCCGTACCCTCATCCTCGGATATTCCAAAGATGCTTTTGCCTTAAGCAGCACGCTTCAGCATAATCCCCAGCTCGGCTACCTTCTGGTACTATGGGTTATGAATTCTGATGAATGTTCGCTTGAGGAGACTGAACGGTTGCGCCGTATGGCAATACCCCTCTATACGGCCGCTACGCTCGAGGACATCGCACCCCTCATCATGAACGAACGCGTCGAACTCATTGTCGCTGCCACAGATCATCATATGAGCCCAACGCTTTTGCAAGCGCTCTTTATGCATCGGAACTTAAGAACTCAAATTACCGATCTGCCCACCCTCTATGAAACAGCCACCGGAAAAGTGCCTGTTGAGAGCATAGGCGAATTGTGGTTTATGAAACATGCGACCGGCGCGCATAAACCGCTCTATGAGATATTCAAACGCACTTCCGATATTGTGCTCTCTCTTCTCTCGCTCATCGCGACCGCCCCGCTTGCCCCTTTCATTTATGCCGCCATTAAACTTGAATCACACGGATCAGGATTCTTCATACAACACCGCGTCGGTAAAAATGGCAAAGTGTTCCTTGCTATGAAATTCCGTACTATGAATATGCACGCGGAAAAAAACGGGCCGCAATGGGCGGCGCCAAACGACCCGCGCGTGACGAGGGTGGGACGCTTCTTGCGGAACACAAGGCTTGACGAACTTCCCCAACTCATCAATGTCCTTAAAGGAGATATGAGCTTTGTTGGTCCGCGGCCGGAAAGACCGGAATTCATGGAAGCACTAAGCCAAAAAATCCCATTTTACCAAGAACGCCTGGCAATAAAACCTGGCCTCACCGGATGGGATCAGATTTCCGGCGCCTATCATAGCGCGTCTCCTGAAGACACGATGGAAAAATTACAATACGACCTCTACTATATCAAAAACCGCTCACTTGTCTTGGATGCTGCTATACTGCTGCGCACGGTAAAAACCGTACTCTCCGGAGCAGGAAGATAAACGAGGAGTTAGAATATTGAAGTTTGAATTAAGAAACAAGAATTACTATATTATTCCAGATTCTATATTCTAGTTAAAATATAATCGGCACGCTTCCCAAACGCTCCAAGAAATGGACATTCGTATAGAGCAGCCCTACCGCGAGCGCAATCACCGCGAGGCACGCGTAAATCGTTCCGCGGTGCTGTATTTTTATATGAATGACAATAGTGAGCAAGAGCTGCATTATCATCCCGAGCGCAAACACCGCAAAAGTCCAAAGCGCCACGCTCAAGAGCTTATTGAGGGAAAATGGCGTGGCACCTTGGGTAAACGTAACTTGGGTGGCTGCGGCGGCAAGCGCAGGCTCTCCCTGGGGACTCTGCGTGGCCGCGCCTAACGCGGCAGGCGCAAATTCGCGTTTTGTTCCTGCAAGATACGACGCGCCAAAATGCTGCACTATCAAACTCACCGTCCTCCCTTTCACCGTGCCCGTAGTCACCGCAATGCCTATTTCTTGATATTTTGGATTAAGAATATTTTCGCGGTGTTTCGGGCTCTCCATCCATGCCTGTATTACTTCTTCCGCCTCCCGAAAATCCATCGCCAGATTTTCGCCGGCATACGTATATTCATACCCCGCGCGTTTAAAATCTTCCCACGGGCTTTCTCCTTTAAGGTTCGTATGCGCAAAATAACCCATCTGCGCCATATCATCAGCCTTCAAATCTGCAGACCGCTCAAGAAGTGGATTCACTGTCAAGGGTGCGATACCGATTTCCGACCGCGCCTGGTTAGTGAGGTCTCTCACCCGCTGGGCGGTCAACGTTGAAAAATATGCTTCATTGGGAACGCTCAAGAAGAGGGCGAGAGTCAATCCCACCTTTGCCGCGATGAGAATCAACGAATAGCTGATTAATGCGTTATGCCGCACCACATGGGGTCTGAAGCCGTTTCGCTCATGGGGGATAAACCAGTGGGCAATACGCTGCCACCAGGGATAGGTATTTCGATCCCGCAGCACGCTATTCTTCCCTCCACCATTCCACCGCAAATGCCCGGGACGGAGTTTCCATAACCAACGCCACTCATCCCCCTTTTTATACTCCTCTCCAAATCTTTTTTTTATTAAATTTATAAATAACATATTTCAAGCGAGGAGGTAGCGATTTTTGAGGCGGAAAGGCGCATCAAGCTGCGTGATCGCGACGCCGAATAAAATCGTCTGCCTCCGAGCGATTAAATGCTCGGATAAAATTTATTTCCTCTCTTCGTACTGCTGTGTATAATATTTCTCAAAATCCTTATTTTTTAATTTCTTCCACCATGCCTCATGCGCCTTATACCACTCCACAGTCTCGGCTAACGCTTCCTCAAACGACCATTTCGGCGCCCAGCCAAGCTCGCGCAATTTGTTCGAATCCAACGCATAGCGGAAATCATGACCCGGCCGGTCAGTTACGTATTCTATCACTTCTTCGCCCGCATGCAATAACCGCAGCAAACGTTTGGTAAGGTCAATATTGGCAATCTCATCGCCGGATCCGATATTATAGACTTCGCCCGATTCGCCATAATGGAGGATGTGGTCAATGGCGCGGCAATGATCTTCTACATAAATCCATTCGCGCATATTTTTTTCTCCGCCTTGATACAAGGGTACTTTTTTGCCTTCCAAGATATTAGTGATGAATAAAGAAATAATTTTTTCCGGGTACTGAAAAGGGCCAAAATTATTGCACGAATGAGTGCGGATGATCGGCGCCTTATACGTCTTCCAATACGCCATTACCATGTGGTCCCCTCCTGCCTTTGATGCCGAATAAGGGCTTGAAGGATTGAAACTGCTCTCTTCGCTAAATTTCCCCTGTGGGGTGCTGCCGTATACTTCATCGGTGGAAATCTGGATGAAACGGGCTACGTTAAATTCTCTCACCGCTTCAAGGAGCGTGTAAGTGCCAATCACATCGGTGAATATAAAATCACGCGGGGCGTGGATCGAGCGGTCCACATGCGTTTCGGCCGCGTAATTTATCACCGCGTCAGGCTTAAATGTTTCTATTGCGTCTTTTACTGCTTTCTCATCCGCGATATCTCCTTTGATAAATTGGTAGCGCGCATCACCTTCAAGGTCGCGCACATTTTCCAAATTCCCCGCATACGTCAATTTGTCAAAATTCAACACTTCATACCCAGGATATTTCCCGAGGATGAAACGGATAAAATTCGATCCCATAAACCCCGCTCCGCCGGTAATGAATACTTTCATATTAACAACGGAAAAGTTTAATGCATAATGACTTTTAGTTTGTTATTATACTTCGAACTATAGTATAATTTTAGCACGTCCGATAAGTGAATACTATACCGCTTCATATATATTACTAGCTTCATTTTCCTAACTAAGGTTTAAATAATATGACCAAAGAAAGCGCTTTAAACATATTTAATGAACAACACTTTTCTGATCCACAAAAAGCTGTTGAGATTATGACTACAGTAAACTCCTTAGATGAACTAAGTCAAGTGATGAGGGAAAATAATACTGGATTAAGCGCCGATCAATTTGTGAACTTCAGACTAACATCTTTATTCAAGGGAGACCCCCCTTTTCAACAGACGACCGTTGAAAAAGCACTTGATAAATTTAAACAATTAAAGATACCAGAAGAAATAATCAAATACTACATATCAACTGGCGGGGGCGTTGACGTAGCAATAATAATCAATTTTGAACTTGGTAACCAATTTCCGGAAGTAAAAAACAGGGAAAATTTAAAAACCTTTTTTGAAGATGCAAAACAATACTTATTCGAACAATTAAAAAATTATATTAACCAGTAACAAATATGAACTGGGACATCTTTACCGACGAGATGAAAAAGCTTGGCGAAAAAATCGATTATCAACCTGACTGCATCGTGGGAATCGCCAGAGGCGGAGTGATCCCGGCAGTATTGCTTTCCCAACAACTGCTGGTCATGGATATGTACGTATTAAAGGTCAGAGTCGAGGGAAACGAGAGAAAGGTTTTAGCAGAAGTGTTCACTAATATTTCAAATAAAAAGATATTGCTCGTCGAAGATATGCTGGAAACGGGTAAGTCCATGAGTACCGCAAAAAACTATCTGGAATCGAAAGGGGCTGAAGTAAGAACTGCATGCTTGTACATCATGCCGCACACTGAATGCAAGCCAAAATATTATCTTAAAGAAGTGCCGAAAGTTGCACACTTCCCTTGGGAATAAAAAGCCTTCATCGCTGCCAAAACGAAACCCGCTTACTGGCGAGTTTTATATTATGCCTTACTGAAGCATTACATTTTGAGTTTGCTGCGTATGCCCTCCGCTACCGTGTCCGGTATTTCAAAAATTCCTGGCGCCGGCGCGTCGAAAGACGGCCCGTGCCAGTCGGTGCCACCGGTTATGATAAGATGCAGCTCTTCAGCCATCTTTTCATAAAATGCGCGCATTTTAAACGTATGCGCGGGAGTCCATACCTCGATCCCATCCATTCCCTGTGCGATCAATTCTTTCAGCGCCGCACGCACCTCTTGTGCTGTCTTCGCAAATCTCCCCAATCCTATCTCATCAGATCCCGGATGGGCGAGTGACGCAATGCCGCCAGCGCGATGGATGAGTTCTATCGCATGCGCAGGTTTGAATGCGACTGTTTCCGGTATGTAATCGATGAGATATTTATCAAATGCGGGGCGAAACTTCTGCTCCCAACCCATAGCCACAATTGCACGCGCAATATGAGGCCTCCCCGGAATCCCCTTAATCTCCTTCAGCAGTGCTTCAGCATCCAACTCTCCCTTATGGTCAGCATTCAGCCTTTTATTCGCCAAACGCACTTTCTCCCTAAACTGCACTCTCCTCCCTTCTTGCCGCCATAGGAGCGCATTAAGCAATTCGTTATATTGCAAATTTATACCATAACCCAGTAAATGTGCGTGCCTCCCATGGAGATCAACGGTGAGCTCCAGTGCGGGAATAAATGCCACGTGAAGTGCGTCCGCTGCGTTTACGGCTTCCTCCAAACCCGCAGTCGTATCATGGTCCGCAATGGCAAAAAGGGTGAGCTGCGCTGCCTTTGCGCGTTCTACCAATTGCCGCGGCGTCTCCGTGCCGTCGGAATGGAGGGAGTGGGTGTGGAGGTCGATCATTGGGGTATTAAGTATTACGTATCACGTATTACGGATCGACATTTCTTAATCAAGCCGTTCACCAATTTAGAGACTCTAATTGATTGCTGCGCAATACGTTGAAAATCCACCTCCGACATAAACTTCACATCACGCGCGACAAGCGATTGATTCTGCAACTCTGTCAACGAACCAAGCGATATCGAATAAAACTGCAGTTTCTCCTTATATGATTGGCGGCTGAATCCTTCAGCAATGTTTGATGTAATTGATACCGCTGCCCTTCTCATCTGCATTATTAAACTGAAGATTTCTTCCTTAGGAAATGTTTTAGTCACCTCGTACATAATTAATGCTAGCTTATGACCTTCCTTCCATGCATCCAAATCAGTGAATGAACGTATGGTTTTGGAATCATTCTCCATAATACCTAATACGTAATACGTAATACGAAAACAACTAAGTTCCCTCTCTCCAACTCAGGAGATACCTTTCCTGTTTAGCAGTCAAGGTATCTATCCCAACTCCCATTGCCTTCAACTTCAATGCGGCGATGCGTTCATCTATTTCCTGCGGCACATGATATACCTTCGGCGGAAGCGTGCCCCTCTTCTTCCATAGATATTCTGCTGACAAAGACTGATTGGCAAAGCTCATGTCCATGACCGCGGAAGGATGCCCTTCGGCAGCGGCCAGATTGACGAGCCTGCCCTCTGCAATGAGATTAAGCCGTTTATCCGGTCTTAACATATATTCCACCACATTCTCCCTGACCACCTTCTTCGCCTTCGCCATCTTCTCAAGGTCAGAAACGTCAATTTCCACATTAAAATGTCCCGTATTCGCAAGGATCGCGCCGTCCTTCATGCGGAGCATATGCTCTTTGCGCACCACGCTCACATCGCCGGTCGCGGTCACGAAAATGTCGCCTTCCGCCGCCACCGCGGTCATGGACTTCACTTCAAAACCGTCCATCACCGCTTCAATCGCGGCAACCGGGTCCACTTCAGTCACCACCA
>MGER01000022.1:0-107 GCA_001791465.1 Candidatus Uhrbacteria bacterium RIFCSPLOWO2_02_FULL_49_11 | reverse complement strand
TGCCACCAGATGGCGATAAAATGAGTTGCGATCCTCGCCCCGTTTCGCAAACACCGGCATCCCCTCTTTCACGAGTGAGGCTGCCACGTCATCCTGTGTCGAGAGCG
>MGER01000021.1:11372-15562 GCA_001791465.1 Candidatus Uhrbacteria bacterium RIFCSPLOWO2_02_FULL_49_11 | reverse complement strand
TAGAGGTATTGATTTGACATCAACTTAGTACGGTTGCCCAAATTGAAGTCATCTATAATTTTTTAACGGTTCCTGTCTTCGTATTCACTTCCACTCGGTCTCCGGTTTTTAATACCTTTGTCGCCACTTTCGTTCCGATTACCGCCGGGATCCCGAATTCCCGCGCGAGGGTCGCGGCATGGGAGGTAACTCCGCCACGATCCGTAATAACCACTCGCGCTTTTTTCATTAAAGGCAAGTAGATAGGGTTAGTATCTTCGGCAACAAGAATTTCTCGATTTTTGAAAGCATAAAATTGTTTTTTATTTCTTACAACGCGGACCGTACCACTTATTATACCCATCCCCATTCCTACTCCTCTTAGTTCACCGTTTGTGTCGTTTGTATCTATATTTTTTTTCATTAACGTCGCTACAATACCAAAATACGCTTTGCAACTTTTAATGAGCGGCTGATCGTTTCTTAATCGTGCTTTGTCGTATAGCCAACGATGCTCTGCACTCCACCGTTGAATTCGATTGTGAAAATCCTCTCGCATTACTTTATCTACCAACATTTGAGTACGAGCCCGGACTGCGAGGTAAGGCGGATGGATCATAATGGATTTCCCTGAGGGCAGGTGGTACCGATGTGGTGACGTAATTTGCCTAATTTTCCATGGACCAAGGGGGAAAGTGATTAGGTGGAGCGGGCAGCGCGTCGTATTTTGAAAATTAATGAAATCACGTTTGAAACGAGACCCTCGTGGAGGAATACCAGTCCATTCTAATTTTTCTGTTCTCCAAGGAAGTACAAATTTATTGATAATGACATCAATTTCTCTTGGGTTACGTTTATCAACCATGTAGTATCCGCATCTTTGAAATGCGAAATGTGTTGCCAGTGCCCAGTCTTTCTCTCGTATCCCCATAAATGCAAAAGATCCACGAGCCTTTCAAGCACCTCGTCAGGCACGGAATATTTGAACTTTTTTACTCGTGACTTTATTGTTCGCCTCTTCACTATTCGTTTCATAATTATGCATATGACATCAACTTGGCGCGAACCAGTCTTCCAAAGCCAGCTCCGTCGCCGAAGCGGCTATGGCGCGTAGGAGACTTCTGCGGAAGAGGCTCGCGCTAAAGTGAAGCCATCCCGAATTCTCATATTAATAACAATACTATCATCCATCTAATAGCGAAATCCCCCGCCCACAAGGGGCGGGGTACTGTAATTATATTAACAATGTTCTTCGTAATTACTCCTTTAGGGGCCCGCCACGGTCATTATACCTGTTTCTGTGCTGTTCACCGCAGTACTATTTATATACTCTACCGATGACGGCGCGGTCACGACAAATTCAGTCCGCAGACTATTTTGAGTGAGTGAGGAAGAAGAGAGCGCTCTCTTCTTGCCGCCCTCGACGTAATAGTAGGTGGTAGGCGCGCTTGCATATTTGATCACCGTGCCTGCCGGATACTGCGTGGCGGTAAGCTTATTGGCTACTGCGTTCGCTGACTGGTAATTGATGAAGAAGGGATCAGCCACGTCAACGATCTTCTTCGCCCACGCCGCGCCGTACAATGATGTCGCAATTTCTTCCGTGGGTATCCAACGCAGTACGCCGCCCGGTTCTACCGCATAGGTCTTCGGATCGGTGGTGATTTTGATGAGGTACGTCCCTGGCCGCATAGTCACGTTTGCTTTTATAGGATACGACTGAAGCTCTTCGCGCGTGACTTCTTTCACCCCTGAAAAATCCGCATACCACGACTTGAATGTTACCTCATTGGGGAACACATACCGTTTCAGGTCGCTGCCAAGGTAATATACGCTGCGGCAGGGATCGTTCACTCCGGCGCCAGCCGCGCACGTGAGTTTGATAAGGTCTCCGGCACTGGCAAGCGTAGTTTTATCTCCCACGATGACAAAAAGAGTAAGATGGGAAATTTGTGCGGTAATGGTATTGGTCGCAGTATTCAAGGTGCCCGCAACTTCAATCCATTTCTTCGCGGTCGCGTCCCAGTATTGCAACTTGAGACTTGACTCTTTGAGTCCTTTCACCATCTCCTCGGTGTATTGGAACATGAGCGTGACTGGTTTACTGAATGTGATTACCGCGCTCGTGCCTACCGATACCGCAATCTCATACGCCTGCCCCCCCACAGCGCCTTGCGCACTTGCGAGTGATGAATAGGTGGCAGTGGGAGTAATACTTACGTCGGCGGTGCCAGACACTGCGCCGCTGGGCAGTGTTATACTTGCAGAATTATCAGAGAGCGCAACCATGCCGCCGGTAGCGCCGGTGATTTGTTTGGTAGCCGCGGCGGCAAGCGCGGTGGGGATCCCCTCATACTGCTGGGTATTGGTTGACTCGGTGCCTGTTTTGCTTACGGCAACGACCGCATAGTAATACGTTTTCCCCTTAGTTAACCCGGTGTCAGTAAATGAAGCACCGGTCTGCGCATCCGGAAGTGCAGTGCCTTTCTGCCCCTTTACTTCTGAACGATAGATACGAACGAATGAAAATTCAGTATTGGTGGGCTTCGTCCACGACACTTTCAGTGCAGTGCCGATTTTCGCATCCGTGACGGTGATATTCGTGGGCGCGGTTTGTGTGGTAGTGGTAGTGCTTCCTCCACCGCCCCCGCCACCACTACTGGTGCCGCCGGAACCAGTGGAACTAGTACACATCGCGTTGCTTGATGGTGTTAAGGTAACCGTACCAGCTGTAGAGAGGGTAATCTGCGACGTAGTACCGGTGCCCACGCAAGTTGCAGCTGCTGTCTGAGGAGAGGCAGAAAGGTTCCTTCCGTTTGATGATTGTATAGTCACTGTCTGGCCGCTTAAAAGCGTAAACTGGACATTGCCAGAATTTACGGTCATCGAATCGGCCGTGCCGCCTGAAAGTACGGTAAGATTGAGACCAAGATCAGTAATATACACGGTGGTGTTCTCGCTAAAGGTAAGCTCGTGCGCAGCGGCAGGATATCCGACGACAAGCGCGAGAAGCACTGGAAATATGACGCCTATAGTGAAGCGTTTCATAGGTAAAGTACTATTAGCCTTAATGCCTTATTTCTGGCATTGGTCATTGGTGCTGCATACGAACGCAATTGGCGCGGTGGTTGTAGCTTCGATGTAGCAATAGAACCATGCGTCTGCGTTGGCATTGCGGATCTTCAAACATCCTGCCGTATCCGCATCACCTATTTCGACAGTTGAAGTGGCGGTGCTATTTGTATCACCCACGGTGAAATTGCCCGTTGTGGTGGCATTCCCTGTCATCGTTGACCCACCACCATCAGCGGCAGCGCTAGTGTTTACCTTAAACACATCCGTCCCAGAACCGTTTTCCACTTGGAAGGCAGTCGTGGACGCGACGTTAAACAAAGCGCCATCGGTGGAGTAGATATCGCCCGTAAGGGTTGCGGAACCGGTTATGGTCACGCCTGCGACAGTAGTATTCACTTTAAATACCGACACGCCTGATCCATTCTGCACCTCAAGGGCAGTCGTGGACGCGACGTTGAAAAGCGCGCCGTCAACAGAATATAGATCTGCTGCCATCACGGTTGCCCCTGTCACATACAACGCCCCGTCAATCTCCGCATCATTTTGTACATAAAGCTCCCCACCAGTATAACCAAGATAGTCCGCGGTGCCGCCATCACCAACCCAATGGTAGACCGTAGTGGTCGCATTGCCAGTCATCACCACGCCGCCGTTGGTGGTATCAACCTTAAATATATTCGTCCCTGAACCATTCTGAACCACAAGGGCAGTCGTGGACGCGACGTTGAAGAGTGCGCCGTCGGTGGAGTAAATATCCGCTGCATGGGTAGAAACACCGTCAACCGTGAGCGTGCCGTTCGCCTGAATATTGCCGTCAGTGGAAAGGGTAACCCCCGTACTGCCATAACCTCCGCCAGCGGTGAATGCGCCTGATACACTCGAAATGGCGGGATAGAAAGTACCGTCAACTTCTAAATCACCCTGGATATAAACGTCTCCGCTTGTTAAATCAACATTATCTGCAGTACCCGCAGCTCCCACCCACAACGCCACGGTGCTTGTCGCTTTTCCTGTAATTGTTACGCCGGTATTCGTGGTATCAACTTTCAAGACATCCGTCCCAGAACCGTTTTCCACTTGGAAGGCAGTCGTGGACGCGACGTTGAAGAGCGCACCATCGGTGGAATAAATATCGC
>MGER01000021.1:9894-11361 GCA_001791465.1 Candidatus Uhrbacteria bacterium RIFCSPLOWO2_02_FULL_49_11 | reverse complement strand
CACTTTGAACACCGATACGCCTGATCCGTTCTGCACCTCAAGGGCAGTGGTGGAAGACACATTGAACAATGCGCCGTCGGTGGAGTAAATATCCGCTGCATGAGTAGCAGCTCCTGTCACATACAATGCGCCGTCAATCTCCGCATCGTTTTGCACATAGAGTTCACCGCCGCTGTAGCCAAGATAATTCGCGGTGCCGCCGGAACCAATCCATTGATAGACCGTGGTAGTCGCTTGACCGGTTATCACTACCCCGGCATTCGTGGTGTCAACTTTCAAAACATCCGTCCCAGAACCGTTTTCTACTTGGAAAGCGGTTGTGGACGCCACGTTGAAGAGCGCGCCGTCGGTGGAGTAGATGTCGGCCGATAAAGTAAGTGTACCGGTGGTGGAGACATTGGTCCCCACGGTTGTTGCTGCAACTACTGCAAAGACCAATGCAGCAGATGCAATGGTTACGGTAGCAGCAGTGCTTAATGCGGTGCGTAAACGAATATTTGACATAAGCCTTTCGTTAATAATAAAAAACGCGCAAAAATGCACGCTCTTAATAATTCCCTTGTAAGGGGTTTAATAACGTTTGAAAAGAGGATGTAATTCCCATTCGAGTGAGCATGCCCTCGAGAGGGATAATGAAAATAAAAAACTTAAATATAGTATACAAGAAATCATGGGAAAAACAACCCTGTGGATAACTTTAGCCAAGCGGCACCCGCGGTCCTGTGAAATAATTCACGACAAAACGCACGATACCGCCAATGCTCACCAGCACGCTTACTATCATAATAAACACCACTAACGCTACGATTGCTCGATACGGAGTCCACTGCAGATACCCCATAATGCTTAATCCCATAGGCGCAAGCCAAAGCGTGGTGCCTATCACTTCTTTTTTGCCCAATATGGAAAACATACTATACTCATTCAAAATGTAAAACTCAAAATGCAGAATGATGGTATCTCGTCCCGCTCATGCGGGACTCCATAATTTTGATTTTTAATTTTTGATTTTTGCATTTCAATCACTTTGTTCCCCACGTCGTAGTATACCCGAATAAACGGAACCATGCATCTATAGTGTCGAAAACCCTACGGACCGCTCTCCGAGACCACCGCATGCCGAGAAACCCTCGGAATATCATATAGATAAAAAATATATAACTCCCAAATAACACGAACGAGAGCATCATTGAATACAATAACTCTGGAAGCAGCGATGCCCGAATTGCCACATCAAGCCAATCCTTTCCTTTATCCAGAAGCAGCGTGATAAGGAGCTGGACCACGTAAAACACCACGCTCATACCGATCGAGGTGGTACGTATGAGAGTAATAAGTGCCGATTCGCCGCTTCCGCTCTGGTGCCATACGAGTGAAACCAAAATTGAACTCAAGAGCGCCAACGTAAGCAGGTGAGACAGTACGTCAGGAAAAATAGCAAACATTTTCCGCCAGTGGCTCTTTATG
>MGER01000021.1:0-9886 GCA_001791465.1 Candidatus Uhrbacteria bacterium RIFCSPLOWO2_02_FULL_49_11 | reverse complement strand
AGATTTTGACCTCACGGTGCGAATAAAATCAAGCGCCACATGATACCCGCGTGATTTTATTCGCACCGTGAGGTCATAATCTTCCAACAGCTGGGATTGATCATACCCATTCACCTCGTTAATCAAAATTGTGCTTCTTATAAGAGACGCGAGTCCGTGCATAATCAGAGGCCCCAAGAGGAACCCGCGATCAGCTATGCGCGCAACGTTGAATCCCACATACTCCAATCCCTGCAGGCGGGTAAAAATATTTTCATGCCGATTGCACACGCGCGCCTGCGTGCACACTGCGCCTAAATATTCAGAAGCATTGAGCGCTTGTATGAGCGATGAAATCGTATTGGCTGTCAACATGACATCATCATCAAGCACGAGTATGTCATGCAACGGCGCGGGAGGAAACGTGAGCGCGGCAAGCCCGCGATTCACCGCGCCTGCCCTCTTGCTGTTATGGGCGAGCCGAAGCAGAGTAAAATCTGCACTACGGCCGAGCCCTGCCGCGATGAGTGAGAGTCCCGCAAAAAAATCTTCCCCTCCAGAGGGTGTGGCGTCATCAACGACCACCACCTGCCGCACGCAAGGGTGAGAAAGGAGCGTGCGCACCAGCGCCTTTAACTCCTGTGGCGGTTTGTAGGTGGGGATAACCGCGCTCACGGATACAGAAGCGGCCGCAGGCGCGCCTTTAGATCCCGGCAGTGACTTTGGGATAAACAGATTCACTGGGTATTGCCTCAGTACCACAGGGAGCGCAGATAGTGAAGTATCAAGCATGGGCATGGGGATAAAAAAACGGGCTCACTCATTGCCCTCCTTAATAGAAAGAGAGGCAATTCAGATCCCGCGTTTTGCCTCTCTGCGCGTGGATATTTTAGCACAAAACCGTATGTACTGCCATACCACCCTGTGATATTCAAATTAATACTATGTCCGCCTCGTTGATATGGGTATTATAGATGGCTACGCTTGGCGGCGTCATTGCGCTCCCTGTCATATCTGCCAGCGTACCGGGGTTTACGAACAAAGTGTCCCCATGCCGTTCAATGCGTGAGCGGTGATCATGCCCCGCGCACACGCAGTCATATTCGCCGCACTTAATAAGCGCTTCTGTGATTGCCGGCTGATCGCCGTGATAGGCTGCAATCCGCTTCCCCTCAAGTGTAAGCGAGAAAAAATTCCCGAACTCATATTCACTGAACCCATGTTTCTCTTTGTACTGCAGATGGAGAAAAATATCACCCGTGTTATTGCCAAAAAGAAACTTTACGGGACACCGCAGATCGCGATAGAGCTTCAGGGTGAACGGCGACACGATATCGCCGCAATGGATGACAAAGCTTACTTTGCGCGCTATAAAGAGCGCGACCGCCTTCTGGACGCGCGCGGTTTGGTCATGGGTGTCCGAAAGAATGCCGATGATCATATTGGTTAAATATTATAGAGAATAAAGACTCTCACTTGAATTCGGTTTCATCATCATTTCACACATGGCACACATACACGAATGCGGGCGGAAAATTATACAATTCAAATTTTAGCACCACCTTGCCGAATACCTTCTTCACCTGCCTAAAACTGTGCAGGGAGTATTGATATTGTATATATACACCATGAGGATGCAGAGAGGCAACAACTTCTGATAACAAGTGTGCGAGCACGGCGCCACGGAGATGCGCCAGAGGCAAGCTTGAAATGATATAGTCCGCTTTCTTAAAACCGAATTTTTTTAAATAATGTCCGATGCGCTCTGCGCGGTCGCATACCACAAAGACGCGCGGGTCAGTGATGGTGCGCTTCAGATGTGCTGCCAATTCTTTATTCATCTCAAACACAATGAGCGTGGCATGAGAAGGCAGGAGTGCAAGAATATGTCTAGTGATTGCTCCCGTACCGCCACCAAATTCCACCACGCACTTTGCGCGCGGCAGATGCACTCCCTCGAGCATGGTGCGGGCGAGAAATTGCGAACTGGGGACAAACGCCCCCATCTGATTAAAATTCTTCAGGCTGTTTTTTAAAAAAAGAAAATATCCCATAACGGTGAAATTTCTCTGTATACCCTACAAATGATGCCGGAGAGAGGACTCGAACCTCCACGGGGTTTCCCCCACCAGGTCCTAAACCTGGCGTGGCTGCCAATTACACCACTCCGGCTCACTTACTACTGTAACAAAATAGGCCATATTGCTCAAACTGGCAAAGAAACCTACACTAAAATCATGCATATTCTTGGTTTCACCATCCTCTCCATATTCACCGCGCTCCTCTTCTTACTTTCTCCCGCAAGTGCCGGGGCTAGTCATGTGGTGATCAATGAGATAAAAGTAGGAGGAGAAAAAGCGACCGATGAATTCATTGAACTCTATAACCCTACTGATGCAGAGGTAAACCTCGCCGGGTGGCGGCTGTAGAAAAAAACAGCTTCGGGGTCGCTCTCAAACCTGCTCACTGAATTCCCTTCTCTCATCCTCGCAGCGCATGGTGTGTTGGTTATTGCCCACAATGACTATACGGGAGCAATACCCAAAGACATTGCCTACTCGACACAAGCATCCGTCACCGCCGATAATACCATTATTCTCTACTCTGATAACGGCCATACCGTCGTAGACCTTGTGGGCATGGGCAGCGCGAGTAAGGCGGAAGGATCCGCGGCGCCCACTCCTGATGCCAGCATGAGTGTCGAACGCAAGGGAGGCGTGGATACCAATAACAATGCAGCCGATTTTACCCTGCTCACCACACCCACCCCTCACCAATCCTCCACAGGATCGCCTGAATCAAATAATGAAAATCAAGGCTCGGGGAATAACGCAGGCACCACACCTATCCCACAAGGAACCGCATTGTCGGGCATACTTATTACCTTCAGCGAAGTATTGCCGAACCCCGTAGGCGATGATGCCACGGGCGAGTGGATAGAGCTGGTCAACCTTGGCGATCAGGAAGTGAATCTCGCAGACTGGGCGGTAGAGGATGCGTCAGGAAAACATTATACGATCACACAAGGCAATGCCATAGCTTCTACTACCATTGCGCCCTATGGCTATTTTGTCCTCCCGCGCAACGCCACTGACATCTCATTAAATAACACGGGTACAGAAACGTTGAGACTCCTTCACATAGACGAGCAAACAATTGTCTCTATAAGCTATACCGGCCCTGTACAGGAAGGCTCCGCGTGGGCGCGCAACAGTGACGGCAGTTATGAGTGGACCACCACGCCTACTCCTTCTGCATCAAACCTCATCACTGCGCCGCAATCCGTCGATACGAAATCACAAAATCATCCGGTCATCCGACCGGATGCCCCCTTGGATGACGGGGCACAATCGTATGCCTCCTCTTCTCCCCCCAAAATACTCATCAATGAACTCCTCCCTAACCCTATAGGCGATGATACAGAAGAGGAATGGATAGAGCTTAAAAATGAAAATGATGATGAGGCGAGCCTTTCGGGATTTGTACTCTCCGATGCAAGCGGAGCATCCTACACGTTTACCGCTCAATCTGACCAAATCCCGCCCCATGGGCTTCTCCTTGTGCCGCGCGCGCAAACCAAAATCGTACTCAATAACGACGGCGATACCATTTTTCTTAAATACCAAGGGCACACGCTCACACAAATCCAATATGGTAAAAACCAAGAGGGAACATCCTTTGCCCGCGACGACCAAGGGAATTATACATGGACCACCTCGCCTACTCCGGGGAAGCCTAATGTAATTTCCCTGCCCGCTGAAATAGAAGAGGAGTCTGATGAAGAAGAGGAACCATTCAATGCACAAACCGCGGTGGCATCGCCGCAGGATAATGAAGAAGCGCGGGATACGAATGAACAACCTAAGCCAATCGTATCCCCTAAGGATGTGCGGAAAGTCGAGATTAAAGACATACGTAGTCTGCCGCGCAACACAAAGGTTGCGACAGAAGGTGTGGTGATCGTCCCGTCCGGCGTTTTCGGACGCACGAGCATGTACCTTAACGGAATGCAAATCTATTCGGTGGCAGTGCAATTCCCGGATTGCGCCACAGGCGACCTTGTGGAAGTGCAAGGGTATGTGAGCATGAGCGGTAACGAAACGAGAATCACCGTACCCAAGACCGGGTGGGTTAAAAAAATTGGCAAGGGAGAACCACCGGAGCCTCTTTTGCTCACTGCGGCCACATTGAGCGACGAGCAGGAAGGCAGCCTTGTGCAAGTGGAAGGGGAACTGATAGAGAAAAAAAGCACCACCCTTTGGTTCGACGATGATACCGGGGAAGTGCGCATAACACTCAAAGACACGACAGGCCTCCATCCCGAAGACTTCACGGCAGGTGAGCACTACACAGTCAAGGGTGTTCTCTCAGAAACCAGCGCAGGTTATCGAGTGCTGCCGCGCGGCAAGGATGACGTGGCTTCCCAGGGCGCAGTGCAAGGAGCCTCTACGCAAAAAGAAATGTCTACTTCAGATGTCCAATATACACGACCTCTCTACTACGTAGTGACCGCACTCGCGCTCATTGCTATTGCGCTTGGCTTAGGGATAAAGAAATGGCGAGAACACAAAGGCATATCAACCCCTTAATATTATGATCTCTCCTTCGTTATCAAAGCGTTCATGCCCGGACTGCGGCCCAGTCCCTATTCACCACGCCTCATCATTTCTTACCGCACTCGCAGCTATTGCGTTGGCTCCCCTCTCCCGCCATAGCTCCCCACTCCGCACAGTGTTCAACCATCTCGCGCAGAGCACTATACTGCAAACGTGCACCGTGAAACTTTTGAAATGTTTCACGCGCGTAAGGCTCGGCACCATACACCTTGAGCCTCACCCTGACCTTACCCATCGCGCGCATCTGCTTTGGGAAGAAGCTATCCGACGCGGAATACAAATGTGGGAATTCCGTCCCCTCACGCATAGTATCGAACTCTTCATCGCAGAGCGCCGCGCACAACGTGTGGTCTTCAACAGTCTTCCTCGCCCCCCGTTGAGGGTGAATAATTTACATTGGATCGATGATAAGCTGATAGTAAAACAGCTCCTCGCACGTTCCTCTATTCCCATTCCGCGCGGGTACGCCGTGATCACGCTCCGTGGGGCTACGCGCGCTTTTGAGAGACTTGTCCCGCCGTTGGTGGTAAAACCACGTTTGAGCTCGCGCGGGCGCCATGCGCATGTGCAGATCCACACTCGTGAACAATTGACCCAGGCATACCGCTCCGCGCGCCAACTGTGCCCATGGGTGATGATAGAAGAGGAGCTTGAGGGCGACGTACATCGCGCGCTCCTCGTGGCAGGGAAATTGGTCGCAGTCGCGCGCCGGAACTACCCACAGGTAATAGGAAACGGAACGCACACTATTCGACGACTCGTAGATATTGAAAACACCCAACCCTACCGGGATGGCGCGGTCTTTCATCCTATCCCCACCGACGGCGCCACCACCAGATATCTGAATGCCTGCCGCAGGGACTGGGGCGACATACCATCAGCAGGAGAAACGGTAATCCTTGATCGAGGGGTCATACGTGAACGCGGCGGATTAACCCATGACGTCACGGACGAGGTGGATATTGAAAATATAAGGTTATTTGAACGAATCGCTCGTATTATTGACGACCCCCTCATAGGGATAGACTTCATTATCAAAGATATGAGCCGCCCTTGGTGCGCACAAACACGTTCAGGGGTCATCGAATTGAACGCGCTGCCCTACATAGACCTTCATTATTATTGTATTAGCGGCACTCCTCGCAACGCCGCCGCGGCAATATGGCACATGATCTTCCCACAATAAGAGTCTGGCACTAGGATAGAAGAAGCGTATTCGCACCGATCAACGCAGGTATTTTTCTACTGCCTTATGATAATTTTGCAAAAATAATCAAAATTTTGCATATTTATTGCATTGCATATAAAATTATGCTAAGTTTATAGCATAATTTTATTTATGAAATCTTACAAAAAATTGACCTTATCGCTCCTCTGCGGGGGGCCGTCGCTCGAGAGGGGAATATCGCTGAACTCCGCGCGCTCGGTGCTTGACCATCTCAAGGGAGAAGACATAGATATCCTCCCTATTTATTTTGATTACAAAAAGCGCCCGTATCGCATTTCCCAAGCCCAACTCTATTCCAACACGCCTTCTGATTTCGATTTTAAATTGAAATATACGGCCACACCGCTAAACGATAAGGCGCTGGTGAGGTTATTGCGTCGCGCGGACATAGTATTCCCGGTGATGCACGGACCATTTGGCGAAGATGGCGGGATACAGCGAATCTTGGAAAGAAACCATATCCCTTTTATCGGTTCATCCGCTGACTCATGCAAGCTCCTATTCGATAAATACGATGCGAACGAATATATCCGCGTCCATGGATTCCATGCGCCCCCTTCGGCGGTGCTAAGGATATACCGCCGCGACCATAAGAACATCATCGATGCATTCTTCAAAAAATACCGCATCAGCCGCGCTATTGTCAAACCCGCAAGCGGAGGGTCAAGCATCGGAGTCTTCTCCGTACAGACGCCCTCTCAAGCGCTCGACCGAGTCCGGCGCCTCTTTTCCCGCCGTTTCGACACGCGCGTGGTCATCGAGCCGTTCGCCGTGGGGCGCGAATTTACCGTGATCATCCTTGAAAATCGCTTCAACATGCCAGTCGCGATTATCCCCACAGAAATAGAGGCTGATTATGCCCACCATCAAATTTTTGATTTCAGGAAAAAATACCTGCCCACCCGCCACGTCGCCTATCATTGTCCGCCCCGTTTTCCGGATGAAACCATAGACCGCATCCAAGTACAGGCTGAGCAGCTTTTCACCCTCTTTAAGATGCGCGATTTTGCCCGCTTCGACGGGTGGGCGCTTGAGAACGGCAATATCTGGTTTTCAGACTTTAACCCCATAAGCGGCATGGAGCAAAACAGCTTCCTCTTCCAGCAAGCGAGCCGCATCGGGCTTTCGCACCGCGGCGCATTGCGCACGATCGTGAGCCATGCATGCCAACGGTATGGGATTCCCTTCCCCCCATCCGCGGACGATGAGTGCACGCACCGCGACCGCCGCAAACCGGTCCACGTCCTCTTTGGCGGGGAAACGTCAGAACGACAAGTCTCTCTCATGAGCGGCACCAACGTATGGTTGAGACTCAAGCGCTCTCACCGCTACTATCCTCATGCCTTTATCCTTGATGAAAAACGAAAAGTATGGAAACTGCCTTATACCTACACCCTCAACCATACCGTGGAGGAGATAATTGACAACTGCGTAAGGGCTCCACAAGACCATACGCGTCTTTCCCACCTTGAGCGGCGCGCGCGTTTGCGCCTCGGGTTCCGTCCGCATGAGGCGGAAGAATTACGTTTTATTCCAAAATCCATAACCATTAATGAATTTATTAAAAATGCTCCTTTCGTATTCATCGCGCTTCACGGCGGCTTTGGCGAAGACGGCGCGCTCCAAGGTATGCTGGACAAGGCCTGTATCCCGTATAACGGTTCCGGTGCGGACGTGTCTTCGCTCTGTATGGACAAGTGGCGCACCGACCGCGCAGTTGAAGCGCTCGCGCTCCCGGGGATCCACGCAATCGCTGAAAAACTTTTAAAATTAAATACTCTCTCAGACACAAAACGCGAAGTAGCCTCATTTTGGAAAACCCTTACGAAGGAATTGCGCAGCCGCACAGTTGTCGTCAAACCGCGCGCGGACGGCTGTTCTTCGGGCGTGGCGCATCTTTTTTGCGCAGGAGATCTTATGCGCTATCTCGATGCCGTCCGCGCAAAAGCATCCTTCATCCCCGCCCATACGCTCAAGCGCCAGGATTCCATTATTGAAATGCCGCAACAGCCGGCAAAGGAGCTCTTGTTCCAATCGTTTATCGAAACTGACACCGTGCGGATCGCCCGACAAGCCCTGAAATACCGGCGCGTGAGCGGCTGGGTAGAGGTAACGATCGGGCTTATGGAACACCGCGGCGTCTACCGCGTATTCAATCCAAGCCTCACCGTCGCGGAAGGCGAGGTGCTCACGGTCGAGGAAAAATTCCAAGGAGGCACCGGTGCCAATATTACTCCTCCCCCGCCATCTATCGTGAAGCCTAAAGCCCTTACATGCGCGCAGCATCATATTGAAAAACTTGCTAAAGAGATCGGCCTCAAAGGATATGCCCGTATCGACGCGTTCCTCCATGTCGACTCCGGCAGTCTCCTTATCATTGAGGTGAACACGCTCCCCGCGCTCACTCCCTCCACGGTCCTGTTCCACCAAGCGCTTGCAGAACGCCCTCCCCTCTCCCCTCGAGAGCTTATCGAAGAGATTATAGAAAATGCGGGATATTAATATGGATACCACATGGATTGAAATATCAAAAAAATCGATCCAGCATAATGTGAAAACAATCCGTTCCCTTATAAATAAAAACACGCTGCTGGCGCCATGTGTAAAATCAAATGCCTACGGACACGGAATGAGAGAGATGGCAAAACTCCTGATACCACACAAGGTCAACATGCTCTGCGTCGCATCCATCGAAGAAGCGTTGGTTTTGAGAGAAAGCGGCATAAGCATACCGCTTCTTATTATGGGATTTGTGCCGCACGCTCGCCTGGGCGATATCCTCGATTCCCGCGCAAGCATTTTTGTATGCGAACCGCAGACGGCACGCACACTTTCACGGCTCGCACTCGCCGCACGCACCACGGTCAATGTGCATATCAAAGTGGACACCGGCATGGGACGGCAAGGATTGATGCCCAGGCAGCTCAACGCATTTATTAAATTTATTCAATCGCTTAAAGGACTGCGATGGGAAGGCATTGCCACGCATTTCGCATCTGCCGATGAGCCTGAACATCCGCAACATTTCTATGATCAATTGAAAATTTTTACCCACCTCGTCAAGGGAATCAAAAAAGATCGGCAAGGTTTTCCGCTCATCCACTGCGCCAATAGCGCCGCGACGTTCCTCGAACCACAATCTCATTTTGACATGGTGCGACCTGGGCTTGCGGTGTATGGTTATTATCCGAATGACGCGACTAAAAAAACTTGCCTCGCGCAAGGGATGCCGCTCCACCCCTCGCTCGCCCTCAAAACCAAAATCGCCGCAGTGAAAAAAATTCCCAAGGATGCGTGTGTGAGTTACGGATGCACATTCATAACCAAGCATCATACGAGAATCGCAGTGCTCCCTGTCGGCTACTATGATGGCATTGATAGGGCTTTGAGTAACCGCGGCCACGTGCTCATTCGGGGACACCGCGCACCCATCCTCGGCCGCGTATGCATGAATATCACCGTCGTCGATGTGACGCGCTTGCCGCACATAACGCAAAAAGATGAAGCGGTGATTATCGGTACACAAGGGAGGGAAGAAATCACGATAGAAGAAATGGCGCGGCATATCGGAACTATTAACTACGAAGTAACTACACGCCTGCGCGAAAACATACGTCACATTTACCTATAAGAAAAACCCCCTCATGAAGGGGGCGATTTGCGCTTGAATGACGTCGTCTGCCGCCGATCTGCGATAAATGTCCCACTGAGCGGGATGATGATTTGCATCACTCTGCGTTTGGTTCAGCATCTGAACGGTTGTAACGTCCGGCGCACCTCGCAACGATGCGCGTCCCATTGTTCCTCAGCCTTAGCGGAGGGCGACCTGCACTCCGACGTGACGTCGGAGAATGGGTGACTTAGATGCCATGAAACCCGAAGGCGACCTGGTCATCAAAATCCTTAGAAAGGAGGTGATCCACCGACAGCTTCCGCTACCGGTGCCTTGTTACGACTTCGCCCCTGTCACCGACCCTACCTTGATTCCTCCCAAAGGGAAGAGCTTCGGGTATTGCCGGCTCCCTTGGCGTGACGGGCGGTGTGTACAAAACCCGAGAACGTA
>MGER01000020.1 GCA_001791465.1 Candidatus Uhrbacteria bacterium RIFCSPLOWO2_02_FULL_49_11 | reverse complement strand
AATGCGTAAGGATTTCTATGGCTAATAAACAAAGACTTTGGTCGTATGTAGGGTTCATCGCAGTGCTTTTTTTAATTGCACTCATTTTTGTCGCGCCAAAACTTCCTTCTTCGATTCCCGCAGCTTCTTTTTTTGCTAAATTTCCTTATAAATTAGGCTTGGATCTCAAAGGAGGCGCGCACCTCATTTATCAAGCAGACACTTCGCAGGTACCCTTTGCAGATAAGCAATCGGCCATCAATGGCGTCCGCGACGTGATCGAACGGCGCGTCAATGCGTTCGGCATTTCAGAGCCTCTTGTACAAACGAATCAATCTGGTGATGAGTATAGGGTAATTGTAGAACTTGCGGGAGTGTTTAATGTAGATGAAGCGATACAACTTATTGGCGAAACACCTTTACTTGAATTTAAAACGCAAAACCCCGTGGCAGATGCGCCGCTTACCGAGGATCAAAAGCAGCAACTAGACAGCGACAATGAAGCTATACGAAAACACGCAGAAGAAGCGCTTGCGCTCGCGTTAACGCCTGAAGCTGATTTTAACGCATTGGCAAAACAATATTCCGAAGATCCGGGATCGAAAGATCAAGGAGGGGACTTGGGTTGGGCAAAGAAAGGAGTATTTGTGCCTGAATTCGATGAAGCGATTTTCGAGACCCTTCACGCAGGAGAAACCACCAAAGAATTGGTGCAAACCCAGTTCGGTTACCATATTATCAAAAAAATCGAAGAGCGCGAGGTGGAAGGCGCCGCAAAAGGCGAACCGGAAAAGGAAGTCCATGCCGCGCATATCCTTCTCCGCACCATATCAGAGCAGGATATCGCATCGCAGATTGACTCATGGGTCAATACCGCGCTTTCGGGAAAACAGCTCAAGCGCGCCAGCGTCCAATTCAATTCGCAGACAGGAGAGCCGAATGTCAACCTTGAATTCAACGATGAAGGATCAAAACTTTTTGCAGAATTAACCGGCGCCAACATCGGCAAACCCATTGCGATATTCCTTGACGGTCAGGCAATTTCAGTGCCTACGGTCCAGGAAAAAATTGAAGGCGGCAGCGCAGTCATTACCGGGAGGTTTAATGTAAAAGAAGCGCGCACGCTCGCGGAACGCCTCAATGCAGGCGCGCTTCCCGTCCCCATTCATTTGATTGCGCAAACCACAGTGGGCCCCACCCTCGGCTCTTTGTCTCTAAACCAAAGCCTGCGCGCGGGCATGATAGGGATACTGGTGGTCATGTTATTCATGATGTTGTACTATCGTTTACCCGGCATTATCGCTTCGTTCACGTTGCTGCTCTATGCGAGCATCGTGCTTGTTCTTTTTAAGCTCATACCCGTGACGCTTACGCTCGCAGGCATCGCAGGATTTATACTTTCAGTGGGCATGGCGGTTGATGCGAATATCCTTATTTTTGAACGCCTTAAAGAAGAATTAAAAGCGGGGAGGGATTTGTCCACGGCCGTTGAAGAAGGCTTTAAACGCGCGTGGACATCCATTCGAGATTCAAATTTTTCATCTCTCATCACCTGTGCAATTCTTATGTGGTTCGGCAGCTCCATCATCAAAGGTTTTGCGGTTACCCTGATCATCGGTATTCTCTCATCCATGTTTACCGCCATCACGGTAAGCAGAACAATTTTAAAGGCAATCGCCCTGACCGGTGCGAAAAAACATTTATGGATGTTTGGTTATCACCGCGTCGAGACTAAAAGTAACAGCACATAACACTATGCTTGCCATAATCCCCAATAGAAAATACAATCTTGGATTTTCAGCATTGCTCATACTGTTATCCGCTACAGCTTTATTTGTGTGGGGATTAAAATTCGGCATTGATTTCACCGGAGGGGCCATGGTAGAGCTTGAATCCACGCTAATCAATCCGCCCGCATCGAGCGAGATTCAACAGAAGCTCATAAGTGACGGTTTTGATGTCGCTTCAATTCAAATGAGCAACCAAAATACGTATCTCGTACGATTAGGTATCATGGATGAAGGCGAACACCAACGATTTACCAAGAGCATAGAGGAGAATTTTAAAACCCTGCAAAAAAACGAGGGATCTAATAATGCCTTTATTGAAAAGCGTTTTGAGTCAATTGGCCCGACTATAAGCCAAGAATTTCGACAAAAATCATATTTGGCAATCATTATCGCCCTTCTCGCAATAATCGCGTATATCGGATACTCCTTCAGAAAAGTTTCAAAGCCTGTGGCAAGTTGGAAATACGGGATATGCGCGGTTATCGCGCTCATCCATGATGTCACCATCCCCACAGGTATTTTTGCCGTGCTCGGGCGTTATGCGGGATGGGAAGTAGATCTGCTGTTCGTCACTGCGCTTCTCACTGTCCTCGGATTTTCTGTGCATGATACTATTGTCGTGTATGACAGGATCAGGGAAAATTTGTTAAAGAGCGGAGGAAGAAATTTTGCGGAAATTGCGAACATAAGCGTCAATCAAACCCTCGCACGTTCCATCAATACTTCCCTCACGACAGTCATCGTGCTGGTCGCGCTTTTTGTGCTTGGCGGCGAGACGACGAGGCGCTTCATTTTTGTCCTTATCGCCGGCATTATATTCGGCACCTATTCTTCCATATTCATCGCATCGCCACTTTTAGTCATCTGGAATAATATAAGTCAAAAAAATAAAAAATAGCGCTATTCGCACTACGCTACCTTAAAAACGTATTGGGTTTTTATTCTGCGATTCCTCTCCACGCAATGCGTTGCGCATTGCTGCCGATAGGATAACAGGTGACCAAGGTGAGGATGGGTTTGTCACTTGTTATAAATAATCGCGGATCATCAGGATACACAACCATAGATTCAGTGAGCAGGTAGCGGACTGTCCGCTTTTTTTTATTCTGATAGGTATGGGTAAATTCCACCGCATCTCCTCTTTCAAGATCAGGAAGGTTTTTGAAAATATCGGTATAAGGGCCTTGCTGCCATACATAATCCGAAGAATGCCCCGTGATAAAGCTGTTTCCGCGCTCACCCGGAGTTGCGGTCCCGGGATAATGGATAACCCCTTTTTTGAGATCTTGCTCTATATGTTTGACATCATCAGATTCTGACCACACCACAGGTGCGTGAATCTTGAGTGATGGAATGGATATCGTAAGCGTGGGCCTTCCTTCCCCCGTGGGATCAAATCCATTTTCCACCTCAAGTCCGTCAGGAAATGTGTCTCCATCGCTATCGGCATTGTCGCTCTCTGTGCCAATAATCTTCTCTAATGCGTCACTTAAGCCGTCACTATCTTGATCGGAAATCTTAATGTTTTTTAATGCAAATTCAGCAGGGAGGGATCCGGAGCCTAATGGATTTTGATTGCGTAAAATTTCGTCACCATCACGGGTCCCGTCAGCGTCAGAATCCTGTAAATAAGTATTGGTGCCATAAAGGCGCTCTTCAGGGTCCGATAAGCCGTCATGGTCACTGTCGCTCATGAATGATTCAACCCTTTCAGATGATTCCACATATGCGCGCACCATTGGCCAATTCATGATGAAAGTGGCGATGAGTCCGGTAAAGAGAGAGCAGAAGATCGCAAATGTCACCTTAGACATTTGCGGTAGCGGCAGGGAGGGAGTTTGTTTTAACGTTAACATACTAAGCTAATGAATGCCTTTTAGTCTTGTAGAGGAAGCCCAGTACTCCGGCGAATATGCTGAGCGCCAGGATGGAGAGAAGCGCTGAAGGGCCTGTTCTTGGCGATTCTTGAATAGCAGCCCTGACGCGGGGCGTACCGGCAAGGATGGTGGTGATAATCTCTGTGCTATCAGTTTGATAATTTTTTGCGCCCGCACTTACGGTAAATGCAAGAGGCGTTTGATAGGGAGCGTTTGAGGTCACTTGAAATACAGGGTTCCAAGCTCTCATGCCCCCATTTTCCAGTTGGTTGATTTCCCAATAGAGTGTATTTCCTTCTCTGATTCCGCCTTTAGAATCTAAAATGTCAAAATACAGAGGATTAAAATGAAGCGACACTAAAATGCCGTCTGCGCGCGACCCTGAATAATTAGTTACGGTAATCTCGCTATTAACCCTTTCACCGCGATAAGCAGTATGCGAAGTTACCCGGTATTCATTTTCGTCGGAAACGAGCATGCGAACTGACAAAGAATCATTCCCCTCAATGGCATCAAGCAGGGTAGTGCTCGTAAGGTAATCAAACCTTATGGCATTATCCGCAGCAATAGTAACCATATTCGTCAATTTATTCAATGCGGATGATCCACGCACCCTTACCGTGACCGTCTGGATGGCTTTTTGGCCCGGATAAAAATTTCCAATGCTCCAGCGCGCTTCGCCGGACTGCACAGAACCGCCCGTGCTTGTCTGAATGACATCGGCATTTTGTTCGTCAAAATCGTCTACTAATACCGTGTTACGCGCAATGGTATTTCCGTCATTTCTGCAGGAGATGGTATAGGTAATCAAATCGCCTTGCCGTACCGTATCCTTATCAGCGCTCACGGTTGCGACCAGCACCGGTTTTGTCTGCACGGATACATTGACGGTAGGCGCAGTAAGCGTTGACACGTTATCCGCATTTAACCGCGCAAAGGCTGAAATGGTAGTACTGCCGCTGGGCAATTGTTCTTTTATGGTAAACCAAAACACTCTCACTTCTGTGGTTTTTTGCGCTAAACGCTCCTGAGTATATAGAACCGTTCCCAAACTTTGCACCGCGTTGCCGATATCATGGGGGACAAGCATCTGCTCGTCATAATCCAAAGTAATCCGTATGTTATCTGCGTTCTCAAATGCAGAATTTGCATAGGTGACGGTATAACCAATCATATCGCCTGGCGATGCTTCTTTTTTTGTGACAGAAAGGTCGATAGAAAGAGTCGCATTCGCTGATGCGTTCGTTACGAATAAAGCGTTGATAAATGAGATTGAGATTACGGCAATTATTGAAACGAAAGAGATCGGTTTATGTTTACGAATATGTGATAATTTCATAGTGTATGTGGTTAGTGACATAAAACAGAGTATTATTACTCATATTTCATCATTTGTCAACCCCTGTTATAGATCATTGAAAATGTTACCAAGAGAATAGCGGATAGATCAGAATTGGGTTACCGTTATATATGTTGCAGTCCAAGGCTCCTTCAAGGTACAATACAATGCGTATGCAATACAAGCAATACAACATCCAACAAGAGGGAGCTTCAAACCCTAAGATAGAAAATGTATGTGATATGACAGAATCTGGGTTAGAGTATTAAAAATATTGTCCTCGCCTCCCTCACCGATCGCCACACTTTTCCTCCGAAACGTGCTGTGCATTATTCTACCTTTTTAGTCGCATTCATTCACCATAATCATCTTACGCCATCCGTGAGTGGCGTTGGATGTTGATATGCTGGGTATGAGTGCGTAGTCAGTGCATATTAATGCGATTGATATGTTAGCGTTATACCGCAAATACCGTCCGGCAAAATTCAGCGAACTTATCGGCCAGGACACTATCCGCGACACGCTTCTCTCGGAAGTTGCCAATAAGATGATTGCGCACGCGTATCTTTTCATCGGCCCGCGGGGGACCGGAAAGACCTCTACCGCGAGGATTTTGGCTGCGGCCGTGAATTGCGAGCGCCCGAAAGGCGGAGAGCCCTGCGGTGCGTGCAGCCGCTGCGGCGCGATCAGGGCCGGGAGGTACCTCGATCTCATAGAAATCGACGCGGCATCGCAAACGGGCGTGGACAACGTGCGGGAGAATATCATTGAGAGCGCGCGGTTTATCCCCCAGGCCGGCCCTTATAAAATCTACATTCTCGATGAAGCGCACATGCTTTCTGCTTCCGCGTGGAATGCGCTTTTGAAGACTCTTGAGGAGCCTCCTCCTGGCGTCATATTTGTTTTCGCGACCACGGAATCGCGCAAAATTCCGGATACCATCCTTTCACGGTGCCAGCAATTCAGGTTCCGGCCTGTGGAGCACGAGGTGCTGAAAAAAAGGCTTGTGAGTATTGCCAGGGCCGAATCCATAAAAGTTGATGAAGAGGTCTTTGATGAAGTTGCGCTGCGCGCAGGCGGTTATGTCCGCGATGCTGAATCGCTTCTCGGGCAGTTATTTTCACTGGGCGGGAAATTCGTTACATGGAAAGACGCGCAGGGCATTTTGGAGCGCTCATCCTTGATGAGTGTTTCTGCTTTTTTAAAAACGCTCCTCAAGGGGAATGTGGAAAACGCATTTCAGCAGCTGAATGAGCTTCAAGAGGAAGGAGTGGATGTGCCGCGGTTTACCCTGGATCTGCTGGAAGCGCTTCGCGCAATGCACTACCGCGCGATTACCGGGGATAACCATCCGCTGTACATCAGGCGCCACGGGAAGGCGGGAATTGCCATGATAGGGGAAATGCTAAAATTCCAACATGACCCGATTGTTTTGCGCAAAGCGCTGGGCATCATCATAGACCAGATGGACAAATCCCGGGAAGCGCCAAGCGACCTTGTCTTAGAAATCATCGCCGGCGATCTTGCGCATCATTTTAGCGCTTCATCAGGCAGTAGAGGAAATTCAGATGATAGTGAAGACCGCACCCCGCCGTCTGTCCCGTCAATTCCTTTAACGGCACAAAAGGACGGGAATCAGGCAAAAAATAACCCGACTCCTGCTATAAAGGCGAAAGAAACAGAGGCAAAGGCAGAACCAATTTTAGAGATATCGGCTGATGAGTCCGCTGAATCAAAACTTGAGTCAAAAAAACATAACCCTGTCGGCATTACTCTGGGAAAGGTAAAAGAATTATGGGAGACGGTCATTGAAAAGGTGCATAAGAAAAACCACGCCCTGCCGTTCGTCCTTAAATTTGCAGAGCCTCTGGAGGTGCAGGCGAATCAAGTGCGCCTTGGGTGCAAATACCAATTCCATCATGACCGGCTAATCAACAAGGATAATCGCCTCATTGTGGAACAAGCGTTAAGTGAAGTACTCGGTTCGCCCACCGTCATCAAAATTGAATTTGTCAAAGCGCCCGTCACCCTTCCAAACCCTGAAGATGCTGCGTTTGATAAAATGGTAAATTTATTCGGCGGGAAGGTGGTGGAGGGGTAGTTGCTCGCTCACAAATTAACTTTTAATGGTACGCTTCGGGAACCGACAATTTTGTTCGGCGTCGCGATCTGACAGCTTGATGCGCTCAATCCGTCCTCAAAAATTGCAGTTCCCTCGCGTTCCTTGTTTTGGTTAGTGAGCAGTTTTAGGAGGGGAGTTGAGATGAAAGTGAAAGTATGATACCGTGGCTGCGAGCGTAGTGTATTCGGGGATCGTCTAATGGTAGGACAGCAGGCTCTGGACCTGCTAATCTTGGTTCGAGTCCAAGTCCCCGAGTTTTTATTACCACGAGTTTATAATAAATCATGGCGATGATACATAAAAAAGCGTGGAAAGGATATTTTGATCAGATTGCTTCTGGCAAGAAAAAATTTGATTTGCGCCTTGCGGATTTTGAGGTCCATGAGGGCGATACTTTGGTACTGGAAGAATGGGACCAGATGAAGAAAAAATATACCGGCAAGAGGGTGGAGGCGGCTGTCACATATGTGCTTAAGACCAAGGATCTGCATTTTTGGCCGCAAGCGGACGTTGATATGCATGGGTATCAGGTTATTCAGTTTGAAATG
>MGER01000019.1:4659-7682 GCA_001791465.1 Candidatus Uhrbacteria bacterium RIFCSPLOWO2_02_FULL_49_11 | reverse complement strand
CGTTATCGTGTTCGGATTTTTTTATTATGTGTTAGCGCGGTTGTAACTGGATACGTTGTACTCATCGTTAATGTGTATCGTTATAGGGAGACGCAGGATATCAACGACGCAGACGCAATAGTTGTGTTAGGGGCAGCGCAATGGGACGGGGAACCCTCTCCTATGTTTCGGGTGCGGCTTGATCGCGCGTGTACCTTGTACCACCGCGGCAATGCGCCGTATATTTTCGTCACAGGCGGTATGGGAGAGGGCACTCAAGTTTCCGACTCCCGTATAGGGAAAGAATACCTCGTGAGCGCTGGCGTGGATGGACATGCCGTTCTCATTGAGGAACAGAGCCATACCACGTGGCAAAATTTGAATCAAGTAAAAAAAGTTTTGAGTGGCAAAAAACTCGATTCCATACTCTTGGTCAGTCATGATTTCCATATCATGCGTGCGAAGAAGATGGCGCAGGACTTGGGGATGGTGACGTACGCATCACCGATACGCACGCACCATGCATTGAGCAAATTCAGCTTTGCCATGAGAGAAGCAGGTCTCTATGTGTTGTATCTCATTTTCAAAGTTTAAGATTTTTTCATTAAACCCTATCAGACGCTCATGAATCCCGCACTATAATGTTCCTCTTATAGATTGGGTGAGGTTCTTCCGACGATCATGAGCATGCCCCGTTACTCTTTATGTAAAGTATGCGGTATAGTACAGGATGAAGCAGCACATCGCCAAAGGCGCGTTGAGAAAGGAGTAGTACATACGTACATTTCTAGCCATGGCCTAAAAATTACGTAAGCAGTTTGGGAAGAGGCAGTCGTTCATAAACGCAAGAAGTCCCCAGGATACACGGTGTATCTGGGGACTTTTGTTTAACGATTGAAGCTGCGCAGAAATTTTAAAACTTTTTTGTTAAATTCCTTTGTGAATATTTTTGGTTTGGCTTTACAGCCGATATTCACTTTGGATCCTTCCTTATAGTTCCGGGTTCTCTGCCAGACCCAAAGCAGGCCTTTTTCTAGCAGCTCTTCTGGTGTAATTTTGTCGCGCCATTCGTCGTGGTCAGCGCCGGGGCAACGAAAGAGTTGTCCTGTCTCGCGGATCAGCAAGCCGCTGCAAAGCTGGACACAATGGCCGATGCCGGCGTACGGGGACGGGCCATATTTATCCAGATATTCACCGGTGATCAGTCCGCGTTGCAGCGAATAGGCGAATATCTTTGCATATTGTTCGTGGAGTTTTTTTAGGAAGTTTTGATCCGCTTCCTGATACAAACTCCGACCACAACCGCTTTGCATCGTGGGAGCCGTGCAGGTGATTACGCCTCGGTCGAGGAAATACTTGAAGATATCGAATGCCTCATCTACAGTCTCTTCAACCAAAGGAGCGTTGATTATCATCAGCCGTGCCTCTTTCCCTTTTTCGATCTCGCGTTTTGCAAAATATTTATAGAAAAGTTGCAAAGCACGAGTTTGGATAATCTTGTAATTGCCAACGTAATCTTTCTTACCAATATACCCGCCACTCACGAGATTATTTGTGAGATCTTCGTCAAAAGAGCGGAAGTTGAATAGAATACGGAGCTTCTGATAAGAAACTAATTTCCGTACCAATTCTTCCGAGGTATGAATTCCTTGGTCGCCGAGTAACTGTTCGACTTCGTCATCGTCTCCAAAAAGCGGGTCTTTGACAAAAATGCTTACGATGATCCCAAGTTTTTCTAGACGATCCAACCACTTGAAGACATCCGGATCTCTAAAAAATTCCGTGGGTCCAAGATACTTAACGGTTTTGGTACCAAGTTTTTGTATAGCCTCCTCGATCAAATCAAGGATTCTCTCGGGACCGATCAAGGGGTATCCGCGGAAGAGGTCAGGCTGTTTGGCAAAGCAGCCTTTGCAATTGAGTCGGCAGTGAGAGTAAATTTTGCCGACCAGAATTTCCTGCTTTTCTGTTTCCGTCTTGGCGTTGTTATATGCCTCGACAATGTCCGTCGGCAGCCAGCAGAATTCGAGGGATAATAACTTCTTGATTCCCTCTACCGTCTTTTCTGCCAGCAGTTCTTCCGTGAAATTAATACCCTCTAAAGAAGGATTAATTTTTACACCGATTTCAGAAAAGGTCTGTGCATCTGAAAATAAGCTCTTGACCCCTTGAAGTGGACTTGTCTTTTTCATCTTATTTTTCCTTTTAAATTGTCAAAACCTTTATATTTCGTTATTTAACAGGCTAGTATATTCTTTTAGTGATTAATGTATAGACTGTGCAAGACACTTATTTTAGATATTGCAATTTTTTTGCTAATGTAATATAATAATAGTGTCGAGGTAATTTCCACAACATTAAAGAAATAGAAGCCACAATACGCCTTTATTTCGTCAGAAGACGCCATCTAAATTGAATTGGATGTGTTTCTGGATGCCCGCCTTCGCGGGAATGACAAAGGAATATGAAGGAAGATTTAATTAAAATACTTACAGATATTGGGCTTTCGGAGAAAGAGGCGAAAATATACCTCGCTCTACTTGTGCTTGAAGCGGCTACTGCTAATGAAATCGCAAAAAAGGCTGATATAAACCGGACGTCGGCTTATGATGTGTTAGAAATACTTATTAAAAGAGGGGTGGTGAGTAAATATAAGAAGAAGAGCAGGACATTTTTTAACGTGAGTGATCCAAAGAAGCTCATCACATATCTAGAACATGAAAAAGCAGACCACGAGAAGACGATTGAAAAACAAAAACAGGCGGTCGCGGATGCGCTACCTGAATTGATCTCCCTTCAACAGCCCTTGAGCACACGTCCCAAAGTGCAGTTTTTCGATGGCGAAAAAGGAATGCGGGAAGCGTATGAGGATACGCTAACCGCAAAAGGCGGAATCCTTGCCTATGCGAATGTGCAGACCATGCATTGGGCATTGCCTAAATTTTTCCCGGAATATTATACGCGTCGAACTAAGGCCAAAGTGTCGATTAAGGCGATTATGCCGCAAAATGAATTGTCGCGTGAGCGCGCCGTCCATGATCGTG
>MGER01000019.1:0-4645 GCA_001791465.1 Candidatus Uhrbacteria bacterium RIFCSPLOWO2_02_FULL_49_11 | reverse complement strand
AGTAAATTTTTGCCGGAAGGACAAGAATTCTCTCCCGAAGTGAACATCTACAACAATAAAGTGCTTATCGCGTCCTGGAAAGAGAAGATGGCTGTGATTGTTGAATCAAAAGAATTCGCGGATCTTATGCGACTCACGTATCGGTTGCTATGGGATCGGCTTTGACTTTCTAGATTCCGAGATCTTGGTTCGGAATGACACATACCTATGTCTCAAATCATTCGTTTCCCCGGCATGGTGGATATGCATGTGCATATGCGCGAGCCGGGATTGACTCAAAAGGAAGACTGGCTCACAGGAACTTCTGCGGCAATTGCAGGCGGCGTGGTTGCGATCGTTGATATGCCGAATACCATTCCGCCTACGTTCACGAGTGAGGCAATAGATGAAAAGGAGGGGATTGCGCGCGAGAAAGCTTTATGCGATTATGGGTTCTATTTCGGTTCTGACGGCAGCAACCTTGGCGAATTCGAAAAGGTATATGACCGCGTATGCGGCCTTAAATTATATTTAGACGAGACCACCGGCTCCCTACGTATTGATGATGAGAAAAAAATGGACGCAATATTTAGAGCCTGGCCGCGTGGGAAACCGATCCTCGTCCATGCAGAAAGAGAACGGTTAAAACGCGCAATCCTGCTCGCTGAAAAAAATTACCAAAAACTCCACTGCTGCCACGTAGCCAGAAAAGTGGACATGGAACTGATCGCAAACGCGAAACAGAAAGGCCTTCCGATCACCTGTGAGGTGGCGCCGCACCATTTATTCCTCACCAATAAGGACAGAACGCGGCTAGGATCGCTCGCAATGATGAAACCGGAGCTGGGTACGGAGGCGGATCAACAAGCATTATGGGATCACATTAAGAAAGGCACTGTTGATTGCATTGCCACGGACCACGCGCCGCACACCCTACAGGAAAAAGAGGCGTCAACCCCTCCCATGGGCGTGCCAGGGCTAGAAACTGCAATGCCTCTGCTTTTCACTGCGATTGAAGACGGAAAACTAACTCATGATGAACTCACGCAACTAACCAATATAAATCCGTGCCGTATTTTGGGGATACGCCCTGCAAATCAAACGTATGTGGAGGTGGAAACCGGCATACAATATCAACTGGATGAAAGAACGCTGAAAACCAAATGCGGCTGGTCGCCGTTTTCCGATGCAACTCTAAAAGCGCGGATAGTGCGCACCATTATCCGCGGGACAGAAGTATTTAGAGATGGTACAATTGTGACAACGCAAAGATATGGAAAAAATATAATTTAATTTCATGACCTCATTGCTTAACACAACATTTTGCGGCGTAGAATTTGAGAACCCTTTAATATTGCCTTCTGGCATTATCACGGAAATTCCCGCGCATAAAAAAGCAGAAGACGCGGGAGCAGGCGGCGTAACGCTTAAATCCTTTACGGTGCAGCCGCGCGAAGGGCATTCCTTGCCGCGCATTATTAAATATGACCATGGTTTCTTGAATTCCGTAGGCTTGCGTAATGCAGGAATTGAAAAAGGGAAAGAGGCGGTCAAGGAGTATTTTCTGCACGCGAGGGTCCCCACCATCGTGAGCGTATTCGCGACGAACGTGAAAGATTTTGTACAGTTGCTGGAAACGTTTGCGCCTCTCCACCCTGCAATGATCGAGCTTAATTTGAGCTGCCCGAATGTGGAGGATGAATTTGGCAAACCAACCGGTGATGAGGTCGAGAGCGCGGCGCGGGTGGTGCGTGAAGCAAAAAAAATAGTCCGCAATATCCCTCTTATTGCGAAACTCTCGCCCAATCTACCCACGATCGTCGACATTGCGAAAACCTGTGAAGCGGAAGGTATCAATGGCTTGAGCGCAATCAATACCGTGGGACCGGGCATGGTGATTGATATTAAAACAAAGAAACCCGTCCTTGGGCATCTCAAGGGAGGAGTTTCCGGTCCTGGTATTTTCCCCATCGCAGTCGCGAAAATATATGACCTCTACGAAGCGGTGAAGGTTCCGATCTTAGGTATGGGGGGCGTGACAAGCTGGCAGAATGCGGTTGAAATCATGATGGCGGGCGCCTCCTTGGTGGGTGTGGGCTCTGCAGTGTATAGTAAAGGATATGGGGTGTTTGAGGAAATAAAAGCAGGGATGATTAAATACATGGAAGAGAATGGAGTTGGGAGCGTTCAGGAGATGGTAGGGATAGCGCATCAGCGTTAAATCCCAATGACCAAATCCCAATGTCAAATAAAATCCCAATTTCCAAATAATTGAGATTTGTGATTTTGGATTTTATTGGAAATTTGAGCTTGGGATTTTATCAAAATGTATGTCTTTCTTCGAAAAACTAAATAAAGCCGCGGAAAAAAATCACAGTCTCTTGTGCGTCGGCCTGGACAGTGATTTTGAAAAAATTCCTGAATGTTTAAAAAAGGGCAAAGGGAAAGAAGTGCAATTGAGCAGCAGGCAGCGGGCGGACATCATTCTAGAATTCAATCGCGCCATCATTGACGCGACGAAAGACGCAGTGTGCGCGTACAAACCGAATAGCGCATTCTATGAAGCGCTCGGCGGGCGTGGCCTTGAGATCCTTAAACAGACAATCCAGTATATCCGCGAACGCGCGCCTGCCATTCCTGTCATTCTTGACGCAAAACGCGCGGATATTGGCTCCACCAATGCCTCTTATGTCCAATTCGCCTTTTCGTATCTGAAGACTGACGCAATTACCCTCCATCCCTACCTTGGGAGAGAAGCGCTTCAGCCGTTCCTTGATCAAAAAGAGAAAGGAATATTCGTATTGTGCCGCACGTCAAATCCGGGAGCGGGAGAATTTCAAGACCTAGTGGTAGAAGTCAAAACGCCCCGTCATTCGACGGGGCAAGCGCCAGAGGAATTGTATAAGGTGGTGGCGCGGCAGGTGGCGGATGAGTGGAATATGAACGGCAATTGCGGGCTGGTAGTCGGCTCGACCTATCCGGAAGAGCTAAAAGAAGTCCGCGCCATTGTCGGCGCTATGCCGATTCTTGTGCCTGGCATCGGCACGCAAGGAGGCGACGTTGAAAAAACCATTAAGGCTGGTATTATAGATAAGGGAAATGGAATAATTGTTAATTCTTCTCGCGGAATTATTTTTGCTTCGTCGGATAAGGATTTTGCGGAAGCGGCAAAAACAGAGGCAATAAAATTAAGAGAAGAAATTAATAAATATCGATAAGCAACTATGACCAACGAACAAGTGCTTGAATTTTTTAAAAACACAGGCGGGTATATTGCCGACAGCCATATCGTATATACCTCGGGAAAACATGGATCGGCGTATTTGAACAAAGACGCGATTTATCCGCACACCAGTCTCGTGTCCGAGCTTTGCAAGGCTTTTGCCCAAGAATTCAAAGGAAAAGGGATCGAGGCGGTAGCCGCGCCCGCGCTTGGCGGCATTATTCTTTCGCAGTGGACTGCTCACCATTTAAGCCTTATGGAAAAACGTGAGATACTCGCGGTCTATACGGAAAAAACACCTGACAACGGACAGGTGTTTACGCGAGGATATGATAAATGCGTTGCGGGAAAAAAGGTGCTGGTCGTGGAAGATATTTTAAACACCGGCGGATCAGTGCGCAAAGTGGTGGACGCGGTGCGGCACGCAGGCGGCACGGCGGTCGCGGCAGCCGCGCTCGTCAACCGCGGGAGAGTTACCTCGGAAGATGTGGGAGAGGTGCCGCTCTTCACCCTTGCTTTAATCAGCCTCGAAGCGTGGGACGAGCACGAGTGCCATTTGTGCACACAAGGGATTCCTGTGAACACTGCCGTCGGCAAGGGGAGAGAATATCTAAAAAAGAAGGATAAGATGATTTAAATATTCCGCAAGGCTTAATTTCCTCTCTGTTTCGGTTTCGTCATCAGAGCCAACTCCCTACGCCTTTTTTCGATCATTTCTTCAATCTGTCGCGCTCTATATTCAAACACTCCCATATCTTTAATTACAGCAAACTGCTGTTCAAGCTGTGCCAATAACGGATCGCTCATGGGCTCATATTCGTCTAATTTGATACCTGCTGACATCGTTTCCTTATCTAACGTTTCAGACATAAATAAATGCGTTAAGAAGTAAAGATAATTTGTTACTGTTCCATTTCCTTCAGCCTTTGCCGCTCCTTCTCGACCACCGAGGGAGGCGCTTTGGAGAGAAAGACGGGATCCGAGAGGCGGCGCTTAAGATCGGCAATGTACTTTTCCTGCGCTTCCCTCTCTTTGGGAGGAGTTTTTTCTTTTTTTGGCACATCTAACAAAAGGTGGCTGTGAGAAAGGATTAAGGTTGGTTTCTCAATGGTATCGGTGAGCGTTAAAGTAACCTTTGTTAGATGCTCAATTAGTGCCAAGTGATCGGCAATAACTCCTCTTAATTTTTTCAGGCGTAGGGCAATGGCGCCTGTGAGTTTTTCTTTTGGATTCACTTTGTGTTCTGCGCGGAAAGTTCTTAATGCGGTGATGAGCTCTTGTAATTGTTTGAAATGTTGAACTGCTAAACTGTTAAAATGCTGTTGGTTGGGTTGTGGCCAAGGTTGGATGAGGAGGAGGTTTGGTTTTGTTTTTTGTTGTATGTCTGGATCCCCGATCTGGTCGGGGATGACATTGAGATGCAACCAGAGCTCTTCAGTGATG
>MGER01000018.1 GCA_001791465.1 Candidatus Uhrbacteria bacterium RIFCSPLOWO2_02_FULL_49_11 | reverse complement strand
AGGTTATGGGATTATTAATGGGACACGAGTGATACGGGAGTGTGTTTACAAACATAACGTATCATACTTAATTTTGATGCCATGGCCTAAAAATTACGTATGCTCTGTGGTGAGTCCATATAACTTCATCAATCTGCCCTCGTCTCCCCCCAAATGAGGAACAGGGATGACTTTCACCGCACCATCATCGAAACCAAAAAACCGTTTTAAAATTGCGACTTCATTCGCACACTCATGCGGATGCACCCACACGCTTTTCTGAAGCATGGTAAACCCGAGTTCAATAAGTTTTCCGCGCAGCGCTTCTCGCTTGCTCTTTTCTCGTGTAGGCACATCAAATAGTAACAGCCGCCATTGCCCATCCCATCCCTTTGGTTGTGCAATAGTGAGCTTATCAATATCATCCTTTCCCACTTTTTTCTTCCCTTCCGCGGTCAATGATATAAACATCTGCCGTCCTTGATACTTCACTTGAAGCATTCCACATCGCTTTAAATAAGTATATGCGTCATACAATCGTTTTCGTTCTCGTACGTTTCCCTCCTTGAGGTCCTTGAAAATACCCTTCCAAAGACGTACCGCGAACAGGGGCGACTGTGCCGCAAGAATAATCAAACCTGCAGTTGCCACTCCGCGGAGCACTTTCATTGTCATAGATTGGTGAGTGTATCTACGTATATTTTTAGCCATGGCTAAAAAAGTTCACTTCTTCCTTACTCCTTCTATTATACCCAAAGAGATAAATAAATACAGTGGATAATATCTTCCCTTGCTCCGCTTATCGTTCCTATCAACAAGTCAACATACGTAATTTTCAGGCCATGGCTTAAAAATTACGTTACTGCACCTTTATGTGAGACATCTTCCTCTGTGCTACTTTTAACTTTCATGCTACATTATCTACCATAACCCTTACATAAATCTCAAATGGAAAAAAATTATAAATATCTCAACGCCATCACCGCGTTCTTCGTCACGGTGCTTTTGGTTTCAAATATCGCCTCAAGTAAAATCCTGTCCCTGGGGCCTCTCACCTTTGACGGGGGCACTATCCTCTTCCCCTTGAGCTATATTTTCGGCGACATCCTCACTGAGGTATACGGGTATTCAAGAGCGCGGCGCGTCATTTGGACGGGATTTGCCATGATCATCCTCGCTTCATTAACCTTCATGGCCGTTGGCGCGCTTCCCCCTGCCTCAGGATGGGAAGGACAAAGCGCGTATGAGACTATCCTTGGCCTTACTCCCCGCATAGTCGCCGCAAGCGTCTTTGCTTACTTGGTGGGTGAATTCATTAACTCCGTTATCCTTGCAAAAATAAAAATTGCCACCTCGGGCAAATGGCTGTGGCTGCGCACTATCACTTCGACCATTTTTGGAGAAGGCGCTGATACCGTGCTTTTCGTCTTCGTGGCATTCTCCGGCATCCTCTCCGGACATCTGCTGGCAAGCATTATGCTGTCCAATTACATTTTCAAAGTCGCGATCGAAGTTTTATGCACGCCTCTCACCTATTATATTACAACTTTCTTAAAACGCCGAGAAAATGAAGATTACTACGATACGGCAACCCGCTTCAATCCATTCTCATTCGGATAATCCATAAACTACTTCAATTCATTTGAAGGATTAGGGCGAGGCTACTAAAAAGCTACTTTTGCCGAGGTGGCAATCTCATCTACACGAAACGCAATTCTCACCCGCGCATGATTAAGTATCCGATATAGATCCCATAGAGCGTAACAAACAGTGCGCCTTGCCAACGCTCAAGTTTGTGTTTCTTACCGACAAACATGGCGAGGAATAATAGGAAAGTGGCGAGGATGGACACTCCCACATCTATATTCACCCGCGGGTTGAACGGCAAAGGCAGGATAATGCTCGTGACGCCCAAAATCCAAAATACATTAAATATGTTTGATCCCACGACATTGCCCACCGCGATATCATCTTCTTTATGTAGCGCAGCCACTACTGAAGTCGCGAGTTCCGGCAAAGACGTACCGACAGCCACTATGGTGAGGCCGATGAGCGCCTCAGACATTCCCGCGAGACGCGCAAGGATAATGGCCTGATCTACAAGCAATTTCCCCCCCATCACGAGGCCGGCGATCCCGCTAATGGTCAACATGAGGGAAACGGGTATCGTATACGATGCAATATCGCCATTATCTTGACCACCCGACTTTGCGAGGCTCACAATGTAATACATAAAAATGACAAAAATCGCTATGAGCGCGAATCCGTCCGTGCGCGTGAGTTCGTTAAATGGCACTCTGTCAAACATGGCGTCATTGCCCATGAGGAACACCAATAGCACAGCGAGAAGCGCAAAAGGTATTTCTTTCCAAATGGTGTTCTTTTTTACCGCCAAAGGAGCAATCACAGCAGAAAGCCCCAAAATAAGAAAAATGTTCGCAATATTGCTCCCGATAATGTTGCCAATCGCAATATCTGATGCGCCCTTAAATGCTGAATATATATTCACGAAAAGCTCAGGGGTAGATGTGCCGAACGCAACAACGGTAAGCCCGATCACAAGCGGCGTGATGCCAAACCGACGCGCGAACGACGATGCGCCACGAACCAGCCCTTCTGCACCCGCGATGAGTATAACGAGCCCTAAGATGAGAATAATTATGGTAACAGTCATGTTATCTTGTAATAATCATTGAGTCGCAAAGCCCGGTATATATGAGATATCTGCAGTGTAATATTTAACAGTAAAAACACTAATCCGCAACATGTTCCTTCCGGTAAGCAAAATATGAATAGACCGTGCTTGCCACCGCGCTCGCGAGCACCGAGATAAGCAGGAACCAAATGGCGAAATCAGGAAAGAGCACGCCTGCGAGCGTGATGACGCCGCTTGCACGGAAGAGCTTGCCGGTGAGGGTGTGCGTTTTCTTCCATACCGTTTCACTACTCAAGGTCCAAGGAGTCCTGATACCAATCGTCCAATTCATTTCCGCATGGGATACCAGTACGCCTATTATATAAAACAATATGGCAAAGGCTGGCGTAAGATATACGATTATATGGAAACTATGCCCTGTGTTCCAGTACAGCGTAAGGCCATGCAAATATAAGAGGAAGAGAAAGAGCGCGACGATAAACCTGTCAAAGTATTTCCTGAATTTCTCAATGTTCTCTTTTTTAGGATCTATATGGGGTATGACGAGAAATATGACCCAGAGCACGAGCGCGATAACAGGCATGAGGAATGTCCCCCAAAATTTCGGCATATAGCCATTCACCTGCCCCTGCGCATCCCAATGCGACGCAACCCGTGCAGGCAGCTGGGGGTAGATGTAAACGCTGATACAAAACGATAAGAATACGATACATAACACGATGATTTCGCTTTTGCGTATTTTCATATGAAGGTGATTAAGGACAAAAATGTTATGGCTGTAAAATATCCTCTGTCCTGCCGTTGATGGAGATGACCACTTCCTTTACCGTGGAAAATTGCTTTAACGTCTGTATGATCTGCGCGCGGATTGCCGCCACGCGGCAGGAGCCGCCGACCGCTTCCTCAAGGCGCGGGGAAAATTCAACCCGTGCCGTGCCTTGCGCATCAATGGTCAATTTATCAACCTCAACGCCGCCATTGATGCTTGTGAAATACCCCTCCCCCTGTTCAGTATCCGTGGGACCTTTTAATAATTCGTCCAATGCCGCCCGCGCTATCTGCGGAGCCTTCGGCACCTCACGTTCCACGCCGAACACCAGCGCGCAATCGAACGCTTCAGGATTCTTCTTGGTATTGCCAAAATAAATCCGCACGGTCGTATTATCTTTGCTTACGGCAATCTGCACTGGCACGCGGAACTCGTCGTCATGCTCCGGAAGCCCCGAAGGATTATCTTTTACCAATACCAAGGTTCCCTGAAGAGGATCCGTACCCGCGGGCAGGGTAAAATCGAGTTCTGCGCGGAAAGGCACATATGCTTCGGTCATCCAATCTCCCTGCGCTTGCGCAATGCCAGAAGCGATAACCTTATCGTTCTGATCAAGAAGCCGTATGGGGAAAGACGCTTCAAAAAACCAATAGCCGCGCGCCTCTCCTATAATTTCCAAAGGACTGCCGACCAATTTATGGGGCAGGGGCTCTGAGACCCTTACCTTTGCTTCTTCGACTGGTACTTCTTGGACCGGCTGCGGTGCGGGGGCAAGATTTACTCCGTCTCCATTGGTAATCACCCGCACCACTATAACCGCGCCCGCGATGACAAGGGCAGTAATAATGATTATTTTTAGAATGCCTTTACTCATATTCTAAAATTAACATTTTATGCTACCCTATGTTTGTGGCGCTTATTGAGATTATAAATCACGTCCTTCCGCTCCACGATGATGGTCCATCCCTTTTGTGTGGCATAGTGATAGAGCTTCATGTTCGGATTGAAACAGATCGGCTGTTCCACCATTTCAAAAATAGGTATGTCAAACTCCGTGTCGCCCACGCCTATGGAACCTTTTCTCGAGAGTCCCTTTTTCATAATCAAATGCTCCACCAATTTTGATTTACTGCCAATCAATTCTTCCGCGAGATGCTTGCCGGTGAGCTTCCCCGCTTCATCCACTTCATGGAGCCGGCCATAGAATTTATGGAATCCGAGGCGCTTGCAGAACTCGCGGACGATAATCGCGGAAGAATGCGACACTGCCACAAGATAATAATCCTGCTGGCGCAGCTTGTGGAGGAGGTCGCGCGTAAAGCGATAGACGCGGTTTTTATGGAATGCGGCCACCTTGCGCGCCACCCGGACAATATCGCGGTGCGCCACCCCTTTGAGATTGTCATTATAAGCCTTCACCACAGCCCACATGTACGTATCATAGGAATCCTTCCGGTCAAGCCACTGCTGGTACGCGCGCGCATACACATCCCGCACCCGCGCAGAAAACACGTCCTCCTGAATAAGCGCGTCCACAAGCTCCACCGTGAGGCTTGAACGGAAAATCGTGCCGTCGATGTCAAACACCGCAAATTTTTTCTTTTGCATATCTCAATAATTATCTCGGAGTCGTTCAATGCTCACTTTCAGTGCGTTTCAGTAGTATCAGATATATCAGACTGCACGACAAAGGATCTGAACCCACCTTTTTCCAACGTTCATATGGGCTGCTTAAGCACTTTCTTCACCGCATCAATAAGCGGCTGGTAGCTAAAATATTCAAAAAGCTGCTTTTCCCAATCCTTGTCATCGATATTCACGGCAGGATCCACTCCTCTCCCCTCAATCGGCTGGTTATCATCGCGAAGGGTGAGGCTGTGCACGAGGAACATGGAGTATTTCTGGATCGGATCAATCTGATGGTCAAGGGCAAATACTTTTTCCACCGTGCCCCACCCTTTCGTCTTCGTGCCGACCAGTACCCCCACATTATATCTTTTCAATGCCGCCGCCATCATTTCCGTGGAAGACTGCGAATTCCCGTCCATGAGCACCACCACTTTTTTATAGCGCACGAGGCTTGGGAGCCACCCCGCCACGGTCTTGTAGGGCGTATACTCGTCCTGATGGAAAAACTCAAACGCATATTGGTTCTGCCCCAAGAAAGGGCCAAGCAGGTATCGCAGCAAATCTATCGCGCCACCGATATTGCCGCGCAGATCAAGGATGAGCGAGTGCAGAACATCGCCGGAATCAAACGAATCAGCCACCTTCACAAACTCATCCGCGGTGGCCGGGGAAAAACGCTTAATCCTCAAATGCAGTACTTCCGGCCGCACGAGCGCTCCCACCACGGTCGCTTCCGCGCCTGACTGGTCGTAGGTCTCCCGCGTTTCTTCTTTTTGCAGGGTATCATGCGCGCGCGCGACAAGTGCTAACTTCTCTTGCGCCCCTTTCCGCTCTTCCTCCGTTTTTGTTGTGTCATTCGCTACCGCGGAAAGCTCTTGAGATTCTTTTGCATACTGCTCCTCGATGTCCTCCTGCGACGCACTTTTATCCACTCCCAGCGTCTGATAGAGATCCGTGTTGGGATCAATATTCTGCACCATGTTTTTCATGGTCGTTTCATCTTTTTCCGTATAAAGACCGCTCCTGCCAAACGGCTCGAGATTTGCGAGCGCCACCGTCGCGATCTGTGAGGCAGTATCTTTCTTCTTTTCTTCTTCCACGCCCGCAACCGCCTCCTCGAATATTTGAGCCAACCCATCCTTATCCACCGAGGGAAGCGCGAGCGTCTTTCCTGTCACTTTTTCTGCGGACAAGCGAAAGAGCGTAATAAGTTCCTCATCAGTCACTTTTTTCCAATAATTTTCTTTTACCTTATCAAAAATTTCCAATAGGAATTCTGTGTAGGTAGAATTTGGTTTTACTTCAATAACCTGTTCGGTCTGTTCGGAAAGCACGGCGGGACGGCTCTGATGGCTTGCATAATATTCAAATCCCGCCGCGCCCGCGAGCAACATAAATGCACACCCCACCAAAATAGCATTTCTACCCAATCGAGGCCGCAAGGGATTAAGTTTGGCTGTAATAGATATCATACCTCAATAACAATTGTTATACTGTCAAATTGTTTTTGGTCAGGTAAACAATTAACCATTTAGCCATTTCACTCAAGCTCCGCCGGCTTACATTCGCCTCGGAAGAATTTCCACTCATCGCATTCCGTGCCGTCGGAAAACTTGCATACTCCCTGTTCGCCGCCTTCGGCATCTTTCGTAATCTCGAGCGTCCCGCTATGTTCAAGACAATATAACGACGCAGGATTTGCCATACCTGTCTGCGCAGGTTGACCTGCCTGCTCGCGCAGGCGAGTCTCCGGCTCTGTGGAAGACGCCTGGGTGTTCTCTTGCGGCGCTTCCGGAACCTGCTGTTCTTCGCCTGTTGGAGCAGGAAGCGAAGGAACGGTTTCATTCTTTCCTACGAGGGAGCAGCCCGAAACAGCCATGAGCAGCCCAAAAACTGCGACAATATAGAGAAAAGACTTATATGACATGAATAAAAAAAATAATATACTATATTCCTAGTATACCATACCCTTATATACTCTTCACTTCTTCTTACTTTCTGCTTCTTAGTTCTCTGATAGCATCCGCAGCGATCCAACGGGCAGACCGCGAGTTCATCTTTTGAATTTCCCTTGCCGCCTTTATGGCTTCCTTCCTCAATGCAGGATTGCGTTTGCCGATCTGGCGCAGTGCCCAGTTGACCGCTTTTTTGACATAGTTGCGCTCGTCACAAGCGGCCTTTTTCATTAAGGGAAATAGTGCGATGAATTTTTCATCATTTGCTTTTTTGTCATGACACGCAAGGCTTGCTATGAGCGCAAAACCTGCGCGTCTGACGAACTCCTCCTTGCGGCCGGCCCATATCTTCGCCTTCTGCCATGCAAATGCCGTCTTATCAAAAAGGTTCATGCACACCTGATCGCACACGTCCCAAGAGTCAAAATCCTTCACCCACGCGTCCATCTGCCGCGGCGTCATCTTCGTAGGTTCCGCGATAAGACCTGCGAGGATCCTTGCCTCGTGGATACCCGACTGCCACAATTCAAGGGCCAGCGCATGGTTCTTGCCTATCTCTTTACCCATACGGCGCAAGATGGGCATGGATACGCCTAAGGTATTTTTCGTGCTTATCCCGAAACGCGCCATACCGGTGACATTTTCCTGACTCGCGTGCAATTTTAGTCTCTTTAGGATTTGCTTTATCTCCATATTGCATCAATTATTCAGCGTAATTCCGCGTCCGACCGCACCCGCTCTAAACCCTAATACTATTGTTAAGCGGTCGACTTTCCGCGTATATCTGCGGAAACCTTTCATGAATGTTATCATTTCTTTCGAATACTGAACTCGCACCCGCAATAGGTTTGGCGGTAGAACTGGTGCGTGCGGGAGAGTGCGCATGACTTCTTAAACCCGTCATGGAGCTTCCAGTCTTCCGCCAAGAACCGCACGCCTGCTTCTTCTCCCACCTCCGTGCCGATCTTATTGATAACCTCTGATTTCTTATGGGGAGAAATGGAAAGCGTAGTCCCAAACCACCCAAACCCCCCATCCTTCGCAATAGCGGCCGTGTGCGCCAACCGCGCGCGATAGCATACCGCGCACCGCAGACCGCCTTCCGGCTCCTGTTCCAGTCCCTTCACGATTCTCTGCCATTCCTCATGATTATAAATGCCCTCTTTCAGCGCAACACCGATTTCCTTGCAATACCGCACTGATTCATCTCTACGCCGCATGTATTCTTCTATGGGGTAAATATTGGGGTTGTAATAATACACCGTCACATCAAACCCGCGTTTTTGCAGCTCTTCAATCACATACGCCCCGCACGGCGCACAACAGGCATGAAGGAGAAATTTATCCATAAACTTTCCGCGCTATCTTTTAGCATGTAATTTCTCATTCCGTGCATGCCTTTTCCGATCGCGCTTCGTTTTCTTCCGCAAATTATTCTAAAAGGCTTCAGCGAGATCCACGCCAGTCTGGTTAGCGAGGCACACCAACACAAAGAGCACGTCCGCGAGCTCATCCGCAAGAGACGCTTTCTTGTCGGAATCTTTAAAACTCTGGTCGCCGTAGGTGCGCGAGAGCACACGCGCGAGCTCCCCGACCTCTTCCGCCAACTGGGCGAATTGCGTGAGTTCGGAAAAATACCTCACGCCTACTATTTTTATCCACTGATCGACTCTTTGT
>MGER01000017.1:12755-14558 GCA_001791465.1 Candidatus Uhrbacteria bacterium RIFCSPLOWO2_02_FULL_49_11 | reverse complement strand
ATCAAAGTGCGCATGATGAATGAAACAATGGCGAAGAAACTCCTTGAACCCTTGGGTTTGGGGGAGCCTCACCATGTCGAGACCGCCACCCACACGTACCTTGCCGACCCACAGGTCACGAGAAAAATCAAGAATGACCGCGGCACGCTCTCCTACACCATCATGCAGCGCCATGAGGCGGGGTTCACCTCCGCTGTTGAAGAAATTTCTGAAAGCCGCGCCGAGGAACTTCAGCGCGAATATCCGCCCCGCGTGAGTCTGGAGATGACGAGAACGGTATGGCAGGAGGAGGGAGTTGCCATAGCCCTGAATGTGATAGACAAGTTAGGAGTATTTCTGGAGTTCCAGGGTGAGGACTTTGAAGCGCTCAAAAGCTGGCCTCGGAAGATAGGATTTTCAGAACACCACTATCTCACGCGCGCCTACGATGAAATTTCATGACGCAAGAAGCATTTGAACAGCTGGTACGAGAGGAGGTGCAGCGTTTGCCAAAACGGTTCCGCCGGAAGATCAAGAATTGCGCTTTTTTTGTGGCTCTTGGGCCCACCCGCGAGCAGCTGCGCAGCGCGCGTGTGCGCGCAGGCTCTACCCTGCTCGCGTTGTACGAGGGCGTGCCCCAGCTCCACCGGACCATCGCGACAGGCGCGGCGCTTCCGGACCGCATTACGCTTTTCCAGAATCCTTTAGAAGCGCTCGCAGGAAACCCACTCGATCTAGGCCTCCTCCGCAAGGCAGTGCGCGACACCGTGTGGCATGAGGTCGCGCACCATTTCGGGTTTGAGGAGCACGAGGTGCGCGCCATGGAGCGCACAAAAAGGAGGAGTACCTAAGAGGTGGCGCGTTCACCTTTTTTATTTCATGAAACTCTATCAAACTTTCCATACGGTGATAGACGATGTGGACGCGCACGGGCGCGGCACGGCGACCGCGGAAGGGCGAATACTCGCAGTGCCTTTTGCCTTCCCCGGCGATGAAGTTGACGTGCGGCCGGCGCACCGTGAGCATGGGATATTGGTGTGCGAGCTCGTGGCGCTCACACACCCTTCTCCATGGCGCGTGGCTCCCCAATGCGACCATGCGGACCGGTCAGGCGGATGCTTCTGGCAGTCTGTTGCGTATGAGAAACAATTAGAGTGGAAACGGATGATTGCGCAGATGTTTTTCGACGCGGCGGGGGTGTTCCTCACGGTGCCAGAGATCATTCCCAGCACCCACCTGTTCGAGTTTAGGAATAAGATGGAATTCGCTATCGGCGAAGGCCCCAAAATTGGCACCAAGGCGCCGGGGAAATGGTGGGAGATTGTGGACATGGACGGATGCCTGCTGCTTTCACAGGAATCGCGCGAGGTGGTACGCCGCGTGCGCGCGTTTCTCGCGCAGCACCGCGTGCCCTTATGGAACGCGCGGCAGCATCAGGGATATGCGCGGTACCTTGTGATTCGGGAGGGGAAATTTACGCACGAGCGCATGGTGACCTTGATTACCGCGCCCGGGGCGTTGCCCGGAGCCGAGGATCTCGCCGCGCTTTTGCATCCGCTCACCACGTCGCTCTACCACGGCATTAATTTTTCTTTGAGCGATACCGCGTTCGCAGACACGCTCACGCTTCTTGCGGGAGACCCCTATCTTCACGAGCAAGTGGGAGCATTAAAGCTCGCCATCAGCCCTAATTCGTTTTTTCAGACCAATTCGTTTATGATAGAGAAGTTGATGGGTGCAGTGGAAGACCTCCTGCAGTTATCGCCGCGCGAGAAGCTTCTCGACCTCTATTGCGGATTAGGATTATTTTCTTTGCACTATGCG
>MGER01000017.1:12477-12551 GCA_001791465.1 Candidatus Uhrbacteria bacterium RIFCSPLOWO2_02_FULL_49_11 | reverse complement strand
AGCCGCATATCGCGTCACCGCCATGCGCGCGCTTGACCTCTTCCCCCACTCGCCGCACGTGGAGCTGGTGGTGA
>MGER01000017.1:11675-12408 GCA_001791465.1 Candidatus Uhrbacteria bacterium RIFCSPLOWO2_02_FULL_49_11 | reverse complement strand
GTTAAATCAAAACTCAAAAGGCAAAATTCAAGATTGCAAGGCAAAAGTGAAAAGTTTTGAATTTTGAATTTAATTTTTGATTTTTGACCTTTGATTTTTGAATTTGGATTTGGGATTTATTGAGGTCATAATAATTTATAGCTATATGAAATCTGGCATAATCGTCCTTATTGGCCGTTCCAACGTCGGCAAATCTACGCTCCTCAATGCCTTGGTGGGCGAGAAGGTCGCCCCCGTGTCGCCCTTGCCGCAGACGACGCGGCAGCCAGTGCAGGGCGTCCTCACCACTGATGAGGGGCAGCTGGTATTCGTGGATACGCCAGGATTGCTCAAGGGTTCGAAAGACAAGATCACCGGACGCATTAACCAGACGATTAAGGAAAGTTTGGAAGGCGTGGACCTTGTTCTTTATGTGGCAGACCCCACGCGCATGATCGGTGAAGAGGAGCGGGCGCTGCTCGCAATGGTGAGACCGCTTCCCATCCCAAAATTGCTCGTGATCAACAAGAGCGATATTGCAGATGCGCCTTATGGCGAGGATTACAGGGATTTGCGTGAAGATTTTGCCGCGAACGTGGAAGTGTCGGCAGCGACCGGCAGCGGCCTTAAGGTTTTGGTGAATGAGTGCCTCGCGCGTCTCCCGGAGGGGGTTATGCTCTATCCTCCCGAAGAAAAGACGAATGTGTCTCACACGCGGTGGATTGAGGAGATGATTCGCGAGAAACTTTATTAT
>MGER01000017.1:10671-11658 GCA_001791465.1 Candidatus Uhrbacteria bacterium RIFCSPLOWO2_02_FULL_49_11 | reverse complement strand
AATGAACGGGCAAACAAGGTGCTCTACATACGCGCCGTGGTAGTCACCACGGATGCGCGTTACCGCAAAATGATCATAGGTCACCGCGCCCAGCGGATTAAGGAGATAGGCACTGCGGCGCGCAAAGAGCTAAGCCTCGCCCTCAACCGTCAAATCTATCTCGACCTTACCGTAGAGACGGATCCGCATTGGATGACGAGGATGGAGTAAGGGTTCAAGGATAATGTTTGTTTGTATTCAGTGTTTCCCAAAATAAGCGAATTATGGACACCACCCCCTTGTCCCCTCCTTACTAAGGAGGGGATGGGGAGGTTTCCTTATGGGAAAAGGTGAATAGTTACTGATGCGTGCGTTCTCGGGTGAAGATAAGTACGCCGATAAAAATAAGCACAATGCTGATGAGTACTGCGCCTGCAGTGCTGGGATCATCGCGGGCGGTGGCAACACCGGCGACTTGGCCAGTCGAAATAGTGACCGGCAGTTTGATGCCGGAAGCGGCATTTGTGGCTCGAACGGTCAAGGGACGGCCTAAGATGGAAAGACTGGTTTGTGCGGACAGGTCGCGACCTGTCCGCACATCTGATTGGTATTCGACGGTGACGTGTGCACTCTTATTAGGCTCCAAGAGGAATGTGGTAGGGGTAATGATGAACGGAAGGAGGCTGTCATTTTCCACTTCGTAAATCACGGTTTCACGGGAGGGATTCATCACGGTAAACGCACCCGTGATTTCTTTATTTGGCGCGCCGTGGAGGACCAGTTCTCGGGGCGAGACTGAGATACCAACCGCGTGTGCAGAGGGGATCAATGAGCAGTGAACAATGAACAAAATGGCAAAGTATAAGATGAATTTCATATTGCGTTTAAGTGCGTTGTGAATGCGTGTGAATGTGGCTTATTTTATTGCGCCTGTCCCCAAAAGACGAGCGTACCTTGTGATACGCCTGTCTCGTTCCCGCTGGGCACGGAAAGCGCGACTTCCACCGT
>MGER01000017.1:8961-10628 GCA_001791465.1 Candidatus Uhrbacteria bacterium RIFCSPLOWO2_02_FULL_49_11 | reverse complement strand
AGCCGCAGGTGATCGACAAGGAGTTCGTCGCCGCGGACCGCGCTGGTGAGCGCAAGAGGCGCGTCTCCGGTATTGCGCAGGAGGAGTGTGCGGCCCATAGTCGTGCCTTGCGGTACGTTGCCGAAATCAAGAAGTGACGGCTCGACCGTGAATCCTAGGGTTGCGCCGCCCGTATTTCCGCCCCCGGGCGCGGGAACCACATTAACCAATAAACCCACTTCGTTGCCGTCTCCTATCGTGAGGGTGACCCGATTGGAGCGAATTGCGCTGTCAGCTTCCGCCCAGATGGTCCACATACCATCCGATAATGCGAGGGTTGCCTCTCCTTGCGCGTTCGCAACTATTGGTTCTGATCCCCCGTAGATAGTGGCGGTGGAGGGGTTCCAACTATTATTGTTAAATTGTTGGATAGTTACTTGGACAGTCTGGCCGCGCTCTAAATGGGTGGCAGATGCGGTGAGAAGCAAGGGACTCTGTTCATATTCCCCGTAATACCAGAGCACTTCATCATCCGGCGTTAATGCATAGTCAGCGGCGCCGACATCAGGAAGCGCCCAGTTGACGCGGTAGAGCCACCCGTTCATCCCTTGCGCCGTATCGTTGTTGATTGTCTTGAGATAAGGGCCGAACGAGGTTTGCGCGATCTCATAGGTGAAGCCGCAGGCAGCTGCGGCAGCAGGAATGACATCTAAGGCGGTGGTCAGTTGCGGGCCGAGCGCGGCAGTGCCAGTGCAGACGGGGCTTAACAACCCTTCTATGCGGTAAGACACGGTCGTGGTATGTTGCGGCGCAAAAGAGGCGACAGGGAGGCTTTTGCCTGCGAGCGCGATCACGGCATATGCGCTTGAGATCGGCGTGAACGAGGTTTCATCGGTGAAGGTGGAGGAATGCGCGAAACTGCCATTCGGCTGCTGCAGCGCAAGGATATGATCAAGCGCGTCTCTGCCAGATCTTTCCCATGCGGAGGAAGCAGGATCCTGGCCTGCTTTTCTCACTGCGTGCGCAACCCAGGCGGAGGATGAAGAGTCGGAAGGATCTGGCTCACCAGTATAGGGATTGGCTGGCCAGGAGTAGGGGAATCCGCCATCCTCATTTTGCGTGCCTTTCAGCCAGAGAAGCGCTCTTGAAATCGGTTCTTGGGATGGGGCGATTCCTGCGGCGATAAGCGCCTGAATGGCCGCAGCGGTGGTATTCGTGTCTCCCCATGACCCGTCCTCCCGCTGTGCGTTGAAGAGAGTTGTTTTTGCGTCTTGGATCGCCGGGTCATCGGAAGTCTCTCCTGCCGCGATGAGCGCAAGAATGCCGAAAATATCATCGTTGAAAAGCGCAGGATCGCCGATCTGGCCGTTGGTGTGGAACGTGTTGAGCTTCGCGACCAAGTCAGTTCCGGTAAAAGTGCGCGGGTCGTTGCCAGTCGCGGCAATCGCGAGCATCGGCGCTTCCATCGCGATTGCAGAGCTGGTATCAACCGTTTTAAGGTATTCTGCAGGGACTTCTGCGTCCCCCGTTGCGATAAGCGCCATGGTAGTCCAGGGATTTGCGGGTTTACTTTTTAAATAATTCATCGCTCTCAAGGCGGGATCATCTGCATACGCAGGGGCAAGTCGGGACGAGTGCGGCCAGGGATTCGCAAAGAGCCCAGCCGCCAGCAGCGCGAAAAGAACGAG
>MGER01000017.1:7700-8931 GCA_001791465.1 Candidatus Uhrbacteria bacterium RIFCSPLOWO2_02_FULL_49_11 | reverse complement strand
GGGAGTGGATGGTCTCAAAACGCAAAGAGAAAGTTGCGCATAAAAACCATGGGATAACTCTGCTCGGAGTCACGTGAGGGGGTTACTTTACTCCAGCGACCGGGCTTGTCCCGCCAAAATTTTGCTCTGCAAAACTTAGGCGGGCGTTACCGTTGCGGCACAGCAGGGGAATAAAACCCCACTTCTCTGTGAGTAAAGAGTCTTGTGAATGAGCTTTTCAAGCTTATATCGGTTTGAAGGATAAGGCAAGTGGATAACTAGGGATGCGTCTGATATAATAAAGAAAGAATATATTTCCAGATCAACATTATCGCCACGCATATGCCGCAGCGCCTCGGTTCGTCCTCATCTCACCGCATCGTGGTGTTTGTGGGTGTCGTTGCGCTCATCGGGGTGTATATAGGATACGCGGTGATCTCTCGCACGCTTAAAAGTGAGACACGCCAGGGCACACTTTTGCCGTCCGCGGCCGTGACGCAAGAGCCTACCCCCGCGGAGCTGGCAGCGCGGCAGCAGTTATGGACCAGCGATGATCCTGTCCGGGGGAATATCGAAGCGCAGGTGTCTATCATAGAATTCAGCGATTTTGAATGCCCTTATTGCGGCGAGGAGTATCCGATAATAAAACAGTTGTTAGATACGTACGGAACTCAGATACGATTTCAGTACCGCGATTTTCCTATTTCTGACGCGCATCAGAATGCGCAGAGCGCGGCTGAGGCGGCAGAGTGCGCGCATGCGCAGGGCAAGTTTTGGGAATATCACGATATTTTGTTTGAACATCAGGACAGCCTTGCGCGCGAAGATCTCGGAAGGTACGCGCGCGACACAGGCCTCGATCTCAAACTTTTCAATCAGTGCCTGGACGGCCGTTCTAAAACGAATGAGGTGATTGCGGACTTTGACGATGGGCGCGCGTTAGGAGTTGGCGGCACGCCGACCTTTTTTATAAACGGAACGAAGTACGCGGGGGTGTTGTCGGAAGAGGAATTTACGGAAATTATAGAAGGCTTGTTGGGTCAAGGGCGGCAGGTCTCGTCGTTTTGGTAATTGGTAAGAATAACAAATGTCAAATTTCAAATGCCAAATGAAGCTCAAATATCCAACGTCAAAGAAGGTTTTGAAGTTGTGGTTTTTGATTTTATTTGATATTTGAACTTTGAACTTGGGATTTATGGAGAAGTCTTTGAAAACGATAGTAATTGGCGCAGATCATCGTGGCTTCCAATTA
>MGER01000017.1:841-7672 GCA_001791465.1 Candidatus Uhrbacteria bacterium RIFCSPLOWO2_02_FULL_49_11 | reverse complement strand
AGTGGGGATACCTCGTCGCCGATGAAGGGGCGCATTCGTATAACGCGCATGATGATTATCCAGATGTCGCCTATGCGGTGGCTTTGAGGGTCGCGCAGGAAGAGGATAAGCAGGGCGTGCTCCTGTGCGGGTCCGGCGTGGGGATGTCAGTGGTTGCTAATAAGGTGGCAGGGGTTCGCGCCGCCTTGTGTTTTTCACCTGAACAGGCGGCGGCAGCCAAACATGATGATGATGCGAATGTGCTTGTGTTGTCCGCGGATTATCTGACCGCGGCACAGATGCGCCGCATCCTCAAGAGCTGGCTTGACACCGATTTTGCGCCGAAGGAGAAGTATATGAGGAGACTTAGAAAAATATCGTTATTAGAACATCAAGAATGCGATTTAAAACGTCCACACAGGTCGCGTAATTAGAAATCCCAATGTCCAAATTTGGTCATTGAGTCATTGGGATTTCATTGGTCATTGGAAATTGGGATTTTACTATGACAGTGATTCTTCCCGCTATCATCGAAGACACCTATGAGAAGGTGGAGAAGAAGCTGAATCTCGTGGCGCCCTTTGTGGACTGGGTGCAAATCGATGTGGGCGATGGAGTATTTGTCGCGCATAAGACATGGACTACCATTGAGGATTTGTCATCACTTTCCCTTGGGTTGGTGATTGATTTGCATCTCATGGTACAGGACCCGCTCTCGTATGTTGCGCGCGCGCAGAGAATTTCGCAGATAAAACGCATCACGTTCCACGTTGAGTCTACTGCGGAGGGCGCCGCTGTCTGCGACGCGGTCAAGCGTGCCGACAGAGAAGCGGGGGCGGCGTTGAATCCTGATACATCGCTTTCAACACTTGCCGGCTTCCATGGTATACTGGATGCGCTTCTGCTCATGGGCGTGCATCCGGGATGGGGCGGGCAAGGATTTATCCCCGGGACGCTTGAAAGGATACGGGACGCGCGCGCACAATTTAAAAAAATAAAGATTGGCGTGGACGGCGGCGTGCATCTTCAGATGGGAAGCGCGCAAGCGTGCGTAGACGCGGGAGTGGATTATCTTGTGGTTGGAAGCGATATTTATAAATCCAAAGATATTGCAAAAACAATCAAGCAGTTACAGCAATTATCACCAGCTCAGCAATAAGAGTTATAAATTACCAATTATGTTCGACGTCATCGCCATCGGCGCGGCAACCCAGGATGTATTCTTAATGAGCAAGGGGTTTCATCTTATGCGCTCATCGCGCACTAAACGGTTATGCGAGTGTTTCCCCTTGGGTGAAAAAGTGAACGTGGAGCGCATTGATTTTGAAACGGGCGGCGGCGCGACGAATGCCGCCGCTACCTTCCGCAATTTGGGATTCCGCGCGGGCATCATTGCTAAAGTGGGGAATGACAGCGCAGGCGCGGCGGTAGTGAACGATTTGCGCGGGAGAGGGATAAAGACTGACTGGGTGCGCCATGCGGCGGGGGGCACGACCGGGTATGCGACCATTCTCCTTACCCCCCACGGCGACCGCACGGCGCTTGTCCATAGGGGTGTTTCCGCCTCATTTTCCTCTGCAGACATTCCTTGGCAGAAGCTTAATGCGACGTGGCTTGTGGTTACTTCGCTTGCGGGAAACATCGCTCTGCTCAAACGCCTTATCAACGCAGCGTGCGCGCGGGGAGTGCGGGTCGCGTTCAATCCGGGCATGGGAGAATTGCGGTATGGGCTCGAAATCCTTCGCACGCATTGCGACGCAGCGCATGTGCTATTGCTTAATCGCGAAGAAGCGCACACGCTCGCGCCAGGCGCGCGGGATATGCATGCGCTCCGGCATCGTCTCTCCGCCCATTTTCCAAATGCCGTAGTGGTTACTGATGGCGCGCGGGGCGCGTATTATTGGGATCAGCGCCAGTTCTTATGGGCGAGGAGCAAAAAAGTGAAGGTGGTGAATTCCACGGGCGCGGGCGACGCATTTGGCGCCGGATTTATTTCTGGTATACTGCGGTGGAAAGACCCTGCGCGGGCGCTGCAACTGGCAACACTCAATGCGCTCGGCACGATACAAGAGATGGGCGCGAAACGAGGGTTACTTACGAAATGGCCTACGCAAGCTATACTGGATGGAATTAAAATAATGTCATTATAAAATATTCAATTTTTCAATTCTCAATTTTACAATTTTCAATAAATGATTCAATGATCCGATTCCCAAACATTGAAAAATTGAAAATTATTAAAGAATTATGAATATACAAAAAAAGCAAAAGAAGAATCTTGGTTGGCTCAAATATACCATATGCGTCTCCGGCGCTGCGGGCGGCCCCGTGGTGACGCAAGCCGCGATGGATAAAGCGAAGGACATTGGACGCGAGATTGTACGGCATGGATGCGTGCTCGTGACGGGCGCCACCACCGGCATTCCCTATGCGGCCGCGCAGGGCGCAAAAGAGTTGGGTGGCATTTCCATAGGCCTCTCCCCCGCCTCCTCCGAGCGTGACCATATTCGCCACTATCATTTGCCGACCAAGTATTTTGATTTGATCATTTATACCGGATTTGATTATTCAGGGCGGAATCTCCTGCTCACCCGCGCTTCCGACGCAGTGATTGTCATTAACGGGAGGATTGGGACGCTCAACGAATTTACCATTGCGTTTGAAGATCGGAAGCCCATCGGGGTGCTTATCGAGAGCGGCGGTTCCGCCGATTTGATTAAGGGCATTGTCAAGGCGGCGCAGAAAGGCGCGGGGAAAATCATCTATCACAATGAGCCCAAGGTATTGGTGGAAAAAGTGCTTGCACTGGTCAGGAAAGAAAAATTAATGAAGCCGCCTTTAAGCGAGTACTATTTAAACCACCATTATCACGGAAATGAATAGGATGAGAAATCCCAATGTCCAAATCCCAATTTCCAATAAAGCTCCAAATACAAATGTCCAATATTGGTTATTGAGGAATTGGGATTTTATTGGTCATTGGATATTGCCTGCCTGCGCAGGCAGGGAGTTTGGGATTTATGAGAATTGCTGGTCGCAATAACCTTGTTATTTTTTATGAAGAGTCGAAATGAATATGATTTGATAATTGTTGGTGGTGGTGCCGCAGGCTATGCGGCGGCGCTCTACGCGAAACGGTATGAACTGTCTGTGCTGTTGATAGAAGGGGAAACTCCCGGAGGAGAAACCGCAAATGCGGGATTGATAGAAAACTATCCCGGTTTTGAGGCGATTGACGGGTATGAGCTCTATCAGAAATTCCGCAATCACGCGCTCAAGTTCGGCGCTGAAGTCCAACCGGGCAGAGTTGAGAAAGTGACACAAGAAGGCCATCAGTTCAAAGTGTCCGTAGTGGGGCAAGGCGTGAGAGAGGGCTCATGCATTATATTCACCCATGGCCAGGCGCGCAGGAGATTGGGGCTTCCCAACGAAGAGCGACTGACCGGCAAAGGGGTATCTTACTGCGTGACGTGCGACGGGCCATTGTACAAAGGCAAGACCGTGGGGATTGTGGGAGGAGGCGATGCATCGGTGAAGGGAGTAAACTTGCTTACTGAATTCGCTCATAAAGTTTTTTTAATTGTGAAGCTGGAGCAAGTGAACGCAGAACCAATTAATTATCGGCTGATGCAAAGCAAAAGCGATAAGGTTGAGACTTTATATCACACGCAGGTGAAAGAAATGTTAGAAGAAAATGGGAAATTTATAGGAGTGAAGCTCTTCCCGGGTTATCAAGGAAATGATATTTTAAAACTTGATGGACTCTTCATAGAAATTGGCGCAGTGCCGGATCGGGCGCTTCCCGCATCTCTGGGAGTGGCGCTCACCGAGAGCGGGCATATTCATGTGGACCAGTTTATGCAGACAAATATCGCCGGCGTATTTGCCGCAGGAGACGTGACGGACGCGACAGGCTCTTTCCGCCAAATCGTCACCGCGGCCGCGCAAGGGTCAATGGCGGCGACATCGGCATACGAGTATATCAGAAAGAATACGGTTCCGAGCGAACAGTATGAGATGTCTGCACAGTTCGGAAATACTAAAGTTCAAAGCTCAAATGTCAAATAAAATTCAAATGTCAAATTTTGGCATTGGGATTTTGAGATTCCTTTGAACTTTGGATTTTGAAATTTGAAATTCGAATAAGAGAAATGATAAATATCTATGTGGTATTATGAAACTTAATGAGCTCTGTCAGTGTGGCTCAGGTCTCGTCTATGGCGCCTGTTGCGGCTCCGTGGAGCCGTGCGACTGCGGATCCGGCGATCCCGCGGGCAGCTGCTGCTACGACGATGACAATGACGAGGAGGAAGAATAACATTGAGAAGCCCCAAACCCCAATGACCAATTTCCAATAAAATCTCAAATCCCAATGTTGGTCATTGGACATTTGCCTGCCCGCCATAGCCATACTTTTAGGAATATCTGGAGATAAAGGCCAGTGTGTACCAATAGAACAATACGTTCATTAGTGACAGGCATTGGCAGGCGGGGATTTTGTTTATTTATTGGGCATTGGGATTTGGTCATTGGGATTTTTCACAAAGTATGTCCTTTCCCCACAGCGTGAAACCAGGAAGGCGCGCCCAAGCCCGCGCGGCAGGATACCGGACGAAATTACTTCTAGGAGCCGCGGCGCTGTTGCTCGTGTCATGCGGCGCTCTTTTTTTATACTTCACCATGAGGACCCCCTTAACGCCAAATAGCGCGCACACGGCAGATGAGGCCTCGTCCACCGCCCAAAGCATCATCCCTGCCGGCAACGATGAGTTCGTGCCGCCTTTCTCGGCGGACACGTTCGAAGGGAAACGGTTTTCAGTGGCGGAGTATGAAGATAAAACCGCGGTTATTATTGACTTTTGGGCTTCATGGTGCGCATTTTGCGAAAAGGAAATGCCCCTCATGCAGTACATGGAGGATTTGTACGGGAAAGACAAGCTCACCGTGGTGGGCATCCATCGCGGCGATTCTGAACCTGTAGAAAAGGGAGTGACGCTCGCGGCGAAGTTAGGGATAAAATATCTCCTGCTCCAGGACCCGGAAGGGAAATATTTCAAATTGCTCGGGCAGGGAAAACCATTCATGCCGCTTACCATATTTATAGACCGCGAAGGACGCATAGTGGAGCGGCGCATCGGCCCCAAAACGGCAGAAGAGATTCGGGTGAGCACGGCGAAAATAATAGCCCCATGAGGGGAAACTCTAAACTCTAAATTCTAAATACTAAACAAATCCAAAATCCAAATTACCGAAATTCAAAACGATTTTGGGCATTTAAGTTTTGAACTTGGAATTTATTTAGGATTTAGGGTTTCGGATTTAGAGCTTCTCAATGTTTTTGCACACTTTCCATCCTCCTCCCATTCTTTTTTCTTTTGGTCCTTTCTCCATTCACTGGTACGGCCTTTTTATGATGCTTGGCATCGCCGCAGGCTACGCCATCGCGCGGCGCAACTTTTCCCGTGCGCACCTCCCGGTGACGGTGTTGAACGATCTTTTTATCTACCTCGTGCTCTGCGGTTTCGTGGGCGCGCGGCTTTACCATGTCTTGAATGAGCTACCGTTATATTGGGAGCATCCGCTTTGGATTTTCGCCATCTGGCGCGGCGGGCTTGCAATCCATGGCGCATTACTCGCTGGTGTAATCGTTATTTGGTTCTTTATACGTAAGCATAGCGATGTTTACGATAAGGTGATAAATAACAGTCAGCGGGAAGGATGTAAATTACAAGATACAATCACTAGAAAAATTCCAATAACCAATATACAAAGACCAAGATTGTTCCTTATTTCTTATTTCTTGTTTCTTGCAGATCTGCTTGCGCCTTCCGTTGCACTCGGCCAAGCGATTGGCCGCTGGGGAAATTATTTCCGACAGGAGCTCTTTGGGCCTCCCACCAACCTGCCATGGGGGATTCCCATCGATGCGGCGCACCGGCTCTCTGATTTTATGCAGTACGAATATTTCCACCCGGTATTTCTCTATGAGTCGGTGTGGCTATTTATCGTGTGTATCGTTTTATTGGGCATGCTCCATGCGGTCATCCCGGGCTTGACCCGGGATCCAGAAAGAAAAAATAAAAATCGGTTTTCGTTGCGTTTCTGGATTCCCGCCTGCGCGGGAATGACGGTAAAGAAGTATCGTCCTGGTCTCGTTTTCTTCCTCTACCTCATTCTCGCAGGACTCGGGAGATTCTTCATAGAATTTTTGCGCATCGACCCGATGCCGCTCATTTTTGGCATTCGTCTGCAGCAGCTCGTGAGCTTGCTTCTTCTGGGTGTAGGTTTCAGTGGCATAGTGTTATTATACCGAAAACTGAATAAGAAAAATGGCATTCCCTTGCAAATTTTTTAATCAATGCGTATAATTCTGCCGCGTACATGTTATGGGTCCGTGGTGTAGCCCGGTCCAACACGTCTCCCTGTCACGGAGAAGATCACCGGTTCAAATCCGGCCGGACCCGCCAGAAAATACTCGTCCCGCCTCATCGGGGGGTGCAGGTCGCTCCGCCTTTATCGGCGGAAACAATGGGACGCGCATCGTTGCGAGGCGCGCCGGACGTTACCACCGTTCAGATGCTGAACCAAAAACTGTCTTAAGGGAATTTGCAAAAGATTGGCTTTGGATCTCAAACGCGGATTTATCCTCAAGCCTGAATAACACGCCAATAACCTTATCGTCATAGATCATGACTTCGGCCGTAAGCGATAACGGCAGATCTTTTTCAAGCCATCGGTATTCCGTAATTTTTTTCCGTTCAGGATGTTTAGTGTAGGTCTCGTGATACCATCTGAGCGCCTCCTCGCTTATACGCGCAAGTGCTTTTTCTTTTATTTTCAGCCTGGTCCTCA
>MGER01000017.1:0-792 GCA_001791465.1 Candidatus Uhrbacteria bacterium RIFCSPLOWO2_02_FULL_49_11 | reverse complement strand
ACTTGTTCTGTACCAAATTGCTCAAGGTGCGGGATGTACTGTTCTATATCAACCACTGAAAAAATTGTACCTTTGGCATCTAAGACATGATTATAATTATCATTGTCGTATATGATGTTTTGTGTTAACATGGAGAAAATTTTTGAATTAATTATTATCCTATATTACAATTAACATTATACATATAATGGCATCCTTCATAAGATATCGTAATCTTATAAAATGCCAGGAAAGGACAGAAATATGAATAAGAAGTGGATTATAGGTTTAGTGGGATTGGCGGCGGTGATTATCATAGCCATCGCGGTGAGCTATAAACCCGCGACGGCTCCCGCTTTGCCGCCAGCGGATAATGCCCAGGTAAAGGAACCCGTAAAAATCGGCTTGTTATTCGCGCTCACCGGCGATGGCGCTGTCTTGGGCGTGCCCCAGCAGCGCGCGGTCATAATGGCGCAGGAAGAGATTAACGCTGCGGGCGGAATCGACGGGCAGCAAGTGGAAGTGGTGGCAGAAGATGCTCAGTGCGGCGATGCAAGCAGCGGCGCATCGGCAGCGCAAAAATTGGTGAGTGTGGATAAGGTGAAAGTCATTTTCGGCGGCAGCTGTTCCAGCGAAACCATAGCTGCCGTGCCGATCACGAATGAGACACAAGCAGTGATGATGTCCTCTTCCGCGACCAATCCCGCATTGAGCGAACCAAATGATTATTTCTTCCGCACGGTTTCGTCAGATGCGGGGCAAGGACAGGTTGCCGCGCAATACGCCTATCGCACGTTTGGCGCGCGGAAGGCG
>MGER01000016.1:8089-8210 GCA_001791465.1 Candidatus Uhrbacteria bacterium RIFCSPLOWO2_02_FULL_49_11 | reverse complement strand
TAGGCGGGATCGGGTTAAATCGCGAAAAACCGGGAGAGCTTTTTTATGATAACCTCATCATGGGCATTCAGCTGATGGAAGCGGCGCGGCAGAATGGTATAAAAAAATTTATCGCGCTTGG
>MGER01000016.1:314-8013 GCA_001791465.1 Candidatus Uhrbacteria bacterium RIFCSPLOWO2_02_FULL_49_11 | reverse complement strand
ACGAATGCCCCTTATGGATTAGCTAAAAAAATGCTTCTGGTGCAAGCGCAAGCCTATCGCCAGCAATACGGCTTTAGAGCAATTTACCTTCTGCCGGTAAACCTCTATGGCCCGGGCGACGATTTCGATCCCCTCACGTCCCATGTCATACCCGCGCTTATCAAGAAGGTCGCAGACGCGAAAAAAGAAAAAAAAGACTTCATCGAAGTCTGGGGCACTGGCACGCCGTCGCGTGAATTCCTTTACGTCGAAGATGCGGCAGAAGGCGTCGTGCGGGCAACAGAACATTATGACAAACCCGATCCAGTCAATCTCGGATCAGGGAGGGAAATCACGATTAAGGACCTCGTGGAACTCATCTGCCGATTGATGGAATACAAGGGTGAAATCCGCTGGAATTCCTCGATGCCCGATGGCCAACCCCGCCGCCAGCTCGATATCTCACGGGCAGAGCAAGAATTCGGCTTCCGCGCGACGACCTCTTTTGAAGAAGGGCTTAAGAAGACCATTGAGTGGCATCACGCGCAGACACGCGTATAATTTTATGCGTATTCAAACATCTCATCTCACCGAAAACCTACGGCTGCTTAGCGCATCATTCAGTGCATATAAGCTGAGGATTGTGCTACTGGCAACCCTTGGGTTCTTAAGCGGCATTTTGGAAGGCGTAGGCATCAATGCCGTGGTGCCGATGTTCTCGCTCGTTACTCATGAAACCTTCATCCAGGATGATCCCTTGACCCGCATGACGCAGTCGCTCTTTTCCCACCTGCACCTCAATTTCACCCCGCCTCTGCTGATTGCATTCATCATCCTTCTCTTCATCTGCAAGGCGCTCATCCTGCTCATTGCCAATGCGGTGAACGCCGTCATTACCGCCGACTATGAAACCAGCGTTCGACAGAAGCTCTACGCGGCGACGCTTGCCGCGCGCTGGCCGTACCTTGCCCAGCAGAAAATAGGACATCTCGAAAAAATCCTCATGGACCACGTGGGTAACGGCGCTAGCGCGCTTATGTACCTCGCGAGCGCTATCCTTCTGCTCACTAGCCTGATCATGTACGTACTCGTTGCCTTGAATATCTCCGTCGTCATAACCTTAATTACCTTGGCGCTCGGCGGCCTCTTTTTTCTTCTTTTCAAACCGCTCCTTTATAAAACAAGGGTCATGTCCCAGCGATTTCTCAATACCGCCAAAGAAGTCGCGCACCATATCAATGAACACATGATCGGCATCAAGACCGTGAAAACCTTCAACGCCGAAGCGCCCACTGCCGCGCATGCGGACATCTTTTTCCGCCGCCTGCGCCGTTCGCGGATTTGGATGTCTATCTATACCAGTATCCCCAATACCTTAATCCAACCGCTTACGATTATTTTTATCCTAGTACTCTTCGCGTGTGCTTACCCGCAGCCGGGATTCCAGATTGCCTCGTTCGCCGTCATCCTATACCTTATCCAAAAAATATTTTCGTATGTCCAGTCTGTGCAGACGAAATTGCAAAGCCTGAACGAAATTGCACCCTATCTTCGCAGTGTGGCAGACTACATGCATAACATTGCGGCGCAGGCTGAATCCGTTGATTCCCACGGGCTTTCCTTTTCATTTCATACTCTATTAGAAATGAAGGACGTCTCATTCTCCTACTCACCCGAACGGCCCGTCATCAACCGCCTCTCGCTCATGCTCCCCCGCGGCGGTGTCTTCGGCCTTATAGGGTCATCAGGCGCGGGGAAAACCACGCTGGTCGATCTGCTCATGCGCCTGCTGGAGCCGAGCCAAGGACAAATCCTCCTCGATGGTATCCCCTATGCCTCTTTTGCCGTAAACGATTGGAGACGCCACATCGGTTATGTCTCCCAAGACGTCTTCCTGCTCAATGACACGGTGGCGCATAATATCTCCTTTTACAATGAAACCATTACCCGCGCCAAACGGGAAGAAGCCGCCCGCGCCGCCTTTATCCATGATTTCATCGTGAATCTCCCGCAAGGCTACGACACCGTGGTGGGAGAACGCGGAGCGTCCCTGTCTGCGGGACAACGCCAACGCATAATCCTTGCACGCGCGCTGGCACGCGAGCCCCAACTCCTCATTCTTGACGAAGCGACCAGCAGCCTGGACAATGAATCAGAAGCGGCGATCCAGCGCTCTTTGCAAGCGCTAAAAGGGAAGGTAACTATTCTGATCATTGCGCACCGTATCTCTACCGTTCTAAATACCGACATGATATTTGCCCTTGATCAAGGACGCATTATTGAACAGGGTGCGCCGCAAGAATTAATGAACAATGCCAATTCTTACTTATCAAAAATGCATAATCTTGCCGAACATTTTTCTCCATAATCAATATCAATATGTTTGATCATTCCACCATCCTCATCACCGGCGGCACTGGATCGCTCGGCGTTGCGCTCGCCAAAACCCTGCTCCCTCGGGAAGATATAAAAAAAGTAATCGTCTTCAGTCGCGATGAATGGAAACAGCATCAAATGGAGCATGACATACCGCATGAAAAGCTCCGCTTCTTCATCGGCGACGTGCGCGATCTCCCCCGATTAGAACGATCACTGACGGACGTGGACATCGTCATCCATGCCGCCGCGCTCAAACAAGTGCCGGCCATGGAATACAACCCGTATGAAGCGGTCAAGACCAATGTCCTCGGCACGCAAAATCTCATTGAAGCGGCCATTGACAAAGGCGTGAAAAAAGTGCTGTTGGTGTCTACCGATAAAGCGGTACATCCCGTCAATCTCTACGGCGCGACCAAACTTTGCGCAGAAAAACTAATCGTTGCCGGCAATTCATACGCCGCGCAAAAAACGCTTTTCTCTGCCGTACGCTACGGCAATGTGCTCGCCAGCCGCGGCAGTGTGGTCGAAACCGTGCGCGCGCGCCATGCCGGAGCGGTAAAAATCACCGACCCCGCCATGACACGCTTCTGGATTACCCTCATGCAGGCAGTCGAGCTCGTACGCTTTGCGTTAGAGAAAATGGAGGGCGGGGAAATATTTGTGCCTAAGATCCCCAGCATGCGCCTTTCAGACCTTATCGCCGCCCTTGCCCCTGACGCGAAGCAAGAAGTCATCGGCATACGCCCGGGCGAAAAACTGCATGAAATACTTCTTACCGAACAAGAATCACGGCACGCCTTTGAACTCGCCAATCACTATGTGATTTTGCCTGAATTCGTGTACTTTGCGGAAAATCTCTATGCCCAATATCACACCCAAGGAAAACCTCTTCCCGTGGGATTCCGCTATACGAGCGATACAAATACCGAATGGCTCACGAAAGAAAAACTATTGCAAGTTATTAGAAAATAAATAAATGTACCGATCTCAATACGGCAGACAACGCATTTATGCCGATGACGTTCAGAGCGTCACCAATGTCCTGATTTCCGATTTTCTCACCCAAGGTCCGACGGTGAGCCATTTTGAGGCTGCTCTTGCGCGTCAATGTGGCGTGCGCTACGTCGTTGCCGTGTGCAACGGTACCGCAGCGTTGCACCTCGCATATCTCGCGGCAGGATTGAAAAAAGGAGATGAAGTGATCGTCCCAGCGATGACGTTTGTTGCCACGACGAACATGCTGCTTGCCGTTGGCGCAAAACCGATTTTTTGCGATATTCGCGCTGATACGTACAATATTGACGAAACGAAGATCGAACGGCTGATTACCGCAAGGACGAAAGCTATCGTGCCTGTCCATATGTGTGGTCATCCTTGTGACATGGCAACAATCCGCACGATCGCCCGGAAACGGAAACTGATGGTCATTGCCGACGGCGCACATGCGCTGGGAGCAACCTATCATGGGAAACCGAATGCATCCTACGCGGACATGACCACGTTCAGCTTTCATCCAGTGAAAACTATCACTACCGGCGAAGGCGGCGCCATTGTCACCAATGATAGACGGCTTTATGAACGGCTCAAGCTCCTCCGCACCCATGGCGTCACCAAGGATAACAACGGCTTTATTGCCATGTCCGCGCTCGGCTTTAATTACCGCATCACCGACATACAGTGTGCGCTGGGATTAAGCCAATTACAAAAACTTCAACAATTTAACCGCACGCGTCGCGCCATCGTACAATGGTACCACAAAAAATTATGCGATATTGATCAAATCATTCTCCCGGTTGAACTTCCCTCTATACGTTCGAGCTGGCATCTTTACGTTATTCGCACAAAAAAGAAGGCTGATCGCCTCCCCCTCTACCATTATCTGCTCAAGCATGGTATCGGGGTTAATTTCCATTACCCTGCCGTCTACCGCCATCCTTATTACCGCGCGCATGGATGGCGGCATTTCTCGCTTCCCGAGTGCGAACGCTATTCAGACACTGCCATTACCCTTCCCTTGCACGTGCATCTAACAAAAAATGATATCCAATCCGTCGCCTCAGCGATCAAATATTACTTTGGGCGCTTAAAAAAATAGACCTTTCCAATATAATCCTCATTTAACTGCTACAGTATGGCTATATACCTTATAACAGCCCAAAGTGATGAATATGTTATTTTTTTACGGCGCCTTTGCTCAATAGCTTATTGCGAGCAAAACGCTTCCGATCACGCCTAACACAAACGAAAATCTTTGCAACCGATTGAATAACGTGATTTCGTGGAATACATAAAGTCCGATCAATGAAGGGATAATGATTTCACTTACCTGAAAAATCGGCTCAACCACCGTAATGGGCGCCTGGGATAGTGTCACATAGAGAAAGGTTTTCGCAGTCCAAATCGAAACCCCCAGTATCGCAAGCAGTCCGAGATCTTTCAAAGAGAGGGAAATGCGTTCTTTATTCCTCCCCTTCAAAAAATATAGAAGTAGAGACCCGATAAACGCTCCCGTATACCAGCCCGTCACATAGAGCGGCAATGGTATCCCGTGCTGCGCAAAAAGACGCATAAGGAAAATCACCGCGCCCGCCATGATGCTCATCATGGCGATATATTTTATAAGCCTTCCTGGGTGAATTCTCTCGTGCCGTGGCGCTATGCGTGTACCAGTAAATATCCCGACCGCGATCAGCGTTATGACAAGGCCGGCCGCCACCCCGGTATTGATATAACGCGCCTCCCCCAGAAAAAGGTAGCCGAGGAGCAGGGCAATCAGTCCTCCCGCAGGCGTGCACAGCGATGTCACACTCATGCTCATATTAATCGCTCGCCATTGCGCGTAGGTGCTCAAACTGCTCACCATGCCGAGCGCGATGAAAAGCGCAAATAGAGGCCATTCTATTTTTGTGCCGGCAAACCCGAGATAGAGAAACGAAAAAAGCGCGCAGAACGCGTACTGCCCGATGAGCCACTGGATGCGCGCGGGCGACGCACTGAACCGTTTAATCAGAATCTTTGCCACCACGCTCCCGCTTATAATATTTAATCCAACCCACGCTTGCCAAGGCATATTTCAAATTTAATAAAACGTTCCTCTCTATCATAACACAAGATTCTCCCCTACGGCTATTTGACTTGAAATAGCGTTTCATACGTAAAAAAAATATAGATCGCGCTCTGGCCTTTTGCTTTATTTTAAGCTACAATTTATCCATGACCACGCAACAAGAACAATTCTGGCAAGGGCAATTCGGCGCTGATTATACGGAACGGAACAATTATGATCCTGCGGCGTTCGATGCGTTTTACCAGCAAATTTACGGCGTTGCGAGAAGTACCATGAACGATGAGTTTCTCTCCCCGATTTCTCCCCCTAAAAAGGGGGAGATAAAAGAGGGGGTGTCAAAGGAACAATGGAATATTCTTGAAGTCGGCTGTAATGTCGGCAATCAACTTAACCTCCTCCAGCAGCAGGGTTATAAAAATCTTTATGGCATTGAAATTATGGAATACGCGGTAGAGCGCGCCAAGCAACTCACGAAAGGCATTAACATAGTGCAGGGCAGCGCATTTGATCTTCCTTTTAAAAATAATTACTTTGATCTGGTCTTTACCTCTGGGGTGCTCATCCATATCCATCCTGACGACGTGAAAAAGGCTATGGCGGAAATCGTGCGGGTCTCGAAAAAATATATCTGGGGATTTGAATACTTTGCCGAAACGCTTACGGAAATCAAGTACCGCGACCATCAAGACCGTCTCTGGAAAACGAACTTCTCAAATTTATATCTTGATCTGTTTCCGGTACTTGCCCTCGTGAAAGAAAAAAAATATCCCTATGCCGCAAATGCCCGGCAAGTGGATGCCATGTTTTTACTGGAAAAATCCTCAACGTCGCCTTGAATTTAATTCGGGGCAAAATAACAATCTTTAAATACGATCAAACGTTACCACCCGCGCGCATATTTCCGTCAGGGCTTGCGTGCGAGGTATTTTCGTATATAATAACCGCAAGAGGTGTATAAAATTTTATAACAGAAAATCACAAAATATGATGAAACTCAAACGCTGCATTAAATGTTTAATGCCGAATACGCGGCCGGGAATAATTTTTGACCAGGAGGGCGTGTGCCAAGCGTGCCGCAATTTTGCCAAACGGAAATTGATTGATTGGCAGGCAAGGAAAAAAGAACTCGCCCGCATTTGCGAAGCCCATAAGCGCAGCGACCACTACTATGATTGCATGATTCCTGTCAGCGGCGGCAAGGACAGTCACTTTCAGGTGTACACTATGGTCGAAGAGATGGGGATGCATCCGCTCTTGTTTACCGTCGGAGACCCGTTTACCAAAACAAGAGCAGGAGTCCATAACTTCCACAACATGGGAATCACATGGGGATGCGATCACTTGGCGTTTTACTGGAGCCCTCCTCTTCTTAAAAAAGTGGTGCGGATAGCGTTTGAAGAACTGGGCGAGCCTCTGCGCTTCATTGAAAAAGGCATACACAGCATTGTTTTAAAAACCGCCATCAGAATGGGCATTAAACTCATTGTCTACGGGGAGAACCCCGCCTATGAATACGGCACTACGGAAATAGACGACCTCTCCTCGGGGAAAGCCTACATGGAAAATATTTTTAAAGAAGTAGACTTCGATTATTGGCGCAACAAAGGCATACCCTTGACTGAATTGGATGCCGCGATCCCCCCGCCTTCACCCAAAGAACAGTGGCCTGATATTATTTTCATGAGCCACTTTGATCCGTGGAGCAGCGTTGCCCATCTCGCCACCGCGAAGCAGCGTGGATTCCAAGACCTCACCCACGAATGGAAACGGGAAGGCACGATTGAAGACTTTGAACAGATTGACTCGGTGGCTTACATGGTCAATTTCTATCTCAAATACCCGAAGTTCGGTTTTCAAAGAGTCACCGATATTGCCAGCCGCCGCGTCCGAGAAGGAAGACTCACCCTAGACGAGGCGCGAAAACTGATAAAAGAGCATGATCACAAAATTGACCCCAAAGCGATTGAAGACTTTCTTCGTTTTACAGGCTACACCCCGAAAGAGTTTTGGGATATATTTAATAAATTTTACAATCCGGATATTTTTGAAAAAGTCGACAACGTCTGGATACTGAGATCAGATGCCCATAATGGATTATAAGCGCTTAATGATAATAAAGATATTATGAAACTAAAATATTGTACGCGATGCGTCATGCCAAACACCAAGCCTGACCTGCACTTCAACGACCAGGGCGTCTGCGACGCCTGCCAATCTGCCGAGCGGAAAGACAAGAATATCGATTGGGACGCGCGCCGCAAAGAGTTCGAGGAG
>MGER01000016.1:0-220 GCA_001791465.1 Candidatus Uhrbacteria bacterium RIFCSPLOWO2_02_FULL_49_11 | reverse complement strand
TCAGAAAAGTGTACGGCTTGCGGCCCTTATGCCTTTGTTTTGAGCCAACGTTCCAAACCCCTCGCGGCAAGCGCAATCTCGATAATTTGGGCAACTTTGACGTCGACACCTTGCTCATTAAGAAGAATCCCCTGACCTATAAAAAAATGGTCATCGAAGGCTTCAAACGCGTCGGCGACAGCGAGTGGCCGAACCACCTCGGCATTTTTACCATGACAGT
>MGER01000015.1 GCA_001791465.1 Candidatus Uhrbacteria bacterium RIFCSPLOWO2_02_FULL_49_11 | reverse complement strand
TCAAGCAAACCCGCATTTCTTAGCTTGTCTTCATCACCATCATCCCAATCATACACTTTGAGATATACACCATCAGCTCTGTTAATAATTTTTGTTGTCTTGTCGAGACAACAGATAACACAAATTTGGAATTGCCGAAGGGAGGAGATAGTACTTGTCTTTTGTAATTTTAATTTTAACTCCTTATCCATATCAATTTCTCCTATTTTTATTAGACATTCGTGATTAGGTTTTATTCCAGCTATCTTACTTACTTACTTACTTACTATCTGTCAATACAAAAATGGGTCTTTGGTGAGACCCGTTTGACTTATAGTATTTGAAAGATTCCTATACCTACGGTTTCTCTTTTCTAGCTAAACCCAGGATGGCGATAAGGGTGACGAGCAAGTACATGAAGAATCCGTAGACGCAGGCGGGGTATTTGAAGTACGTGGTGACAGGCGCGGCGTCGGCGCCGCAGGAGACGAGCGAATTCTGGCACGTGCCGCGGAAGAGTTCCCAGTAGGATAAATAACCGGAGAACGTTAAGCCGGCGAGGCCGATGATGAGGATGATCTTGAGTGCGGTTTTTGGGCGTATAAAATAAATTGTTAAATTGTTAAATCGTTATACTGTTAACGCGTTTGGCCGTTGCCTTCAGCAATCCATTTGTAGGTCGTGAGCTCTTTGGCGCCGACCGGACCCCGGGCGTGGAGTTTGCCGGTGTTGATGCCCATTTCCGCCCCAAGCCCGAAAACGCCGCCGTCGTGAAGGCGGGTGGAGCAGTTTACGAATATTCCCGCGGCGTCCACATTTTTTTTGAATAACGCGATTGTTTTTTTATCGCGCGCGATAATGCTTTCAGAATGTTTTGAGCCATGCGCATTAATGTGCGCAGTTGCTTCATCGACGTTTGGCACTATTTTGATGCCCATGGTGAGGCTCAAATATTCCGTATCCCAGTCCTGCATAGTCGCTGCTTTTACATTGATTATCTTCCGCGCCTTTGCGTCGCCACGGAGTTCAACGCCATATGGCACCAGCGCAGTCTGGAGCGGCGGCAGTAATTTTTGAGCGATGCGTTCATGCACGAGCAAATGATCAAGCGAGTTGCAGGCCGCAGGGAAGCTTGTCTTTGCGTTCACTATCACTTTAATTGCCAGCGGAATGTCCGCAGACGCATCCACATAGGTATGGTCAAGCCCTTCTGCGTGGGAAAGCGAAGGAATGTGAGATTCTTTGCGCACCCACTTCACGAGGCCGTAGCCGCCGCGGGGAATGACGAGGTCAATGTCGTCGGCGCATTTTAACAGTTTTTTCACGACGGTGCGGTCCGCGGTATCAATAAATTGCGCGGCATGGAGGGGAAGCCCCGCACTTTTTAGCGCTTGTTGGAAGCATTGTGCGATTAGGCGGTTAGTATTTCGCGCCTCTGATCCTCCTTTAAGGATAACGGCGTTGCCTGCGCGCAGCGCGAGCGCAGCGGCGTCCGCAGTCACGTGGGGGCGGGCTTCATAGATGATAAAAAGCACGCCGATGGAAACACGCACTTTTTTGAGCACTACGCCGTTTTTTATTTTTCTTCGTTCGATTACTTCTCCCAATGGGTCTTTTTGCCGTGCGATCGCTCTGATTGCCGCAATCATTTCGGAAAACCTTTTTTCGTTCAGGGTGAGCCGGTTAATAAATGCCGGTGAAACTTTATGGCGCGCGCGATGAACGTCAGCAGTGTCGGCCGCCAGAATATCCTTTTTTCGTCGTTGCAGGAGAGTTGCCGCCGTTATGAGCACGCGGTGCCTCATTGCGGCGGGAACAGCCTGGAGCGCAAGGCTCGCGGTCCGCGCGTGTTGAGCAATAGTAAGGGGAGAAAGATTATTTTCCATAAGTGAGCGTGCTGTTCGTAAGCGCGAGATTGTCTTTATGAATCGCTTCATCGCCCGCAGAATAGCCGAGCAGTGTTTCGATCTCGGAAGAAGGAAGGCGTTTGATTTTATTTAAATCTCCTGAAGCGTAATTGGCAAGCCCCACCGCAATGCTGGCGCCGCGCTCGTCGAGCACGCGAATTGCTTCGCCGCGTCCGAAATTCCCTTGGACCTCTAGGATTCCTATCGGGAGCAGACTTTTTCCTTTTTGGAGCGCCTTAGCGGCATTTGCATCAACCGTGACAGAGCCTTTTTGCACCACGCCGCCAATGAGCCACCGGTCGCGGCTTGAATGCGCCTCTTGCGCGGGCAACACCCGCGTGCCTGTATCGGCGGCATATAGGATGATGTTGGTGATCACCCCTTCTTGCCGCCCGTTGGCGATAATGGTTTCAATGCCCGAGTGGGTCGCGAGCTTTGCCGCTTCGAGTTTCCGCTTCATGCCGCCTCTTCCTAAGGGTGAATCTTTCCCTACCACGCTTAGGAGTTCCTCGTTTATTTGTTTCACTACGGGAATGCGTTTCGCCCTTCCGATTTCAGGCGGGGCATCGAGCACCCCGTCCGTTTCGCCAAGGATCAGGAGAAGGTCTGCATCAATGAGAAGCCCTACCATCGCCGCCACCGCATCATTGCCGCCGAACGCGTCACCGCCCACTACTTCTGCGGCGACGACGTCATTCTCATTAATAATCGGAAGCACGTTCATATTGAGGAGCGCATGGAGCGTGTTGCGGATGTTGAGATAGCGCGCGCGGTCGTCAAAATCCTCGCGCGTAATGAGAAGCTGGGCAATGGTAAGGCGATGGTGCGCGGCCAGCTCGCCGTAGGCGTGCATCAGCAGCGGCTGGCCGATCGCGGCGCATGCCTGGCGGCCATGCTCGTTGCGGGGAAGGGCACGAAGCGCGCTTTTCCCCATCGCGACCGCGCCCGAGGTGACGAGCACCGCCTCTATTCCCTGCGCGATCACGCGGGCAAGGTCTTCGAATGAAGATGCGAGCTGCTTTGTATCCAGTTTGCCGTCAGGCGCGGTAAGGACACTGGTGCCGATTTTTATGACTACCCGTTTGTAATTTTGTAACGGCATAGTTTTGAAGAAAACAAAATCCCAAGCTTCAAGTGCCACATGACAAAATCCCAATGACCAAGCCCCAATTCCCAATCAAGCTCCAAGCCCCAATGTCCAAATTTGGTCATTGATGCACTGGGATTTTATTGGTCATTGGAAACTGGGATTTGGGATTTTTCACTAGAGCACTTCTTCCTTCTTTTCCTTGATAAACGTTGTGAATTCTTCTGTGACGTCAAGGAGGGATTTGAACGGGGTTTCGATGAGAAAATCGAGGATGAAGACGAAGATGTTGATGTTCGAGGATTTGATGGAAATCCAGCGGCCGGCGCGGATGACCGGGATGGTAAAGAGATCGAACAGGAAGGTAAATACATTTTCTTTCCTTTCTATGACCACCAGCCTGCGCACCCCTTGTCTGATGCGGATTGCGAAGAACGACACGAGGGACAAGAAGAGGAGAAAGAGCGCGCCCGAGATGATATTAAAATGGAGTGTGCGCAATCCCCAGATAATAAAACCGAAGGTTACGCCGTAGAGCGTGAGATAGGCGATACCGAGCATAATGGATGAAAAGATGGGCTTGGAGAGACGTCTGATCTCTATAGGAGTCATGGTGCGCCCTTCTTCCACGAGATCCCGCACCGTCGCGATAATGGCCTCGGTATTTTTTTTGGTGGGCACTTTGGTGGTGGCCGCGACGAGGAAGAGGAGAAAGGGAGGTATGGTGACGTTAATAAGCAACGGAATGGGATTGAAAGCCTTGACCAGGTAGATTTCATAAGGAATTTCAAGGACGATGGCGAGGAGCATTTTGGTGAAAAAGATGAAAATGATAGACCTCACTGCGGAACGGCCCAGCTTTTCTTTTGCTCTCTTATAGCGAAGCTGACACGCTCTCCGCACGCGGTCTTCAAGCGAGAGGGGGTTCGTAAGGACCGCCGCTGCTTCTTTCGGCCTTTCTTCAATAATGTCATGGAGCACAGTGAATGCGGCAGCGTCTCTTTTGAGATGGCGCGCGAATGATTCGCCGATAGGGTGTGAGAGGTCGCGTTCTATCGCCTGGGCGATTGACGCGATGTTCCATCCTAATGAGCCGATTTGTTCCGGATTGATCGTCTTCCATCCTGGAGCATATACGGCAAAGAGCTTGTAGCGGATAGTGGGCAAGTCTGATTGCACCAGCGCGCGATGGATGGCGATGAAGAGTTGGGTATTCTTCTCGCGCTCGTCCGTCATGCGGCTTGGGAGTTTGATGTGCGCCACTAGCGACCGGTACATCGATTCCACGAGTTTGTCGATATGCGGGGACGGCGCAACCGCTTCCTCGACTTCGCGCGCCGCGACTCCCAGCATCCAAGAAAAAAGGTCCGCATTCGTCTGCACTTCCGCGGGCGCCGCATTCCACAGCGCAATATAACGTTCAAGAATAACTCCGACTTCGCCGATGATTCTTTCTGGGAGCGCGTCGTTGTTAAGGTACCGCGCACGGATGAGTTCGATCACGAGGGGTTTTGCCACCGCCTCGCTCTTCGCGCCGCGCACAAGCAGGCGTTTCAGCATCCTCTCTATCGCGCCCCGCCTCAAGAGATGATCTTCACGGTAGTCAACGGCATTGCGGATTTTTTCATACAAAAAAGCGGCCCGCGACACCAGCTCGTCGACGTGGATCACGGTCTCCTTATGCGTTTCCGGTTCAGGGGATTGGCAGACTTCCAGCAGTTGCGCGATAGGCTTCGTTAGTGTGGTTGCCATATATTATGGTACAAGCCTACCTTAAAAGGGTAAAAAAATCAACCAAAAAGGCTGAAATTAATTAATGAATCTCATTTTTTCACTTTGATTCTTTACTCATGAAATGGTACAATTTACTCACCCTATCTTTATGAAGATAATTGATATTACTCTTTCCCTCACTTCCTCTCTCGTGGTCTGGCCGGGAGAACAAGGCTTGCGCACAAAGGCGCTGCGCACCTACGCGCGAGACGGCGTGCGTGTAACGAACTTGTCGCTCGGCGCACATACGGGCACTCACCTTGATGCGCCAAAACATTTCCTTGGGAAGGGCACATCGCTGGAATCTGTTCCTCTTGATTATCTGATCGGCCCTTGCCGCGTATTAAAAGTAGATCTGAAGGGCAGAAAAGAAGTGAGTATGAATGATGTAAAACCGTTTCATATCACGCGCGGCGAACGGCTGCTCTTTAATCTTGGTAATGGGAAACATTTATTGACGAAGAAATTTTACCAGAAGTATGGCGCAATAGGAAATGAAGTGGCCGCATTTCTTGCCGCGAAAAAAACCAAGTTAGTGGGTGTCGATTATCTCTCCGTCGAACGGCGCGGCAATCCCGGCCACCCGGTGCATAAAAGTTTATTGCGCGCAGGCGTTGCCATAGCGGAAGGAGTAAATTTAACGGGAGTGAAACCGGGCAAGTACACGCTCGTTTGTTTACCGTTGAGGATCATCGGCATTGAAGCTTCGCCGGTGAGGGCGGTGTTGCTCAAATAATCGCACTTTATCGTAACACACCCGTCCCGCTTGGGCGGAATACCCTTCCAGAGGAGGGGATTTTTATTCCCTTCATTAAGAGAGGTATATACGTGAAGCGGACGGGGTGTATTTTCCGCGTGAGTCGACATCCTTGTCCGCGTTAGTCCGCGCGAGGCGCGTAGGTAAAGTGTACATGATCATTATGGTCTGTTACAATGAATGTGGAATAGATATCAAAAATCAAATATCAAAAATCAAAATTATGGAGCCCCGCCAAGGCGGGGCGGAATGCCTTCATTTTGACTTTTGACTTTTGCATTTTGATTTTCTTTACATGTCTTTCCTTGACGACCTCACATCGCTCCATACCGTTGATCGCAGTAATATGGCGGAAGAGCTGCGCCTTCTGCCTGCGCGCGTGCGTGAAGCGGTAGAGGCGCCTTTTCCCTCTATAGGCATAGATGGCCGCGCGCTCACCACGATTGCAGTGATAGGGTTAGGCGGTTCTGCGATCGGGGGAGACCTTGCCGCGGCAATGGTGGCTCACCAATGCCCTCTGCCCATTATCGTGCTGCGCAGCAGCGTGCTCCCTGACTGGGTGCAGCCCTCCACTCTCGTGATTGCGGTAAGCTATTCAGGCAATACCGCAGAGACCGTGAAAGCGTATCTGCAGGCCAAGGCGCGCGGATGCCCTCTTGTCGCCATTGCGTCTGGCGGAAAACTTGCGGCGCATGCCGCTGCAGACGGCACTCTGCTCTTGTCGCCGGGATCCTATCCGCAGCCGAGGCTTGCCGTGGGTGCGATAACCGTACTTATTCTTAAGGTTATTTCAGCAATCACCGGGACCGCGTGCGATGCCATGTGCAATGCGATGTCGGATGCGTTTTTGAAGATTACCTCCTCGGTGACGCAAGAGGTGCCGACGGAACAAAATCCGGCAAAATTGCTCGCCTACCAGCTTCTTGACCGCTTATCCTTAGTGGTAGCGGGAGGGCTTTTGGCGCCTGCCGCGCGCCGATGGAAAACCCAGATGAACGAAAATGCAAAATCCCTGTGTGTTATAGAGGAGGTGCCAGAATTATTCCATAATACGCTTGAGGGACTCAAACTTCCCTCTGTCGTGAGCGATCTAGGTACGTGGGTGTTTCTCGAGGCGCCTTCCGATCAGACCGTTTCAATGCCGCAGCTTGACCACTTTGCCGCACTGCTCAAAGAATCAGGATTACGGGTTGAACGCGTGCGTGCGCCTATGAATAAACCGCATGAGGCGCTTTGGTGGATTATCGGGATGGGCGACTGGGTGAGTTATTATTGTGCATGCCTCAATAATGTAGATCCCATGCCGGTGTCCACGATACAGGGTTTCAAAAAAAACGTTACCGCCCCATAGCGCATTATTGGCAGACATCAGAACTTTATTATGTATCGCATAGGAATAGGAGTGTTCGATAGGAGGCGGGCGTGAGTAGCCTTGGCGGGCATTCTTTTTTTATGCTCTCCGCACTCTCCCGCCAGTCATTAAGATTTTGATTGAAGCCCTGCAGTGTTGTGTGACCGTGTTTCTTGAAGAGGGGGGTTGAGAGTTGAGCATGAACAATATGGATGACCATAGAGACTCCCAGAGCAAACTTGCGCACGAGCATTTTATCATACCCGCACTCCTCGCGCTTTCAACGGCGCTCGCGTTTGCATTTTTATTTCCTTATCTAGGCAAAGTCCCGGGACTTAATGGCGATGAAGCATGGCTCGGCTTGACGGTTAGTGACATACTCACCGGACACCACCCTTTGTGCGGGTTGCGATTTTACACTGGCCCACTACATTATTATTTTCTCGCGCCATTCCTGCAAGGATTCGGGCGTACGGTCGGCGTGTTGCGTGTGTTCACTGCAATAACCAGCGTGATCAGTGTAGGCGTGTATTTTTTGGTTCTGCGCCGTTTATTTGGCGCCATGAGCGCCGCTCTCGCGGTGCTTCTCCTTGTGAGTTCTCCATGGTTTGTGATGTATGGGAGAACCGCGTGGGCATTTCTTGCGCTTGCTCCCGTGCTCTCGTTGACCTCACTATATTTTTTCCTTCATGCTCTTGATGGTCGCGGCCGCGCCAGGTGGAGATGGATGGTCCTCGCGGTCGTGACGCTCGCATTGGGGGTATGGAATCATCTTTTGTTACTCACCCTTCCCGCCGTGCTCTTGGTGTTCACCTTGTTCTTTCTGAGAGAAAGACAGACGCGTGTGATCACTGCCCTCTATGCGCTTGCCGGGGGGGCACTCGGAATAATTCCTCACCTGTGGTGCGGTTCAATTGATTCGGGGAGCGAGTGGGCTTCCTTCTTATATACCTCATCTGTGGGTTTCTTCTCACGTGTGATGGAGTGGCCGTGGCTATTTTTGCGCATTATTCAGGGTGACGTTCTTTTTTTGCGGTTCACTGGCGAAGTGGTGTCTCCTGGTTCGATTGTTAATGTATTGTTTTTTATTCTCGCGATCAGTTATGCTTTCGTACGTGCCTGGCGCGAGGGAGCGCGCAAGACGGCGGTATATCAACCTCTTTTAATCGGATTCATAAGCGTCTTTTTTGTAACTTTGTCAGTCTCGCCTGGGAATTCGGAGCGTTATTTTCTATTGCCATTGTATTTCGTTCCGCTCATCCTCTCCTTATTTTTTCTTGGCATAATGCGTCGGCTTCGTTGGCAACGCTCTCTATGGATTATCGTGGGGATTCTTGTCGCATTCAATAGTATGCGTATCGTCAGGAATTATTTTATGGCTTACCTTGCGAGCGGCGGCAAATCAGCCCAATTCTACGTGGGGTCCATGCCAGAGACCACCTATCATGTGGTCCGGTCTCAAAAGTTATATTCAGTTTTAATCGACGTAGGCGCTAAGCGCATTGTCACGAACTTCTTGATCGGTATGCCGCTCAAGTTCTACGATATTGAAGGCAAACGCTTTGATGCGGTCGATGTGCGCGATGGTTTCCCTCGCGGGTTGGTAGAGCGCCTCTCTCCCGGCACGTACGCAGTCACCTATCCTGATCAGGTGCATCGTGACGCAGTTTCCGCACATCCCGAGCTCGAGCTTATCTTTGAGGAGGAGGACTTTTTGATTTATAAAGCCAGGGAGTTTTGAAAGAGCGCCATTATCGATATATGATTTTTGAATATTTTCAGAATAATTCTGCATGGAAACATATTGCCACGGCAAGTATTATTCTTATTTTCGTCACGGGCGCGCCGTATCTCTACGGGTATGTGCAGACGCCGCCGGGAGCAACTTACACCGGCCTGCATGCCCTCACCCCCGGTGATTTCAACGTGTATTACGCGCAAATGTTGCAGGCGGGGCGGGGCGATATGGCGGAAAGAAATCTCTTTGCGGGGATTGACGGGGTAGGGAGTATCAGCATGGTGAATGCGTTTTGGTATTGTTTAGGCATCATGGCCCATACCGCCGGAATATCCATGCCGTTGGCATTCCATCTCGCGCGGCTCGCGCTCATTCCGTTGTTGGTGCTCGTGTTGCATCAGCTGTTGCGCATACTCGTGCCCTTTCGCGCATTTTACACTGCAGGCGTACTTACCTTTTTGGGTTCCGGCATCGGCTATCTCGCGCTTCCTTTTTTGAAATCGCCTCCCTTTGAGGGAAGATATGACTGGCCCCTTGATCTTTGGGTGCCGGAAGCAAACACTTTTTTAACCCTTTACCATTCGCCTCATCTTTTGGCATCGCTTATTTTATTTTTATTCGTGCTGTTTTCTTTTTTGCGCGCATCCGCCTCTTCAAAGCCTTTCTGGTGGCGCTTAAGCGGAGGATTGGCGGCGGCCGCGCTATTCCATTTTCATCCATTCCATGCGGTGACGCTTGGCAGCATACTGCTTGTGTGGACAGTGATCATGGGGCGCACCTCATTGCGCCGTTCGTGCGTGACGCTTGCGGTGATCAGCGGCATTTCTCTGCCAAGTATTGCATGGCAGCTTATGCGCCTGCGGTCCGATTGGATTACCCGGGAGTGGGCAATGCAGAATGTAACTACTACTCCCGCGCTTTGGGCAGTACTTTTAGGGTATGGATTACTGGTTCCCCTCGCGCTCGCAGGGGGAGTGTGGTTTTGGCGCGTGCGGAACAAAGGAAGCGAGCCATCACCCCTTCACCCTCGCGCCGTGTGGCTTTTAGGTTCTTGGATTGCAGTACAGTGCGCGTTCGTGTTGAGCCCTTTGCCGTTTCAAAGGAGATTATTGGAAGGGATGCACGTGCCGCTCGCGATGTTGGCAGGAGTCGGGATGTGTTTTCTGTTCAATACCATACCCTGGCATAAAACCATTCGTATCTTGCGAAATCCGGCGATGGTGCTGTGCGGCATTATCTTTATTTTTTCCACGGTAGGCACGATAAGCCGGGATCTTGAGCTCTTTACCGACCATTCTGCTTATTTTTATCTGAACGCTACGCAGAAAAAAGTATTGGATTTGCTTATGCGCGCGTCTCTTCAGGAGGGGGTGGTGCTTGCGCCTGTTGATGAAGCGAGTTTTATACCTGCGTGGACAGGCAGGGCGGTCTATGGGGGATCAGGCGCGCACAGCCCTCAAGAAGCGCTGCGCCGCAGTATGGCGGAGTGGTTTCTCTCAGGGCAAGGGAGCAGGGAGGCGCGTCGGCAGTTTTTACGGGACGAAAATATTACTGACGTGGTTATGATGTCGTCTGATCAAAGAGACATGCTCACTCTTGCTGCAGATTCCTTGTTGCACCCTGTTTTTGTGGATCAAGGGATAGGATTATTTTCGATGCGTTAACACCTCTATGAGATTTGATCATCACATGAAAAGGATATTTAATGCAGCGCCAATAATAATATTTATTGTGATTGGTATAATTATTGTGGCGTTTACGCCTCGTTCTTTGACGTGGCCCTCGTATCTCACCTTTACCACGCTCCAGAGCAGATTGAAGTATAATATGATTTTTGATGTGAGAGAATTAGACTATTACCGCGAGGAAGGATCGTGGTTCCGTCAAAATTATATTCCTTACGTTGATAAGCCTTTTGAATATCCCGCCCTCGCCACTCTCTTCTTTACCCTGCCCGCTCTTATGAGTGAGAGTAAAGTCGGTTATCATGTGTGGTTTCATATCTTTACCCTGTTCGCGGGACTCGCATTGTTAGTAGCGGTAAAGTATTCCATCCCGCATGAGCGGCGTGCGCTCCTTTTTCTCTTAGTCACCCCCTCAGTTTTATTTTATACATTTCATCGTTTTGATGTAGTAGCCGCGCTGTTTCTCCAACTCTCCCTGTACTTGCTGTATCGCCAGCGCTGGCGATGGTCATTTGTACTCCTGGCGGCGTCAGTATTGGTGAAATGGTATGCAGGGGTACTATTTCCCATTTATCTTTTTGCGTTATTTGATACCGCACATACCCTTGAAGAGCGACGGCGGGGAT
>MGER01000014.1:4683-5072 GCA_001791465.1 Candidatus Uhrbacteria bacterium RIFCSPLOWO2_02_FULL_49_11 | reverse complement strand
ATGGTGGTCGGTTGGTTCATAGATTGTAGTTAGAGTCTAGGTTATCATTCATTATAAGTCAAATGGAGTTATCCACATATTTGAAATCCCAATGACAAATTTCCAATTCCCAATAAAGCCCCAAACCCCAATGTCCAAATTTGGTTATTTATGTATTGGGATTTTATTTGACATTGGAATTTTGGATTTGGGATTTTATTATATTTCCCTCCTTCCTGCCAATGCACTGGAGAGTGTCATCTCATCCGCATAGGAGAGGTCGGATCCCGTGGGCAGTCCGCGGGCCAAGCGGGTGATTTTCACGCTGGTGGGTTTCAGCTCTTTCGCGAGATAGATTGCGGTTGATTCTCCTTCTGGGGTTTGGTCGAAGGCTAAGATGATTTCAATAG
>MGER01000014.1:4037-4668 GCA_001791465.1 Candidatus Uhrbacteria bacterium RIFCSPLOWO2_02_FULL_49_11 | reverse complement strand
GCGCGGGGATGCTCTGCAACAGCTTTATTCTGGTCAGCAATTGTTCAATTTTTAAATCCTTGGGCAAAGTGCCTTCAAGCGGGGAGAGGAGGCCTCCGAGCACATGGTACACGCCGCGGTATTCGCCCGCCCGCTCAATCGCCGCAAGATCCTGCGCTTCTGCGATGACGCAGATAGTACGCTGACTCCTGCGCGTATCTGCGCAGATGCGGCAGAAAGAATTCTCGCTGAAATTATTGCATTGCGTGCATTGCTTTACCCGGGAAGCGTTTTGTATGGCTGCCGCGATGGATTGCCGCTCTTCTTCCGGCTTATGGAACAGCTCGAATGCATAGCGTTCTGCGGTGCGGGGGCCGACGCCGGGGAGGGATTTAAATGCGTTAATGAGATTTTGGATGGGAGGAGGATATTGCACAATACTGTAAAATTAGAGACTTATATGGAGAAATCCCAATGACCAATTCCCAATTCCCAATAAAGCTCAAAATCCAAATGTCCAAATTTGGTCATTGATGCATTGGGATTTACTTGGTCATTGGAAATTGGGGTTTGGGATTTGTTATGTTGAAAGTAACCTTCCCTTGTCTTTAAGAGAGGCCTGGTAAATTCATTTTTCCAGATGCTCGCATGG
>MGER01000014.1:929-3963 GCA_001791465.1 Candidatus Uhrbacteria bacterium RIFCSPLOWO2_02_FULL_49_11 | reverse complement strand
GTTCGCGGTTGAGCGCGAGGCTCTCCACTTCGAGGTTTCCGTTGAGCATGATTTTCGTGCCTTTGTGTTCCGTTTCCACATGGACGTCCTGAAGCACGGATTGCATTTCTTTCGCTTGCGAGCGCAGGTCGCGCACTGCTTTGATTTTGGAAAAGACTGTCATAAATGTAATGATAATTATCAATTTCCAATTTTCAATTTTCAAACGTTTGAAAATTGTAAATTGAGCATTGAAAATTTTATATTCGAAACATAGCTAGAACGATGGATTTGTAACAGGAGGAGGCGGCGTGCCAGTGGTTGATATTGATTTCTCAAGGTTCTTAAACGATGTCTTTTCCGCGTCAAAGTAGAGCTCCACGATGCCGGTCGGGCCGTTGCGGTGTTTGGCGATATGGATTTCCGCGATATGCTTGCGCGGGGTATCAGGCTTGTACATTTCTTCGCGGAAAATAATCATCACCACGTCCGCATCCTGTTCAATGGATCCGGATTCCCTGAGGTCGGCAAGGCGCGGGATGGAGCCGGGGCGGTTTTCCGCCTGCCGCGAAAGCTGCGATACGGCAAGTACCGGAACATTGAGTTCGCGGGCGAGCGCTTTTAAGCCCCGCGTGATTTGCGCGACTTCCTGAACTCTGCTCTCCAGATTGCTGCCGCTTTCCATGAGCTGGAGGTAATCCACCACGATGAATCCCAATCCGGTCTCCGCATGCAACCGCCGCGCTTTGGTGCGGATTTCCATAATATTGAGTATCGCGGAATCGTCAATATAAATCGGCGCTTCGGCGAGCGTGCCCATAGCGCGGCCGATTGCGGTAAAGTCGCTTTCCCCTTGAGACGTTTCACGGTCCGAAAGCCTGCCGGTGCGGAGCTTCCAGAGATCCACGTTCGCCTCTGCGCAGAGCATCCTGTCCACCAGTTCCTCTTTTGACATTTCAAGGGAAAATATGCCCACGGGGATGTGTTCTTGCGTGGCGATATGGCGCGCGATGTCTATGGCGAGCGAAGTTTTTCCCATGCTGGGCCGCGCCGCGACAATGATAAGGTTTGAGCGCTGGAGGCCCGCGAGTTTATGGTCGAGTTCTTTGTAGCCTGTCCTAAAGCCCCGCAGTTTCCCCGTCTCGCGGTGCAGTTCATCGATGCGGTCGAACGCTTCGGTAAGGAGCTGTTTTACGGGGACGAAATTTTGGCGCCTGCTGTGCTGTGAGACATTGAAGAGCCGCTGTTCCGCCTTATCGAGCACCACGTCCACGTCTTCCGATTCATTGAATCCCAGTTCACCCACTTCTGCGGCGGCATGAATAAGCCTCCTCAATATCGCTTTCTTCTGCACGATTTGCCCGTAGTGCACCACGTGACTTGCCGTGGGTACCACATTGGCAAGGCTTGCTAAGAATCCTCTTCCTCCCACTATTTCCAGCTTCTTTTTTTCTTCGAGCCGTCCGGAGAGCGAAAGCAAATCGATGGGCTCTTTGCGTTCATAAAGCTCAAGCATGGTTTCGAAAACGAGCCCGTGCACGTCGCGATAGAAATCTTCCGGATGCAAAAAATCGGCAATTTTGGTAATTGCCTCTTTATCAATAAGCAGGCTTCCCAGCACCGATTGCTCTGCTTCGAGATTTTGGGGAGGAAGGCGGTCGGGGGAGATAGGCATAATCCCTTAATTGAAAATTCCAAATCACAAATAACAAATTCCAAACAATATGAACGATGTATTTGGGTACTGTAATACCACTGATTACAGTATCAAGTTATTGGGTATTGGGATTTGGAAATTGGATTTTTGAACTTCTCACCATGCTATTGTACCTTGCCATGCGGCAGGACCACAAGACTCTGATTTGTGAACCTTATTTCCACAGGGAATCCACTTTTTAATGCCACTGGTAACTGCTCACTGTAGGTAAAATGCTATCCGCGCGGTTTAAGCCCCCCTCTTGATCTCCCCCCTGATAAGGGGGAGACCACACGCCTTGTCCTCCCCCTAAGAGAAGAGGAAGAACGTCCGTCAGTCGTCCTCCCCCTAAGAAGGGGGAGGTTTAGCGGGGGTGTCGATGGCTAGTGGAACACTTACTGCCTTTGCGGTTGATTATTATGCAATAATCTCGTATAGTTTGGATAGACTAAACGCTCATAACACAAGTTGACCCCGCACTATTTTCAAATGGGTCCGTAGCTCAATCGGTAGAGCAGGAGCCTTTTAAGCTCAAGGTTCCGGGTTCGATTCCCGGCGGACCCAAAAAGTGCGGGTATATGCCGTAGCGGTATTCGTGAGCAGGCATGCCCCATAGTGAACGAGTAAACCCTCGCTTCCCCCATCAAAAATCGTTAAAGCGTTGGATGTCGTGGTTGATGATTTGATTAAATAGTTATGCAAAAACCATATTACGAAAAACCGAAGTTTAAGTTGTACCGTGCAGATTGTTTGGATGTTTTTGCCGAACTTCCTGCAAATTCGGTTGATATGGTTTTTGCTGATCCTCCCTACCTGCTTTCCAATGGTGGCTTTACCGTCCACGCCGGACGGCGCGTAAGCGTTAATAAGGGCGAATGGGACAAGAGCAACGGACTAAAAAAAGATTTCGAATTTCACCTTAAATGGATACAAGCCACCAAGCGCATCCTAAAACCGCACGGAACGATTTGGATTAGTGGGACATATCATTCTATCTATCAATGCGGCTTTGCGCTTCAAGTTGCTGGTTATCATATCCTCAACGATATTGCGTGGTTCAAACCGAATGCCTCGCCGAATTTAAGTTGCCGATACTTTACTGCAAGTCACGAAACTTTGATTTGGGCGCGTAAGGATAAAAATTCAAAGCATATTTTCAACTACGATTTAATGAAAAATGGCAACTGGCCAGAGGATCAGCTTAAAAAGCCAGGACTGCAAATGCGTTCGGTTTGGGCTAACGAAAAAGTATGAAATTAGATTTTGATGAAAAAATTGCAGCAGATTATACAAGTGCTTCACAAAGGGCACGCGTTTTAACCGAACACTGGGTCGATGAAACTGTTTTTTGCCCGAACT
>MGER01000014.1:0-908 GCA_001791465.1 Candidatus Uhrbacteria bacterium RIFCSPLOWO2_02_FULL_49_11 | reverse complement strand
AATATCCGAACAATCAGCCAGTAGCCGATTTTTATTGCTCAAATTGTAAAGAGGATTACGAATTGAAAAGTAAGCAAAATAGTATTGGCATTAAAATTCTTGACGGGGCATATCGCACAAAAATGGAGAGGTTGAGAAGTAGTAGCAACCCAAACCTCTTTGTGCTTAATTACCAACTACAAACTCTATCCGTTCTCAACTTTTTTGTTATACCAAAACATTTTTTCGTGCCGGAAATAATCGAGAGAAGAAAACCTCTGGCCGCAAGTGCTCGACGCGCGGGCTGGATAGGTTCCAACATTCTTTTGCAAAAAATTCCGCAAGTTGGGAAAATATTTTTAGTACGTCAACAGCAAATTGAACCAAAAGAAAAGGTGCTTGCCGAATGGAAAAAGACGTTGTTCTTGCGAGAAGAAAAAGAAGTATCCGCGAGGGGGTGGCTACTCGATGTTATGCGGTGCGTCGAGAAGCTTGGGAAACGCGAATTTACACTTGAAGATGTATACACATTTGAAAGTGAATTAAACACACTTCATCCAGATAACAGGCATATCAAGGATAAAATCCGTCAACAATTGCAAGCATTGCGAGATAAAGGTTATCTAGATTTTGTATCGCGCGGGTATTACCGTCTCACTTAATTATGCAAATCACACTTACTCCATTTCTTGCAAAAATAATTCTTCGATGGAACCCTTTTCATCGCGTATTGGTGATGTGTAAAGGATACAGCGAGGACTATAAAAATTTTACCGAGCTTGTATGGGAAGATGACAAAAATTTGGATTTTTACGACCGAGAAACTTATCCAGCGTTTCAACTATGGATGTTATGAAATACACTCAAAAGATAATCGTTCTAACTTACAACTGCGGGAAGAGAGTTGAAATGCAATTTATAGGCGGACA
>MGER01000013.1:8599-8684 GCA_001791465.1 Candidatus Uhrbacteria bacterium RIFCSPLOWO2_02_FULL_49_11 | reverse complement strand
GCGAGGACCTCGCGATAATGTTTTAACGCTTCATCCATATCTTCCCGATCGCGTTCATAAGTTGCCATAAGCGCGGTGAGCTCTG
>MGER01000013.1:4144-8559 GCA_001791465.1 Candidatus Uhrbacteria bacterium RIFCSPLOWO2_02_FULL_49_11 | reverse complement strand
CAGAAGCGGGTCAATTTGGCTTTTCCTTTCGAGGATAAGCTTATCGTAAATCTCTGCTAAATTTCTGTAGAAATTTATATCAGTCGGCTCATTTTTTAGAGCTTTGAGGTATGCTGCTTCCCCTTTCGCCGGTTCATGGAGAAACCACGCATAAAGATCCCCCAGATTTGAGAATGAAATGGAGTTTAAGGGGCGGATTTCCCCTAAGCGCTCCCACGCATCGCGGGCTTTTTCAAACGCATTCAAATTCTTATGCACCAACCCAAGATCCAGCCACGCATTGAAATTGTCAGGATTTGCCCGCAAGGCATTGGTGGCGGCGGTGAATCGCTTAAAAAATTTCTCCCTGCTTGTGTCCGGCAGGTTCGGATCTAAATTTTCAAACTCGAATAAATGGGCGTAAGGCTTAAGTTCAGCAGACAATTCATTGCCGCTGCTCACCGGTGATGGCGTGCGGCGCTTCTGGTAGTACCACCCTCCTCCCGCGATAACGATTATGAGGACCAGTAACGCGATATTTTTTTTCTGTTTTATGATATTCAAAAAATTCATATTAAAATTTATACCCTTAAATGAATTTACCATTATCCCATTGACTACAATAGTTTAACAAATTCATCATTCAAAAACAAGCATCCACCCTCCCGCTATTGCGGGAGGGTGGAATGCTACTCTGGCGATTCAATCGCTGTCAATACGCTAAAATCAAATCTAAATGATCAGGCTAGATTGATTGCGCAGTTGAAGAGGTTGAATCAAGGCCTTTCACGCGGTAACCATTGGTCCATTGTGCCGTATTGGTGGCAGTCGTGGAGTTGTTGCCGTAGTTAAGGTCAGACCAGATGAAGTCGTCTTGATCGTCGGAATCTACGCCGGTGCATGCGTTATCGCTTGCTCCGGTAGTGCCTGCGCACTCGACTACGGTTGACGGAAAGTCCGCATCGCCTGCGAGAGCAACGTTCACGCCATTCGAGGAACTGCCGCTAAAGCCGCTCACGCTGGCCTTCAAAGTAAAGGTTCGCGAGCTGCCTGCAGGAACCGATCGATACTCGCCGCCTGCGCCTACTCCGCTGCCATCAGTGTCAAACAAGAACTCGAGATATCCTGAAGTCGGATTCGCGAGGTTCTGCGACGCTGTAGAGAGCGTGGCTACCGCGCCGGCGGTATATCCGCTATCGCGGAGCTCGAAGCTGGATGCGGTGACTGTGGTCGTGGAAATGCCGAACGTAACTTTATAGAGCGCTACTTCGCCCTTCGGGTCTGCGGCAACGGTGAACTTATAGAGTTCATACGTGCCGTTTGAAGTAAGCTTGTTCGTCACTCCATTCGATACGTCAACGGTGGGTACTGTCTTATAGAGCGTATAGGCGTTGAACGTGGGCGTGCCAGTAATCGTGCTTACGCTGTTGCCGGACGACGCGCCTTTTGCGGTGATATCGCCGGTCGCGTTAATTGAGAACTGGAAGCCCTGTCCCATGGCGCCCTTCGATCCTGATGGCGTATCAACCTGTGCCGTGTCAACTTTAAGCGTATAGAGCTTGGTGGTGTTTGCGGCAACCACAAACGGATCAAGCGACATGTCGAAGAGGACCTGAACCGGCGCTGAAGAATCAGATGAGGTTGGAGTAACCCCAATAGTCCTCGTGCCGTCAGTGAGCCAAATCTTGTCAACTTGGTCTGGACCGCCGCTGTTTATCGCCGCAAGCTTGAACCAGATCTTTTCTATATTGACATCCTCATGCCTCGATTGCGCGGAGAATACGCCTACAGGGAGACCGGTGGATGAACCGGGAATATGCCCTGCGATTGGCGTAGACGCGTCTGCGGAAAGCGTGAGAGTGCCCGCATCAGTGAGCGTCATCGCTTGGCCGTCAGAGTAGCTGTAAGTGGGGTCAAGCGAAGTGCCAGTATCCTTGCCTGTGGCAGATACCGCATTCGTGGCATCATTCTGGATGCCAAGTTTCACTGTGCCGGACGTAACGCTCTTGGAAATATTTCCCTTAAGCGCCAAAGTCTTGGACGTTCCCTTCGGCAGCACAAGCGCATTCACAAAAGTGAATGTCGAGGTTGCTGACGCTGCTGCGGTGACGTTTGTCGGATCAGGATCATTTGAAGTGAGTAGCTCTGTTGAGCCGTCATAAAGCTTCAATCCTGAAATCAACGCCGGATACGCTAAGCCAGTGGTATGCATGGCAGATTTAATCTGCGTCACGCGGACGTCTTCGCCAGAGCCTTGCGCATCAAGCACAATATTGGCGAAGGTAAATCCAGTGGTGCCTGCGACTATGGTCTGCGCGACCGGAGAAGTGGAAACGTTCACCACAATTGATCCTGCCTGTACCGTCTGGGTCGTAGAGGTTTGATACGACGCAGGGGTCGGGGTGACCGTCTTGCCTGTCGTGACGCCTTTTGCAGTGATGTCTGAAGGCTTGATCTTCACTAACACCGTATCACCGGTTACAAAATCGGTGCTCAAGTCACCTTTGACAGTGTATTTGTGCACGCCGATCGGAACCGTAATGGTATCGGTGGAAGTTGCGGTAATGTCCGCGGAAGTTCCCGTCGGATCTATGGGACCTGCTACCGACGAACCGTTTTCATCAAAGAGCGTGATATTGGTCACGTCAGAGACGTTTGCAACGGAGGCCGAAAGGGTAACTTTGATGCCCAAAGAGGTAATGGAAACATCTTCACCCTTTGCCTCGAAATTGAACATGCCCAAGATCTGACCTGTGGAGCCGTCCGCTATCTTATTGGATGCAGTGGCTGCGGGTTCGATCTTCAGAGAACCTGTATCAATGGTCACGGCATAACCGCTTAAGCGGGGATCGGTTGAATTCCAACCAGTACCCGCAGCAGGTAAGACATGATAACCATAAGTCAATCCCTTCACGACCACATCGGTATTCTTTTCAATGTCAAAGTCCACCGTGCGGGCTGATCCAGAATCAATATCCGCCTTGATGGTGAACTCTTTGTTCTTTCCTTTGTCAATCTCATAAGGAGTGGCAAACTTGAAGTGCGCTTTCTTGTTCACCGGATTTGACATGGACGCAATCACAGTGCCATCAACCACAAGATTGACGTTCGAGATATCGGAATCGTCGGCAGAGCCTGCCTGATCCCAGATAATCTCTTCCACCTGCACTTTTTCCACTGAATCATTGGAAAGCTTCAAGGAAGTGAGTGCATATTGCTTGGTGCCGATCTTCTGGGTAGAAGTGGCGCCCGGATCAAGCGGACCGCGTGCTGCGGTCACCGTAGCAATGCTGATGGTGTTATTTGCAGTCATCGGGTTGCCATAGATTGGCAGTGATGCTGATAAGGTCCCACTCTTCAAAGTGACCGCTGCCAAACCGAGGATCGGCATTTCGCCAGAATTTGATGCCATCGCCGACGTATTGCCGGTCAGCATGATCTTCTTGGTGGTGCCGCTCGGAATGGTGATATCATCGTACAATGTTGCTTGGTGCACGGAGTTGAAGGATTTGTTCAATCCCACTTGTGTGCCGTCCACAAGAATGGTGATATCGGAAAATATCGAGTCCTGCGCAATGCCGCCCCGCTGGATCACCATCGAGTCAATCACTGCTTCGCCGCCGGTTGCCGTCGCATTGATATAAGTGAACGGAACGCGCGCAGCGCTTTTCACGAAAGTGCCCGACGCTGGGGTGTCGGCAGAGAGCGCCAATGAAAGCGTGCCGCCTGCCGCAGGGCCGGTGCCTGTGGTGCCGCCAAATACTGCAAGCTCATCCTCTTTGCCTGTGATGGAGGTGCCTGAAGTGTAGCTAACGAGGCTGGTCGCGGTGAGAATATCGCCGGTCTTCATCAAATTCGCGCTCATCGCCGCATCGGTGGCGAATGGCCGTTTGGTGTTGCTTGCGGCAATGTAATACACCGTGCTTGAGCCCTCTTCTTTCACTATAGAGCCAGCCGGGTACGTTGCAGTCGTGACATCTGCGCCGGTGGTGTAGTTCACGAAGAACGGATCTGGAACGTCATCAATCCTCTTGTTCCAGTTTGATCCGTAGAGGGAAACGGCGATCGTTTCCGATGTTACCCATCGGAGAGTTCCGTTTGGCTCAACCGCATATACCTTCGGATCGGTCGTGATCTTTATTAACCTGGTACCTGGTTTGTAGGTCACGTTGCCGCCGATGGGATACGATTGGAGCTCGGATTGCGATACCGTTACCACTCCAGAGAAGTCGCTATACCACGTAAAATATGCTTTGTCATTCGGGAATACAAATCTCTTGCCGCCCTTCAAGAGGTACACCGCAGGATTACCCGGCATCTTGATAAGATCGCCGTCCTGCGCGCCCTTTACTTGGACGGGGAGAACAAATATTCCGAGCGACCATACGATAGTGGCGCCCACAACTCCCCATGTAAAACCTTTTTTGATAAAATTC
>MGER01000013.1:0-4028 GCA_001791465.1 Candidatus Uhrbacteria bacterium RIFCSPLOWO2_02_FULL_49_11 | reverse complement strand
GGGTATAATCGTTACAACTTATTTATCCAAATGCTTGAATAAATAAGAGGCCGACCTTTTTTAATCATAAAGTTATGACATAACCCTTTAATGAAATGCCATAATTCTTTATTACAAATAGAATGAATATCCTTCCTGCACAACAAGAAGTCGCATCCAGAGCAATATGTCTTTCTCTCTTTCATTAGAACAACAGAATACTCTTTTGTCAACTTCAAAGATCAAACCCCAACGGAAACTCTGGCGGTTCTTTTGGTGTTTGTTCAATATTTTCATCTATATTTACAGGAAATGAAGTTGTACTGGTCAATGCAGAATCGTCCGAATTTCCAGACGGTTCTAGTACTACGGCCTGTTTATCCACAATGACTGGCGTACTGGATTCATTAGTTGAGGTAACAAACTGCAAACTGCCTGCAATCTCTATGGAACCCCCCTCTACAATGCCTTTGGATGACTCTAATAATTCATTAGATTCAATAATATGGTTCAATGCGATGCTCAAATTCCCTTCTTTGAGCGCAACCTCGGCATTGTTAATGGCATTTTCGAGATTCTTTATATTATCGGACTTCGCAGCCGTTTCTGATTCTTGCGCACCTTTTAAGGTATTTACGCTCTCTTTTGCGGCAATAATCTCATCCTGCAGCTTTTCAGCGACTGCTTCCTGCGCCTTGATATCTTTGGTGCCATCTGTATAGGTTACCAGAGCCTGAAGCGCGGTAAGTTTCAATCTCGATGACGCCGCAATAGCTTTATTATATTTCGACTGCATGGCGACTGGAGCAGATTCTCGAAGGCCTTTCAGCGTGTTATGGGCATATATGGCTTTATCAGTCGCGGAAATTATAGTGGGAACCACTTGTGAGTCAAATCGAACCCTCCTGAATGTGCCAATCCTATCGTTTACTTTGACTAACCGTTCATCAAGGGCATCTATGACTGCGCTCATTGCGGAGGAAGATGCGTCATTCGTGCTCATTTCTTTGAGCTCGCTCACTCCTTTATCAAAAAGCTGGATATCCAGCGCAGTACGCCTTGTGGGCTGGGAATGGAGCGCCACGCTCGTATTCTCCAGGGTTATCCTTACTTTATATAAAGGAGATCCGGGTTTTGCGTGTAAGGAATACGCCGAACCCGCGCCGACAATCACCAGCACAATGGCCACTGCGGTTGCCACCTGTGGGACAATGCTAAAATGGGCTTGTATATATGATTTCCAAAAAACAAATAACGATGCATGTGGTAAGGGTGAAGTGCGGCTTTTTTGCGTAAAACTAATAGAACCCGCGCTATTCAGCACTTTTGCGCGCAAAGAAGCAAGGCTGCTTTCAGGCGCCGATGTATGCTGACGAAGATTTATTAGTGATTTTATGAGATCATTATCTCGCATAGGCGCCTTGCAAAAATAACTTTTCACTTTGATTAAATGTTTTACCTTGTATAGGGCGCGTACGCTTCATAATAATCCTGCAAATTATTTTTTCTGGCGCCCATATCACGTATTCGCACTTAAGGTCTTTTCTACTAATTTCTTGAGCGCTTTGAGGGCCCTATGGAGCGTGACGCGCACTGCGATGTGGGATTTCTGCATAATCGACGCTATCTCATCTATTTCCAGATCTTCTATATATCGCAATGAAAGCATCTCACGATATTCTTCTTTTAAATTTCCAAGCTCATTCGCTATGATTCTGTTTCGGATAGCGGTGTCGACAAGTTGTTCCGAATGTAAAAGGGGCGTGGAAAGCCGTTCGTCCTGCAACAACTCTTCATTCCATTCTATCGTAATCGATGAACTGCGTGATGACTCCCGGTAATAATCTATAATCGCATTCCGCGTTGATTGATAAAGAAACGCCCGGATATTCGTTATCTTTGCTCCTCTAGCAATGAATTCAAATACTCTCAAAAAAACGCTGCTCAACGTATCTTCCCTATCCTGTGTATGTGTAATGCGAAAGGATATATAACGATAAAGAGAAGGGGCAAATGTGTCGTACATTTCTCTTAATGCCTCTCTTTCGCCCTGCCGTATCCTTTCAATTAAGCTATCTGGAGCGTCTTGCATTAAAGTAGACGTTATAAAATATCATTTGTTACACCTAAATATCGTTTGATACACCAATAATATAATGCAACTATATACTAATATCTAGATATATCTAGAAATTCAATGTTAATAATTACCATTTATACAATGAACTTCCAGACTTGTCTAGATTTTAAAACTAATATATATTAATGATGTCTAATATGATTATACATTATTGATATGCCAGAAAATAATGCGCCATCACCCATTCCTTTAATAAGAGTATCCGTCTCAGAGGCGGCAAAATTATTCGGTCTCTCTGACAAAACAATAAGAACCGCGTTAAAAAATAAGGAAATTAAATTCATCGTCATCAAAGGAAGGTATAAAATCAACTTTGAAAGCTTGCTTGCCTGGACCCAAACTTCCTTACGACGCCAAAACAAGCTTCAACGCCACGGTATCGGCAAGTTCGTCAAACAATGGGATATACGCGAAGACACATAAGAAAATACTATGTACTGCTCTTATGATACAATTATACCAGTAAGCTCTGATATCAACAGCAGATAACCCTTATGAAAAAAGCGCTCATCACCGGCATCACCGGACAGGACGGTTCCTACCTTGCCGAATTACTTTTGGAAAAAGGATATGAAGTGCATGGCATTATACGAAGGTCGTCAAGCTTTAATACTGAACGACTCAATCAGATTTATCAAGATCCCCATGAGCAAGGAAGGAAATTGTTTCTCCATTATGGAGACCTTGGTGACGCAAGTAGCATTAACCGCATTATTGAACGCACCGAGCCAGATGAGATTTATAATCTTGGTGCGCAAAGCCATGTCATGGTGAGCTTTGAAATTCCAGAATTTACCAGCGACGTCGATGGTCTTGGCGCTCTGCGCCTTTTAGATGCGATAAAAGACGCTAAGGCGCATGTGAAAGTGTACCAGGCTGGTTCAAGCGAGATGTTCGGCAAGGCGCAGGAGACGCCGCAAAAAGAAACCACGCCGTTTCATCCGCGCTCGCCCTACGCCTGCGCCAAGACATTTGCGTACCACATTGCCGTAAACTACAGAGAAGCATATGGGCTCTTCGTGTCTAACGGCATTCTTTTTAACCATACATCACCTCGGCGCGGCGGCACTTTTGTCACAAAAAAAATTACGAATACATTATCAAAAATGAAATTAGGCATTGCGAAACCCGAGGTGCTTTATCTTGGCAACCTCAATGCCAAACGCGACTGGGGATATGCGCCTGAGTATGCGGAAGCGATGTGGCTTATGCTTCAGCAGAATACGCCTGACGATTATGTCATCGCAACAGGCGAATCCCATAGCGTGCGTGAGTTCGCGACACGCGCAGCCCAGCTGGTAGGATACAACCTCAAATGGCAAGGTGAGGGACCGCAAGAAAAAGGCATTGATGCGAAAAGCGGCAAGGTTTTGGTAGAAATCGACCCGCGCTATTTCCGCCCTTCAGAGGTTGATACGCTGCTCGGCGATGCGACTAAAGCAAGGGAAAAGCTTGGCTGGACACCGCATACTACCTTCGACGAGTTGGTACGCATCATGCTCGATGCAGAGTTTAGGGAGATGGGTAAGAATCCGAAAGAATTTTTATAATAACCTTTTTATTGTCATCCCGCACCGAGATGCGGGATCCAGACAATAAAATAAATAAAAGAGATCTATTTATGTTTTTGGTTTTTCTGGATTCCTGCCTTCGCAGGAATGACAGTGAAGAGAAGTATGAATCTTGCAAATAAAAAAATTCTTGTGACAGGAGGCGCGGGATTTTTAGGGAATTATATAGTGCAAAAGCTTGTTGCGCGAGGCGTGCCTGAAGCGCGCATTACGATCCCCCGCTCTCGCGAAATAGATTTGCGCCTTTGGGAGAATTGCCTAAAGATAACGCAAAACCAAGATATTGTTATCCACGCGGCCGCAAAAGTGGGCGGGATCGGGTTAAATCGCGAAAAACC
>MGER01000012.1:6473-9215 GCA_001791465.1 Candidatus Uhrbacteria bacterium RIFCSPLOWO2_02_FULL_49_11 | reverse complement strand
TCTCCCCCCTGGTAAGGGGGAGACCACACGCTTTGTCCTCCCCCTAGGAAGGGGGAGGTAAGGTGGGGGTGTCGATGATGTTCTTGTACAGCCGCGATCCGTTCACATTCTTGATAGATATTCTCAATGACCCGATCAAGTTCATACATTATTTCTTCGCTAGTGAATCTGAGCACCTTTATACCAAGGGTGGATAAATATTTATCCCTGCGCGTGTCGCTCCCCGCGCGTTCTTTTCGGTCATGTGAAATTCCGTCCACTTCAACTGCCAATTGCAGGTTGGGACAAAAGAAGTCGGTAACGTATGGTCCGATGCCGTGTTGGCGCCTAAACTTCCATTGAATCTGCCGTCCTTTAAGACGAGTCCATAACCACGTTTCGCTCTTCGTCATGGAACCGCGGAGTTTCTTCCGTAAATTTTTATATTCTTCCTTATTGAAGAATTGTTTTGTCATAAATATGAAACCCCCTCTTCACTCTCCCCCTCACAGGGGAGAACGGTGAGATTGTCCTCCCCCTAAGAAGAGGAAGAACGTCCGTCAGTCGTCCTCCCCCTAAGAAGGGGGAGGCTGGGTGGGGGTGTCTATGTCCTCGCGGTGCAGCCCCCCTCTTGATCTCCCCCCTGGGAAGGGGGAGACCACACGCTTTGTCCTCCCCCTAGGAAGGGGGAGGTAAGGTGGGGGTGTCGATAGCCAGCAGTTATTATCACATTGCGTATATTGACATTTGTCGCTGATAAGATTATAATCGTGTGTTACACAAAAAGCAAACAACAAAAATTGCTCATAACAATTTTCCCTCCAGAAGAGTACACACGGATGGATGATAGATCAAAGTTATATTGTTATTTCACTATCTGCGTTCATCTGCGTTTTATCTACGAATATCTGCGTCGCTGTGTATTCCTTTGGAGGGAATAAGGCTTGAAGTCCATTTAGGAGGTGGGAATTGGTCTCCCACGTCCCATGTCCCCCTCCTTTTATTGGCTAATAAGAATACTATGTATAAAATATTCTTATTCGCCTTAGGACTTCTCGTCCTAAAAATAGTATTCCCCGAGCTTGCCTCGGCGATCATTGATCTGCTGTTGCAGCTGATCACATTGATCTCCGATGCTCTCGCGGGATTGCCATCACCTGTCTATGGTGGTGGATAAACGAAAAGACCCTGTTCGGTGCTCCATTGAGCGCTACACAGGGTCTTATTCTATTATTTCATCCGTATTTTACCTCTGTAACTATCACCGCACCAATGGTAGCGTGGCAGCTTGTCTGCCACCCGTGTGGTCGGAGATAAACTCCGACGCTACAAAGAACTGATATGGCAGCTTTTTGGATTTCTCACGAATTTCTGTTCTAAACAATTCTTCATGCCCGAGCAGAAGGACTCCAATAGCGCCTATCTGAACACCACGGGAATAACCACCATATTATCTGCCTGGCCATCAGGTAAAATCTCCACGGTTCCGGCTTTGGTGCGGCTGAATTCATAGAAGAGCGTGAGCTTAAACGGGCGCCATCCATCCACCGCTTCTGCGCGAAGCGTCACTGTTTCAGTGATAAGCGTTTCATTATTTGCGCCCTTCACTTTGATGGTAAGTGAATCCACTTCTGCCCGCGCCTCACCTAAAACTTTAAAAGGAGAGACAACCGCTGCGTATACCGCTGGCTCACTGACGCGCACGTATGAGGCAGGAGGAACCGCGCTGATGGCTTCTGAAGCGGGCGGCGGCGTTTGTGCCGATTCTTCCAGAGGGGCAGATGGCTGCTGCCCTTCTCCTGCCTGAGGGATATCAGGAGGGCTGAAGAAATCCTCGGTGGCGTTCGAAGTAGGGACAGGTCGCGACCTGTCCTCGCCTCCCGCGGGAATGTTGCCCTCGAACGCCTCATCTTTCGAGTCATTCCTTAGTGTTTCAAACCGGTCAAGGAGATCATTGATGCATACCTGGCTGCTTGCGCAGAGCGTGCGAATGCATTCCGCGAGCGCGGCATCGTAAGAGCCTCCTGCGGAACGCGTATAACAATCCACCACGGCTACGGACGGGGCAGGTCCTTGCGGATTCCCGTGCCGCGCCCACGCGCCAGTTTCCTTATCCTGAATCCAGGTATCTTCCACCGAAAACACTCTGACCACCACCGCCCCTGCCGCCGCGAGCAAAATAATGACGCCGAATATTAAAATAACTTGCAGTAATTTATTTGGATGTGAAGTTCTTGGCATAGAAAAAGTTTGTGGCAGACCAACTGCCACGCTACTGTAGAACTAATGGAAATAATGCTCAATATTCCAGCTTCGAAATTCTCCGCCGCCTCACTGCCCAAATTGGCTCATCCTGGCGTCCTCGAGTTTTTTCTCCGCAGTCTCAAGTTTCTTCTTGAGCGACGCGATCTCCGTCTCAAGCTTCTTGATGAGCGCCGCTTTTGCTTTCTCAAATGCCGCGCGCTTCACTTCCATTCTCCGGTTCCATTCCGCTTTCGTGATATTATTGGCAACCTTGAGCGTATCAGTCACCGCAAACTCCCCTCCCGCAGTCTGCCCGGTAAGTGAGTACTCAAAGGTGGCTACCTCGGGTGGCACCATTAGCGCAAGATCGGCGCGCGCCACCTTGAACCATAAGGTGCCGTATTTAGTAAGGTTAGCCTGTAATGCTTTCTGACTTGTGCCGACAATCGGCTTTATCCTTCCGTTGATGAGGAGCGTATCGAATTTCATGCCTGCCCTTAATTCTTTGGGGAGCGTGAG
>MGER01000012.1:5306-6457 GCA_001791465.1 Candidatus Uhrbacteria bacterium RIFCSPLOWO2_02_FULL_49_11 | reverse complement strand
TTCGTGGCGGTCGTGAGGCTGATGGTGCGAGGAGTGAATTTTAACGTGATGGGCTGCGATAATGTCTGGCCCGTGGCCGCATGAGCAGAAGCAGGCGTTGAAGCGCTCGGTGCGGTGGACGTGGCTGCGGTCTCAAACGTCATGTTGACGGTCTCCGCTTTGTTGCCATAATTGTCTGTCGAACCGAGTATATAGTAATAAAGCGTTTCAGGTTCAAGATTTACAAGCGTGAACGCGTGTTCCTTTTCTTTCGTATCTGTTGCCAGGTTGAGCCCATACGCGCTGGTAGTGCCGTACCGCATTTCCGAGGTCGCGGGCTCGTCCGTCATCCACGTAATGCGCGCGGAAGACAGCCCAATATCCGCCACCTTGATTTTGCTTATCGCGGGCGGGGTGGTATCAAATAGGGTCATGCCTTCCGCGGCGTCTGAAAATTTAGACACGTTCGCCAATCGGTCTTGGGCGCGAATCACGAACCAATACTTTGCGCCGGGGCTCAAATCCTTGATCACCATGGTTTGCGCCGTCCCGCCGGGTAAGGGGTCCGGTTCTCCTCCCACGATGGGGGCAAGGAGCGCATCCTCCGCGGCAATCGCCTTCGTGTCCATGCGCAGATCATACTGCGATGCGATGCCGGACATGCCGTCGTCGCCCGGCGCGGTCCAGGTGAGCGTCAACGTGGAATCCGTGCTCGTGGCAACCGCCAAATCCTTTATCGTGTCAGGAGGCGCCGTATCGACGGCGCGCACGGTCTGCGCCACGGTGAAGGAACCTGCCACCGCGGAACCTATGAGTATAAGCAGAAGGGTTATTTTCATGTGCACACGTATAAGAAGGCTAGTATACCGATGGCGCGGAAGGACTGGCAGAAGAGGCGCCTTTGGTTAAGGAAGACGTCGGACAGTGATCCACGCAGGAAGGGAGCATGGGCGATCCCCAGCAGGTTGCAACCCACCCGAGGTCGCCGGCGTCCACCCGTTTGTCGGCATTAAAGTCCGCATTTCTTGTCAACCCGTTGTCGCAGGCGATGTTGGGCGTCACGGTCACGTCATTGCCGTCCCAGTAATACATAAGCAGGGCGAGGTCGAAGACGTCCACGCGGGAAACGGAATCGCAATCGAGATTGGGATCGCACAGCCCGGGCGGAAGTG
>MGER01000012.1:708-5294 GCA_001791465.1 Candidatus Uhrbacteria bacterium RIFCSPLOWO2_02_FULL_49_11 | reverse complement strand
CAATCACCGCTCCGCCGGCTGCTTTCAAGTAAATATCGAACAAAGAATTTTCAATATCGTCCTCATAGGCAAAAAACACGCCTTGATTCCAGGCCGGCCCGATGATCGGATTGCTGCCAGCCGTGCCCTGGTCACTCCAATGGTCTGGCGTGAATCTGGTCAAAGCCGGCGCGTTGTTAACGTCGGCTTGCAATTGCGCCCGGTCTAAAATCGTATAATAAGCCGTGTAATAATAAATACTGCTATTGGGCATTAGCTGTGTGCTCGCGCCGGTAAAAGACATATATAATTTGCCACTTTTATCCATGCTTAAATATGGCCCGACCGTATTGCCTTCGCCAAAGCGCTCGCTGGCTTGAAACACCACTGGATTAGGCGGCAGATATAAACCATAAACCGGAGACATAGTTCCACTCGCGCTCATTATTTTGTAATTTAATCCCTGACCATAAGGGTTGGTAACAATAAAATGAAATTCATCTTTAGCCGCGTCATAAAACATATCAGTAAAATCGCTGGTGGAACCGATTTCAATATCGCGTTGGCTATAAATATCCCCGCTCTGCACATTAAATTGCGCGTATTGCACATTGCGGCCCGGACAGATCAGGTCATCATCCCCGAACTGGCGCCATGTCACATTGCCCGCCCCGCGTTTGTCAATTACTACATTGCCCGGCATTTGTGGTTTGGAACAGGCCGAGTTAACTGTTTTTGTCCAGGCCTCGGTAATGCCGGTGTCGTCAATGATGAGTTTTTTAAGCATAATTCCGCCGTAACGGCCGGCGCGGTATAACAGATACGATTCATTGCTGGTGCGGCTGACGGCGAGACGCGCGTTATCAATCTCCACCAGCTCTTTTTTTAAGGTTTGGCCGGTGGGCGTAATAACAAGGTAGGTTGAGTTGGCAATAATGTGCGCCCGGTCGCCCTGGTCCATGGCAATGCGCGGATCAGCGGTCAATACCACCGATCCTTCAGTAAGCAAGGTCTGCGGCACGGTCATTTTTATCTCGCCGTTCTCGCTGTACACTTTGCGGTAACAGGCATTGTGAGCGCCAATGCCTTTGGAATGAACATAAGTATGGCAGTCATAGGCAAAATGCAGATTGCCGATTGAGTCCACGGCCACGGCCGGATTTTTGGCGCCGGTGTCAACTTTTATTATCTCCGTCTGTCCGCCGCCGGTGCAGTCATTCGGACAACTATTAATTTCTCCCGGGTCGCAAATATTATCGCCGCAAACCGTCACACCGCCGCAACTGGTATCATCCTCACATTTACTGGTCTGACAGCCAGTCGGACAGCCGCTCCTGGTTTGTGGTTTTTGCGTGGCGCCGCAGCCACCTGTTCCGCACGCTCCCGCGTTTTGCCAAGCTCCGCAAGCCGAACAGTTTGGCGGCGGCGCGCTAGACATTGCTTGGCCAAAAATCAGATTTGGGTATTTCAACCAGCGCGAACAATTGCTCTGGTTGCAAAATCTGGGAATTCCTCGATTGTACTCCGGCGCGGCCGGACAATCACTGCAAGTCGGCGAGCCGTAATAATTAAAATCCTGATCCTGAAGCGTATTTTTAATATTAGTATTGCTTGGTAAATATTTATAACCCATTTCATAAATACCGGTAAAAGACAACCAGCTCCAGTCGCCTATTTGTGCGGGTTGGATAAAATCAAAACCTGCATAGTCGAGATTGTCCGCATTATTGGTTTGAAACAATGCCGCATAAAAATCAAATGAGGTGTTGAGCCTTGACTGCGTCTGAAAAAAATTTTCATAACCGTTTTCCGCGCCGGCGGCAGACGACAAGACTATTGCTTCCCACAAAAGCATGCCATGATATTGATAGTCATTTTGATTGCTGCCGTACGCGCCGGCGCAGCCGTAATGCGAATCGCAGACATTGCCGTTTGTGTGAATCGCGCAGCCGATTAAATTTTTTATGCTTTGATGGCTGGTGGCGTAAGAACCGATGCCGAGGGCGTAGTTCGCCATGTCATTGTCGCCTATGGCAATCCCCGCCATGGTGAGCGTCGCATCATCCCACGCTTCTTTGTTATGACAGCGATTGGAGCGGCCGTGCACCGTGCGCAAGTGGTCACCGGCTTGCGATAACCAGCTAGAAATCTGACTCCTTTCACTATCGCTTAATCCCGGGTAAAGCCAGTCATAGCCTAACGCTTCATTAAGGATGACTGAATTGACCGAGTGAATGGCGTTTTGGTCATTGCCGCATAAGATGACATCCAAATTGGTTTGCGTGGCCCAGCCCAGGACATGGCTTTTGGCCTTGCGACAAATTTCCGCATCGCCAGACAGGACGCAAGCCAAATTAATCGTCGCTAATGCCCGGCCGCCGCCGTCGCCCTTGTTCTTCCGCGTGTTAAAATCACTGCAGTCCGCACTCGTCCAATATCCGCCGCTCGGCGCGTCGCCCATGCCATTGGCGAGCCCCATGAGCTTGTCGTATTGCGCGCGCCAGGGCTGCTCGTTATTTTGGATCCGCTGTTTTATGACGTCAAAATCGGCCTGATCGGCAATGACAAAAGGATGCGTTTTGGTCTGGGCCATCCTGACCGTGGATTCGCCGGCCACCGAACCCCGCTCCTCCGGCCAATAAAAAATCCGCGATACGGCATTGGTGACGCCTGAAGCCCAGGCCAGTGTGTTGCCCGCGACGACAAACGCTAAAATCACCACCGCGTAGCGGCAGGCGTTAAACACGCGTTTAAACCGGGCTGGTTCGTTATTTTTCTCCTTCATTGATGCTTTTTACCCAAAAGAAAGTCTTAAATATTATACCATAAAATCTATGCAACATGTTAACATAAGTCTTGTACAATAGACCTGGGCTCACAATTAGCACACCTTTCTGTAAAGGCAAGGTCTGCCCTTTCCCGTTCGTCTACCCTAGTCCCTGTCTCGCGAGTATCTTGAAGTTTGCAAGGTCCGCCGAGGCAAGGAGCAGGGTGTGCAAATATGAATTTGATTTGATCTTTACCAATTCGCCGATCCGTCGGAACGTTTTCATTCCCCGGATGCCGTGTTCAACTCCGATCCGTTCCCGGGAATGGATGAGATTCGCCCGTTTTTTCCGTTTCGAGAAATTTCCGCTCCATTGCCGACATTAAATTCTATCTCAAAGCTGGACTGAAAGTGTTTGGACATTTGGGGGATTTTAGTTACAAAAAATAAACCGTGAAACAAAAACAAAGTCAATTTTACAAGACCTTGTTTTTGTTTGGCGGTTAATTACCGCGACCAACGGAAGCTTTATTTTTTAGTTTATGAAGCATGGCGTGTCCTGATAGGTCGTCTCTTTACTTACCAGGGATAATTGTCCACGATAGCATTTATTCTGCGCTGCATTTATAGTACCAACGACGGTTATATATGCTTCTCCTCCTTCGCCAGCAAACGGATAATTAGAATTTTCCGCACTTTCTTTATCCCAGAAATATTGGAAGTTTTCTTTTTGAATTCCGGCATCAGTGCCACTCAAGTTATATGCATTTACGAAGTAATTAAGAGCTTCGGTTTTATTCTTAAAAGATAAGGAATCGTGAAGATTTATAGTTGATACTCCTGTGCGCCCAGGTTTAGTTGGATCGCTCTCAAAAGGAAGGTTGTTGGGTGAAATGGCGGGCGGGACACCAAGCACCATATTATCTGCACGATTTACCGACACCCAATCTTTTTTAACTGTATATCTTACAGTGAGTTCACAAGTATCACCTATGGGTTCTAGCGTGGCATCAGTGACCGTGATATAAGTATTAAATTGCGATTCAGAAAGACTATTTTCTTTCTTGAATGCTTCTCTCCAGCCGTCTTGATAAGCTTTTACACTATAACCAGTCGATTGCTCACAGTTGTTATACTCGTTATCAGGTGCCACTAACCCTCTACACATTGGATAAACCTCGGATCTTTTATCTTGATCCAAACCGTAAACCACGCACGCATAATCACACACGTCAGTTTTGTATTTCAAATTAAACCACCAAGTGTTTGAATTTTTATTATAAGAACCGCTCTTGGTATCCAAACCGTACTGCACGCACTCCGGATTGGAAAGAGCGATTTTGGCGGCCCCCTCCAGAGTTAAAATTCCGCCTGTTTTGACTTCCTCAATATCTGTTGGGTAGATGTAACTTTGTTCATTTGCATCTGGCGACGGCGCAATTGAAGTGCTCGTTTCTATCTCATTGATTTGCACATTAATTTCCTGTATCCCCTTCAATGTTTCCACTAAATCTCCCTGCTTCAAGGAAGTCTCTGATTGCTGTATTGATTGGTCAACTTGTTTGATTTTTCCTTCAATCATCAAAGGAATGGGTTGTTTTTCTTCGGGAAGTGGTTTAGACACTTGCTGATCATTGACTATAGAGCCTTGCAAAATAGCTTTGTTAAAATGTTCTACTTTACTTTTAGCTTCCTCCAATCTGACGTTTATTCTCTCTTCCACCAAAGGTTTAACGGTTTCTGAATAACCTTTTTCTCCGGCTTGAATAACGGCTCCCATGGCCGAGGCCTGTCCGTTCTGGGACACCCGATAGGCCTGTTCAATGGCTGGCTGGGTCTC
>MGER01000012.1:0-696 GCA_001791465.1 Candidatus Uhrbacteria bacterium RIFCSPLOWO2_02_FULL_49_11 | reverse complement strand
AGCTATTAAACCAGCTAAAACTTCTAAATGATTATTAGTCGCTTCTTCAACTTTTAAAGCCAATTCAGTCACATCTTTGTCTTTTTCTGCTAAAGCAGCCAAACCTTTTTCAGAAAGTTCAACTTCTTGTTTTAATTTTGAAGCAGTGTCTTCAATCAGCGCTGTTTTGATTTCTACAGCTTCCACCCCTTGTTCTTGTATTTGAGATATTAGTTCTTCAAGTTCCCCGGCTCTTTTTGAGGCAAATTTCGCGTGTAGTTGAACATCTCCCTCGTCAGAAGAAAAAACGAGTTGCACTTGTTCAGTGACTAACTTAACAGGATAAAGAACTTGGCCGGGCAAGCTGTCTTGTGCCTGTACTGCAGTCACTCCGCCACCAGCTAAAATAGCGGCGATTAAAATAGGAATAATAATTGGCATAGGTTTTAATTTTAAGCCCAAAAATGCGAATTGCCGCGCTTCTTGAGCGTTTAATTTAGTAAAATTGACCTTTTCTACTATTTTAAGACTGGCTGGCTCTTCTTTTCTTACATTGGCTGGATTTCTGATCATAAATTGGCGCAAGCTTTCTTGATCTTTTTCCAGCCAGACCAAATCAGGATATGACTCTTTATCCTTGTGTAAAAGTTTTATTTTATTGATGATTTGTTTAAAAAACATAGTCATTTGATTTTAATTCTTCCTTTACAGCTTTTA
>MGER01000011.1:1656-13142 GCA_001791465.1 Candidatus Uhrbacteria bacterium RIFCSPLOWO2_02_FULL_49_11 | reverse complement strand
AGAAGTGGCGTCCACGCGACATGCACAGGTCACATTGGGGGGAGAGGACATAGAGTTTGGTTTCTAACAGCGAGGGAAGCAAATACATTTTGGCTTATTATATTGATGCGCTCATTCTTCACTTCCCGCTAATTGAAGACCGCAGCCTCTTTAACAGGGGCTGTTTTATTATTATTTATACTGTGGGGGGAGTAGATCATTTTTACCTCGGTAGTAGGATATGGGATTTTACTTTTATAAGGGATCAAGAATTGACGATCGTCGAATATTGATCCCTAAATTGGAAAATGGTACGATTAGTGCGAGATGGGCTATCTGTGTGTGAATAAAGGAGAGACGCATGACGAACAGATAATTTTTCACCACAACGTGAATGTTCGCCCCGCACCACAGGAAGCCCCTGGTAAGCCCGCGGAGGAATGAGCGATTTCCACACGAAGCGCTAAACCAGAAGCCGCACCCATAATGCTATAGTGCGGGATTCACGACCATCCATTCCCATTCTCAGAATACTACAAAATAGTTGAGAGCAAAGGAAATAGAGATAAAGGAGAGCGCTTCTCCTTAAAGGGATCATACATTGACGATCGTCAGATGTTGATCCCTGAAGTGGGCACAGGAAAGGGAATAATATTAATATGAAGATGAATAAAGAGAGAAAGCAAGAAGTGATAAGCGTTATTTGGAAAGTACTTGAAGCGGTAGGAATGCTCACGGTAGCATTCATGGCGCCCAATGTAGTGCAGTTGTTGAGGGGGAGAAGAAGTTTTGGCGAATATCCCCGTCGCCAGGTGCGTACCGCCTTACGACGGCTTGAGAAAAGAGGCTGTATTCGATCGTTGGGAGAGAAAAGCGCCTGGAAATTTGAGCTTACGAAAGAGGGGAGAGATCAGCTTGAAAAAAAGATGATCGAGGAAATTTTAATCCCGAAGCCTGTCAAGTGGGATGGGAAGTGGCGTATGGTCGTGTTCGACATCCCCGAACAGTATCGGCGGGCGCGCAACTCATTACGGGGGAAATTGGAACATATAGGATTTCAATATTTGAACTTAAGCGTCTGGGTGCATCCTTTTGAGTGTCGGAGTGAGATCAATGCGATTGTCGAGTATTACGGAGTCGGAAAATATGTGCGGTATGTGATCGTTGATTCATTTGATGGTATGGATATTATGGAGCATAAGTTTGGCAACTTGCTTGGTGTTTGACCGGCAGGTGAGGGATCAATTATTGACGATCGTCAGATATTGATCCCGGTACCGTGAGGAGAAAGGTGAGCGAGATGTGAAACACGTTATATCATTCGTGAAGAGATGATCCTCTTTCAGTCATCTGAGACCATGCAAACGGTAAAAAAGAGGATCGTACCTGTATAAAAGTGTTAGGGGGTGACGAAAGCGGCGGTGTTTGGTTCGTTGGCGAGAGAAGAGGGGGGACAGGAAGCGGTATTGATTTTTAGTCAGTTGATCTTGGGAAGAGTCGGGCGCTCCTTGACTTAGTGTGATACACGTTTATTCGACGATGATAGCCTTTACTTGGGGCTGTTTTGAATTTGATTTTGAATTGTTGACTGTTTACGTGTGAGTTAACAATTGTTACCATGAGAGTATGGAACATGATAATGCAGAAAGGTTGTCGTGTGGATCTACGCAGATATTTTCATATTATTTCGTTATAGTGTTATGTACTACACCACTCCCGCGATTATCCTCTCGAGCGCGCCTTACCGAGAGTGGGGGAGATCTTTTCTTTTGCTCACTAAAGAGAAGGGGCAGGTGACCGCGCATGCGGTCGGCGCCGCGCGGATGCGCTCGAAACTGGGACCGAAGCTTACCCCTTACCGGCTTCTTTCCCTTACCTTGGTGAGCAGGTTTGCCGATCGCATTATTGGCGTCGAGGCGGATGAGACTTTTTCTCATCTTTGGCACGATTGCAGAAGGCAAGGCTACGCGGCGTGGGGTTTGGCGGTTTTGCAGGGCGCTCTGAAACCAGGAGTCGCGGATGAGCGAATCTTCCATCTCTGCCTTGAATATTTGCGCACGTTTAATAATGTTTCTATAGCGGAAAAAATTTTCCCTTCTCTGCGCCTCGCGTTCGCGGCGCGCCTCCTGGACTGTCTTGGCTATCGCGTGGAGCGGGAGGTGGCGTATAATGGAAAGCAGGGGGAAGAATTACTCCATCAATCATCACGTGCCGCTACGCTTATCGAGGCAGGTCAACTGCTTATCCCTATGCAAAAAGCCCTGCATGAGCGCATAGGCCATATATTTTCAGACAGCATTGGCATCTCCTCTCTTCTTCTTCCAGAGCAATTTCTTATGTCGCTGAAACAATAATTATGCGCACATCGCTCGCAATCCATGTTGTGAGGCTGGTCGTGGTTGATGTCCTGCTGGACATTTTTACCTGGCCGACGTGGTGGTGCACTCTTGGATTATGGACAGTCCTTAAGTGGGTGGGGAGAGGCATTGCCAATGAATGGTTTGACTTTGGGTTGGGGCCGTGGCTCAAAAGCATGTTCACGCCCATGTACGCGGATTACTCCCTTGCGGGGCGCGCTATTAGTTTTGTCGCGCGCATTATTATTTTAACATTCCGCTTCGTGCAGTTTTTTTTGTGGCTTGTGCTCTATATGGTCGCGCTCGCGCTCTATATCGCACTCCCGCTCGGCGCCGCATATTTCCTCATCTCGTTTTATCGCACCTCATAACGTGAGAGCTGTCTGTGTCTACGCAACCTCAACAAAATGACAGTCTAAATCCCCACCCCTGCGCGCATCGCGGCAAGGAGCCGTCACGCTGCGCATTGTGTTTCGGAACCGGCGCGGTATGGGAATATGAGGGGAAGGTGTTCTGCTGGGCACGGCCGGTTTCCTCCCTGCGCATTATGGCGGATGAAGTAGGCAGGGCGGTGCGGCTCGGGATCGGGAGCGCGATGTTCCTCGTGGTCGCGTGTGCGGTGATATCGTTAGGATATCTGATCGTGCGTGCCCAAGATGACTATGCGGCGGTGGCAAGGCATCTATTCTATGGCAGCGATGTGGCGGCAGTCATGGTGTGGATCGGCGTGCTTGCCGCGTCGTATCTTATGTACCGCTTCATCAGTGAACAGCAGAAGGGGGCTGATTTGAGAAAACAAATTGCGAAATCAGCCATGAAGGGAAATTGGTTTGCGCGCGGGAGATATGCGCAGGACATTGCGCCGTTTTTCACGGAAGCGGCGCAGCGCATTATTGAGCATTCCTACGAATTTGCGAAACGTTTGAACGCCCAGGAGTTCTCGTCTATTCATATCCTCGCCAGCGCGGTGAGCGACCCAAGCATTGGCCTGATGTTGTCGCGGCTCTCCATTGATGGGACGCTTTTTGCGGAAAAGGTGAAACACCTTCTCGCGCGGAAAGCGTTTGGGACGGGCGCGCCCCGTGTTTCCCAAGAATGCTACGTGATGCTGCTGAATGCATTCAAGGGCGCATATCTGCGGAGGCATGCGCGCGTGAAACCGACTGATCTCTTCATTGCGCTCGCCGCTCCCGCCTGCGCCGACCCTTATGCAGTATTTACTGATCTTGAAATTACTGAACGCGCTATCGTGCACGTCGCGGAGTGGATAGAGCTCCATCGGGAGCTTGTGAGACGCGCTCGTCATTTTGCGCGGCGGGCAGCCTATAAACCCAAAGGGGCGATGAACCGCACCTATACGTCGGTGGCGACCCCTTTGCTTGATAGGTGTTCGCGCGACCTCACTATGTATGCGCGCGCGGGAGCCTTACCCGTAGCGGTGGGGCGTGAACGCGAAGTGAGCGAGCTTTTTCGTGTCTTATCTGCTGGCGAACAGGGGGCGCTCTTGGTGGGCGAGGAAGGCGCGGGGAAATCATCGGTTGTCGGACACATTGCTGACGCGATGGCGTCAGAGGAAGTGCCGCGTATTTTGGCGGATAAGCGCTTAGTGGAACTTTCCGTGCCTGCGCTCGTGGCAGGGGGAGGGACATTGGGCGGCATGGAGGAAGCGCTCCTTAAGATGACGCGGGAAATACGGAAAGCAGGCAATGTTATCCTCGTGATCGAGAATGTGCATACCCTTGTGGGGACGCGTTCCGCAGGAGGCGCGGCGTTTGACATCGCGGGGATTATCGCGGAACTATTAGAGCACAAACAGCTATTCGTCATTGCGACCACGACTCCGCAGGAAGCGCGCACCTTTATTGAAACGTCGCCCTTGGGGCGGCTGCTCTCAAGGGTGGATATAGGCGAAACGGACCGCGAGCAAACCATCCGGGTGCTTGAATCAAAAGCGCCCTCTATTGAAGGGAGGCTGAAAATTTATTTTTCCTACCCTGCGCTTGAAAAGATTGTAGACCTGTCGCTGCGGTATCTCATTGAAGGCCATATGCCTGATAAGGCAATCCACCTCATGGAAGAGTCAGGGGAGGCGGTGCGCGAAGAGCGCAAAGAGTGGTCAGTGGTGCATCCGGAGGACGTTGCCGCGGTGGTTTCGGAAAAAACCCATGTGCCGCTCACCACCATTTCCGAACATGAAGGTTCGCTCCTCTTGGCGCTTGAGGCGCGTCTGCATGAGCGCATCATCGACCAAGAGGAAGCGGTGACTCTCGTGGCAAATGCGATACGCCGCGGGAGGACAGAGCTCCGAGACCGGAAACGCCCAATTGCATCATTTCTTTTCCTGGGGCCCACCGGGGTGGGGAAGACGGAAGTGGCGCGCGCGGTTGCCGAAGTGTATTACGGGGACGAGCGCGCCATGGTGCGGCTCGATATGTCGGAATACCAAGGGGCTGATGCGCTGGATAAGTTACTGGGAAGCGTGGCAGCAGGCGCGTTTGGCTATCTTACAGAAGCGGTCCGCAAACAGCCGTTTTCATTGGTGGTGCTGGATGAATTTGAAAAAGCGTCGGGCGACGTTCTTAACCTTTTCCTGCAAGTGCTTGAGGACGGGCGGCTGACGGACGCGCATGGCAGGACGGTTAATTTCACCAATACCATTATCATCGGCACTTCGAATGCGGGCGCGGAAATCATCCTTTCCATGTTGCGCGCAGGTGACGCGATTGAGAAGATCAAGATCGAACTTATCCAAAATGAGCTGCCAAAGAGATTCAGGCCAGAGCTTCTGAACCGGTTCGACGGCGTGGTGGTATTCAAGCCGCTCTCAGTCACTGATGTCCAGGCGATTGCGCGCCTTATGCTTTCTCGCATTGAGCGCGATTTGAACGAGAAAGGAATTGGGCTTAAAGTAGAAGACGTGGCCGTGATGGATCTTGCGCGCGAAGGGTTTGATCCTGCGTATGGCGCGCGGCCATTGCGGCGCCTCATCCAAGAGCGGGTGGAAGACCCAATAGCGCAATTTTTGCTCTCTGGGCAATTGGCGCGGCGCGACGTGGTGATCCTCGAGTACGGCGGTAGTCCGCATGTCGAAAAAGCGCCACCTCTATAGCATAAGGTACTGTACAGAAATATATATGGATTCTATTGAGAATTTAGAAAAGAGAATTGCCGTGATTGAGGAGCGCAATCGGCGGGTGGAGGCTGAAAAAGCGTGGGAAACCAGCGTGATGCGCACGCTTTCCCTCTCAGCCGCCACATACATCATCGCGGGTATTTTCATGCAGTCGGTGCATTTGTCCTATCCATGGCTCAATGCATTTGTCCCCACCCTCGGCTATTATCTCTCCACGCGTTCCCTGCCATTCGTGAAGCGTTGGTGGATGCGCAGGCGTAATAAATAATTTCTAAGAGAAGGGGTTATGAAAATAACTTTTTACGGCGGAGCGGGGGGCGTGACAGGATCCAAGCACCTGGTGGAAATGGCGGGAAAGAGGATTTTGCTTGATTGCGGGTTTTTCCAGGGGCACCGCAGGGAGGCGAGGGAGCTCAATATGAAGCTGCCGTTTGATCCCGTATCCGTTGATGCAGTAGTATTGTCGCACGCGCACCTTGACCATTGCGGTATGTTGCCCATGATGGTGAAAGGGGGATTCAAAGGGAATGTGTATGCGACTGCGGGCACGCGCGATGTGGCTGAATGGATTATGAAAGACGCGGCGCACGTGCAGACGCAGGATGCGGAACATCTGCGGCGGCAGAGATCCCAGGGCGCCTCCCTTGCGGAGCCGTTGTATACATTTGACGATATCGAACAGACGTTGACGCGATTTGTGGAGGTGCCGTATGCGAGGAATACCGGGGAGTGGTTTGATGTACAGGTAGGGGCGAACGGCCGTTCGCCCGTACAATTGAAGTTTTATGATGCGGGCCATATCCTTGGTTCTGCCGTGACGGTATTGGAAGGGCGTATGGAGAGCAACCGTACCGAATGTCTGGTGTATACCGGAGACCTTGGGCGCCGGGGCGCGCCGCTCATTCCCGATCCGGAATATGTCCATGAATCTGCGGACGTGCTTCTTTCGGAAAGCACGTATGGGGATCGCGTACATGCGGATTTTGCGCGGGCTAAGGAAAGGCTGAAAACAGTCATCCTTGATACTTTGTCTCGGCAGGGAAAACTCATCGTGCCCGCCTTTGCACTTGGCCGCACGCAGGAGCTGCTGTATCTCTTGCACCGATTGACGGATGAAAAGGAAATTCCCCGCATTCCTGTCTTTGTGGACAGCCCTCTAGCTGACCGCATTACCGAGGTGTATAAAAATCACACTGATGATTTTGATAATGAGACGTGGGCAGAATTTGGCGCGCGGGGCGATGAGCCGCTGGTCTTCCGCAACCTCACCTTGGTGAAAACCGTTGAGGAATCCAAACGGCTGAATGACATGCTTGGGTCCTTCCTCGTGATTGCAGGATCCGGCATGTGCGAGCATGGCAGGATACAGCACCATCTTGCCCGTGCGATCAGCGATCCGCGCAATACCGTGCTGATTACCGGTTTCCAGGCGGTAGATACTCTGGGGCGAAGACTCGTGGAAGGCGAGCGGAGGGTGAGGATTTACGACGGATTTTATGACGTGCGCGCGCGAATCGAGAAGCTGAATGAGCTCTCTGCCCACGCGGACCGCGATGAGCTTCTGGATTATGCCGAGCATGTGAGGGGGCTGAAAAATATTTTCCTCGTTCACGGCGAACATGCCCAAGCAATGGGATTAAAGACCCTGCTGGAAGAAAAACATAAAGAATGGAAGGTGCAGATACCGGAGAGGGACCAAATGTTTATGGTTTAGGGGGAATTGGGTGTGGGTACAACTACTTTACCTCCTCACCTAACTGGCATCGTAACCTTAACTCAACAACTTTTACCGATTCATGGCAGACTTTCCATCGCTACACTATTCAACGAAGCAGTTTCCTGTTGATCTATATAATGTTTGAATATCTTTTTTTGATAAGGAACATAAGTGATTTTGATTCTTGTTTATTTTTTGAACCTGATTTTATATAATCCGACCGGAACATTAGATATGGCCAACAATTTAAAGTTTAAAATAAAAAAAACCGCCTTTTTAATAATTGACCTTCAAAATGATTTTTGCCAAAAGAATTCAAATTATTGCAGATTGGGTTATCCTGTCAAACAAAATTGCCGAATTGCGCAAAAAATTGAAAAAATAATCAAAAAGTTTCAAAATAAAAAAATTTTAATTTTTTTTGTAATTTCAAACTATAACAATTATAAAATTAAAGGAATTAAATGCGGCTATTGTCTAAAAAATACTCAAGGCATTAAACCATATTTTGGTAAAGCAATAGCCGGAAAAATTATTTTAAAAAAAACGCATGATGGATTTTATAAGACGGAATTAGATTATTATCTTAAGAAAAACGGCATTAAAAATTTGATAATTTCCGGAATTTCTACCTCGGTTTGCGTTGACACAACCGCCAGAGCGGCAGTTTGCAGAGGATACAATGTTGTTATTTTAAAAGACGCCGTCGTTTCAAGAAATCAAACTCTTCACCGGTTTGCCCTGAAAAATTTTTCTGAAAATTTCGGCTATGTTATGAACTCTAAGGATACAATCAACTTGATTAATTAATTTATGGATATTAAGCTTCAAAAAAGCGGCATTGATATTGAAATCAAAGCGAAATGCAGGAATCATATTTTTATTAAAAAAATATTGGCGGGGAAAAAAGCGAAAAAGATCGGCAAATTCAAAATGCGGGATATTTATTTTAATGTCAAATACGGCCGCCTGAAAGCGAGGATCGGCGACATAAAGGATATTTTGATCCAGTATCGGAGAGAAGACATAAAAATGCCTAAAAGAAGCGATTTTTTGGTTTCAATAATTGACAGAAATTCTAATATTATACCAAGTTTAATTAAGTCATTGGGGATAAAAGCGATAGTCAGAAAAGAAAGAGAGATATATATTTTGGGCAATACCAGGTTTCATCTTGATAAAATTCAAGGATTGGGCAATTTTATAGAAATTGAAGCCAGGGGAGAAAAAGAAAAAGAGATAAAAAGATTAAGGGAGCAAATAAAAGAATATATTAAACTTTTAAGGATAGACAAAAAAACCCTGGTTGCTAATTCCAGCAGCGATTTAGTTCTGGCTAAAAATTTACATAAAAGACCAAAATGAACATTATTGTTTTTGTTAACAGGATATTTTAATCCCTGCATCAATTTTTCCAGCATGTTACGACGGTCGTCATCGCGCACCGTTTGTCCACGATCAAGGAAATGGACCGCATCGTGGTGCTGGAGAAAGGGAGCATTACCGAGGAAGGCACGTTTGCCGCGCTCCTTCGCAAGAAAGGAATATTTTATCAGCTTTGGGAGAAGCAGAAATTGTAGAAGCAGATACAAGCAGATTCCGCCAGTTGGAGGATACGCGGATCTCTGCAGGTGTAGAGAGATGCACTTTTAGACCTATGGTCCGCCAGCGCGCCAGCCTGCGCTCCGCCTCGGCTCCGCTGCCCCGCCTGTGCGGGGACCATGCCAGCGTAGCCTGCGGAGGATTCCGTCACTGTCAACCCTCGCTAGGGAGAATGTGAGTGGACAGCCTGCCCCGTAGAGCACGAGCGAAGCGAGTGATTCTGCGGGGTCCTCATGCGCAAACTGACGACGCTGGCGCATACCATACGTTGAAAGGATTTAGTCTATAGCGAGGTTGAAATAAGTATTGATTTCTATTAAGATGAATATATGACAAAGGAGTTACAAAAAAGCTTAGATGTGTTGCGGGCACAGAAACCTTATCTTAAGGACGCTTACCATGTGAAAGAGCTTGGTGTGTTTGGGTCGTTTGCGCGGGGAGATAATAGAGATCAGAGCGATATTGACGTGCTCGTTGATTTTTCCGAAACGCCCTCGCTCTTTGAGTTTGCACACCTTGAGAATTTCCTCAACGGAAAGTTACCGAGAAAGGTTGATTTAGTGCACAAACCAGGGCTCAAGCAGGCCATCAGGGAAGATATATTGCGCGAGGTAATTTATGTCTAAAAGAAATATAAATCTCTATCTTGAGGATATAAGAGGAGCCATAGAAAAGATTGAGGATTATACGAGAGGACTTACTTATGAAAAGTTCAGGAAGGCGGACCAAACCATTGAAGCGGTTATGCTCAATCTTATGGTTATCGGAGAGGCCGCGTCGCATATTCCTACTGAGTTTAAGGAACGATATCAAGACATACCATGGGGAGACATTGTGGGAATGAGAAATAATATTGTGCATGCGTATTTTGGTATCGTAGTTGAAGTGGTGTGGGAGACCATACAAGAGGATTTGCCACAATTGAAGAAGATAATGGAAAAACTGAAATCAGCGTCAGTATGAGAGATGTACCTTCTTTGATGGACAAAATCGTATCCCTGGCAAAGCGTCGGGGTTTTGTGTTTCCCGGGAGCGAGATCTACGGAGGGCTTGCTAATTCGTGGGATTACGGGCCTCTGGGAGTGGAATTGAAGAATAATTTGCGGGATTGGTGGTGGCGGCGGTTTGTTCAATCGCGGGACGATATGGTTGGGCTTGACGCCGCAATCATCATGAACCCGGAGGTCTGGAAAGCGTCCGGGCATGTGGCGAGTTTTAGCGATGCGATGGCGGATTGCAGACAGTGCAAGGCGCGCCATCGCGCCGATCATCTGATCGAGAATGCCTTACCGGATATAAAAGTTGAAGGGAAGGCGGTAGAAGAGTTGAATGCAATTATTCAAGAAAAAAACATAGCTTGCCCGCAGTGCGGGGCAAGGGATAAGTTCACTAACGCCCGGAAATTTAGCTTACTCTTTCAAACTTCCATTGGTTCTATCGAGGGTGATAAAAGTACGGTGTACTTGCGCGGCGAGATCGCGCAGGCGATGTTCATAAATTTCAATAATGTAAGAAATACAACGCGGGTAAAATTGCCGTTTGGGATTGCGTCAATAGGTAAAGCGTTTCGAAACGAAATCACACCGGGGAATTTCATCTATCGCACCTTGGAATTTGACTTGATGGAGTTTGAATATTTCTGTCTGAAATCAGAATGGGAGCAGTGGTTTGATTATTGGCTAAAGGAACAGAAGGAATGGCTTCAGGAGATGTGTTTTGATATGGCTCACACACGGGTGCGCGAACATACAAAGGAAGAGCTCTCGCATTACTCTTCGCGCACGGTGGATATCGAATATCAGACACCATTCGGGTGGAAAGAAATGTTCGGACTAGCGTATCGTTCCGATTACGATCTTAAGAACCACTCGGAAAAAAGCGGAGTAGATTTGCGCTATGCGGACATAGAAGGAAGTGAGGGTAAGATACCGAATGTGTTCATTCCTCACGTTATTGAACCCACTTTCGGGTTAACCAGATTAGTGCTGATGACATTACTGGAGTCGTATCGGGAAGTTGGTGAAGGTAAAGAAAAAAGGGTATATTTAAAATTGCACCCTCGGCTCGCTCCTTACAAAGTCGCAGTTTTTCCTCTACTGGCAAATAAACCAAAGTTAGTCGAACTCGCGCGTTCGATTTATGATACTTTGCGGCCGCGCTTCATGACGGCATGGGACGATCGCGGCAATATTGGTAAGCGCTACTGGGCGCAGGACGAAATTGGCACCCCGTTCTGCATTACGGTAGATTTTGATTCTTTAGAGAAGGGCGATGTGACGGTGAGGGATAGGGATACCATGAAGCAGGAGAGGGTGAAGATTGAGGAGGTGAGAGGGCATGTGGAAGAGAGATTGAGGTCATAAGTTTATTCGTTTGTTGGTTTGTTTATTTTTATTTCTGGATCCCGAATCAAGTTCGGGATGACCTATTGAGAAAAATATGGTTCATAAATCAATCCTTCCCAATGGCACGTCCGTGCTTTTTTGTCCCCTGCGGGAAACCGAGGCCGTGACGGTGTTGGTGCTGGTGAAAGTGGGGTCGCGGTATGAGACCAAGGATGTGACCGGCGTGTCGCATTTTATCGAACACATGATGTTCAAAGGGACTCGTCGCAGGCCTTCGAGCCTTGCATTGTCGAAAGAATTGGACAGCGTCGGCGCTGAATTCAACGCGTTCACGTCCAAGGACCACACCGGCT
>MGER01000011.1:0-1608 GCA_001791465.1 Candidatus Uhrbacteria bacterium RIFCSPLOWO2_02_FULL_49_11 | reverse complement strand
TTTCAGACATGCTCCACCATTCCCTTTTCAAGATGAGCGAGTTGAACCGCGAGCGGGGAGTGATCATCGAGGAAATCAAAATGTATGAGGATAATCCTTTGATGAGCCTGGGCGACGTGTTTGAGGGGAGTTTGTACGGCGCACATCCTTTGGGGTGGAATATTGCCGGCACGATTCCCGTCATGCAGTCTGTGCCGCGGGCAAAAGTGTTGAAATATCTGCGCGCGCAGTATCATCCCGACCGTATATTGGTGGTCGTCGCGGGGAATTATTCGCCTTCTGTCGCATTGTTAGTGAGCAAGCATTTTGGCAGACGAGGGGAGCACGGCGCCGCGCACGGCTACCAAAAAGCGCCGGGGACAATCCGCGAGGGCGTGTATATAAAAAATAAAGATACGAAACAAGTGCATCTTGGATTTGGCACCATGGGCTATCCCTTGGGGCATCCTGATGCTGAAGCTGCCGCGCTTCTCTCCATCATCCTTGGCGGCACCATGTCATCGCGGCTTTTCATATCCGTGCGGGAGCGTAAGGGCTTATGTTACTACATCCGCGCGGGATTAAACGCGTATGAGGATACTGGGAATTTCGGTGTATTTGCGGGAGTCGATATAGCGCGGGTTGAGCTTGCATTGAGCACTATTATTGATGAATTAAAAAAAGCGCGGCGCAAAGGAGTGACGAAGGAGGAGCTCACGCGGGCAAAGGAATACATCCGCGGCAAGGTGACGCTGGATTTGGAGGATTCTGCATCAATTGCCGAGTGGTACGGGAAGCAATATTTGTTCCTGCAAGAACTCAAGACTCCCCAAGAGAAACTGAAGCGCTATTTAAAGGTGACCATGGGCGATGTCAGGCGCGCGGCAGTACAGATGCTTGATCACCGCCGCTATGCCCTCGCGCTCATTGGACCGTTTAAGAATACCAGGCCGTTTGAGAAAATTTTGAAACGGAAATGAACCCACAAAGGGGAGCTTGGTTTTTCATTTATCTGTGGTATACTATTGGTATATGGAAGCCACGGTGATTCCCTATCGTTCAATATTCCGCGTGCTCGGAGTGCTCGCGGTAGTGGGTTTTTTCTTCATAATGCGCGACATTATCGCGCTTTTATTTGTGGCGCTGGTATTTTCTGCCGCGATTGATCCGTTCGTGGATTCCTTCGCGAAACGGCAGATACCCCGCTCGCTCGGCATCCTTATCGTCTACGTCGTAATACTCGGCGTCCTCGGCATCACGCTGACGCTCCTCATACCCCCCTTGGTTAATGAAGTGCGCCAGTTGGCGGATAATTTCCCCTACTATTATGACAAGCTTTCCATGGGCGTCAGCTACCTGCGCGACGCCTCGAACGGCGTAGCCACCCCCGAGAGCGTACAGCAGGCGATGGGTTCGCTTGAGAAGGCGCTTACCACGGTCACCGCGGGCGTTTTCACCACGATCTCTTCCATATTTGGCGGAGTGGTTTCTTTCTTTATCATCCTCGTGCTTACTTTCTATATGGTGGTGGATGAGGATGGCATTATGCGGTTTTTACAAGTTATCACGCCAGAGCATATCCATAAGGAAGTGACTGCGCTTACCATCAAGATTCAGAATAGAATTGGC
>MGER01000010.1 GCA_001791465.1 Candidatus Uhrbacteria bacterium RIFCSPLOWO2_02_FULL_49_11 | reverse complement strand
GGTCATTGGTCATTGGTCATTTATTTGATATTTGGATTTTGTCATTTGGATTTGCGGGGCTCTTTTGTTTTTATTATCTGCCGCCCCCTGTACGTTCCGCAAAATGCGCATGCGCGGTGCGGGAGCGTCGGGTGTTTGCATTTGGGGCAATCGATGAACTGTTTGGGGGTAAGCGCGAAATGAGAAGCGCGGTCGCGCTTGGATTGCTTGGTGCGTCGTTTTGAAGGCAGTCCCATAAGAGTAGTGCGTGTATTATTATTGAGTGTTAAATAAGCGGAGTTAGAGTAGATGATTTTATGAATTTTGGCAAGGGTCATTTAGTTATTATTTGGCGAATTAGTTCTCTGTAGCGTCGCAGCCTGTCTGCGCAGGCAGGCTTGTCTGCGATATGGCAAGTGGCAGATGAACTGCCACGCTACGATGATTATACGAAGGTGACTGTCGCTACCTTGTCGTTCGCGTCCCGGAAACGCATGAGCCTCACCCCTTGGGTGGCGCGCCCGAGGGAGGGCACTGATTTCAGCGGGAGCCTGATCACCTGCCCTTTTTGCGAAATCATGATGACGTCATTCGCCGCGTCTTCAGACGCATTTTTCGGATCATAGATGAACCCCGCGACGATCTCGCCAGTTTTAGCGTTCACTTTGGCGGTCTTGACCCCGGAGCCTCCCCTGCGCTGGGCGCGGTAATCTTTCAAAGGGGTAATCTTCCCGAAGCCGTTGCTCAAGATGGCGAGGAAGCTGCCGCGCGCCGCGGTTTCTTTCGTAATCACGTCCATGCCCACGATCTCGTCTTTCCCTTTTAAGCGTATGCCGCGGACCCCTGACGCGTTCCTCCCCATGGGGCGGACCTGCGATTCCGGGAAACGAATGGTCTGTCCCGCGCGCGTGGCGAGAATGAGCTCGTCTTTGCCCGAGGAAGGCTTCACCCATTCCAGCTGGTCGCCTGCCTTGAGCTTTATCGCGATGAGGCCGGAACGGCGCACGCTCTCGAAGTCCTGCAGTTTCGTTTTCTTAATGGTGCCGCTCTTCGCCGCCATCACGAGGAAAGATTTGTTTTTGAGGTCAGTGACCGGCAGCACGCTCGTGACCCGCTCTCCCGGCGCGAGCTCCAGGAAATTCTGCACTGCCTGCCCCTTGGCGGTGCGCGAGGTTTGCGGCACGTCGTAGGCTTTCAATTGGAATACCCTGCCGCGCGAGGTGAAGAAGAGGATGTTGGCGTGCGTAGTGGTGGCAAAGAGGTGCTCCACCGCGTCTTCCTCTTTCGTGACCAGCCCGATGACTCCTTTGCCGCCCCTGCCTTGGGTGCGAAAGGATTCAGGGGGGAGGCGCTTGAGGTAGCCGTCACGCGTCACGACGATGACCGTCGATTCGTCAGGGATCAGGTCTTCCGTGGTAAAGGCGTCTACGGGGCGCGCGACGACCTGCGTCCTGCGTTCGTCCCCGTATTTTTCCGCGACCTGTGCGAGCTCTTGTTTTACCACCTGCAGCATTTTTTTCGAATGGGCGAGGAGGTCGGTGAGCTCCGTGATCAGTTTCTTCTTTTCCTTGAGCTCTGTTTCAATTCGTAAGCGCTCCAGGTTGGCAAGCTGCGACAGCTTCATCTCGAGGATGGCCTCCGCCTGCCGCTCCGAAAGGCGGAATTTTTTAATAAGGTTCTGTTTCGCTTCCGCGCGGTCTTTTGACTGCTTGATGGTCTTGATGATCGCGTCGATCTTGGCGGTGGCAAGAATCAGGCCTTCAAGGATGTGGGCGCGCTCTTTCGCTTTGAGCAGTTCGAAGGCGCTGCGGCGTTTGATCACTTCCTGGCGGTGCTTGATGTGCTCCTCGAGAATTCCCTTCAGCGTCATCACCTTGGGCTGGAGCCCGTCTTCGAGCGCAAGCAGGTTCACATGGAAGGTGTCCTGGAGCTGGGTGGCGTCAAAGAGCTGGTTGAGCACCTTCTTGGGAAACGCGTCTTTCTTGAGCTCGATGACCACGCGGACCCCTTCGCGGTTCGATTCGTCGCGCAGGTCCCTGATCCCTTCCATTTTTTTCTCTTTTACCAAACTGGCGATGGTTTCAATGAGCGTCGCCTTGTTCACCTGATAAGGCACTTCAGTGATCACGATGTGAAAATCTCCCGATTTCCCTTCCACGATTTCCGCTTTGCCCCGCATCACGATGGCGCCTTTTCCCGTCGCGTACGCTTCGGTAATCGCTTTGCGGTTGTAGATGATGCCGCCGGTCGGGAAATCGGGCCCGTGGACGAATTCCATGAGGTCCGCGACGCTCGCCTGGGGGTGATCGATAAGATAAACGATCGCCTGCGCGAGCTCCGTGAGGTTATGGGGGGGAATATTGGTGGCCATGCCCACGGCAATGCCCACGGTGCCATTGAGGAGCAGGTTGGGGAGTTTCCCCGGGAGCACCGCGGGCTCTTTCTGGGTGCCGTCGTAGTTGGGGATGAAATTTACCGTATCTTTTTCAAGGTCAAAGAGCAGCTCTTCCGCAATCGGCGCAAGCTTTACCTCCGTGTACCGCATGGCGGCGGCAGTGTCCCCGTCCATGGAGCCGAAATTTCCCTGGCCGCGGATGAGCGGGTAGCGCATGGCAAAATCCTGCGCCATGCGCACGAGCGCGTCATAGACGGCGACATCGCCGTGCGGATGGTATTTGCCTAAGACTTCGCCGACGACCGTGGCTGATTTCCTGAATTTGGCTCCTGCCGTCAACCCCATGTCCCACATTGCATAAAGTATTTTGCGGTGTACCGGCTTCAGCCCGTCGCGCACGTCGGGCAGCGCTCGCGAAACGATGACGGACATGGCGTAATCAAGGTAGGAAGTCTGCATTTCTTCCACGATCGGGCGCGGATACACCGTGCCGACGGTAGGAGGGGGAGGGGGGGTGTGTTTCATAGTTGAGTTAAATGTTGTGGCGGGTGGATGTGAGGATATTAGGTTTTTTGTGTTTAATTATGTTATTTAAGATTTTCAAACGCTCGGGAATGCGCGATTTTTTCGGCGCCGCGATCTCACAGCTTGATGCGCCTCACCGCCTCAAAAATCAGCATATCCCTCGCTTGGTAAAAAATATGAATGAGAACACAAAATTAGGGTGAGATGTCATTAGTAGTGGTTGATGAGGGAGTTAAGGGAGAGGTGGAGGTGGGAGTGGTGGTGGCGGTGGCGGCGATGCGTTGCGCGAGCGTGGTGAGGTAGGCGGGCTGCGGCGAGGTGATGTTTTTTATGATATCCGAAGGTGAGGGGAGCGCGCGCAAATCCTGCTGGAGCTGTTGGAGCATTTGTACGATTTGCGCGCGCGCGGGCGAAGCGCGCTCGGCTTCTTTATTCGCTGAGGCGCTGCCCTTTTCCATGGTCCTCTGCAGCAGCGCGATCCAGCCTGCCACGATGATTATCATGCATACCGTAACCGTGAGCGCCACCATTGATTTCTTTTTTTCATGCGGAGGCGGCGCGTGGCGAGGGTGCGTGTGCGGAGGACGCGAAGGACGCGGGTGGACGGCTTTATTTTGAGTGAGGGCGCGAGCCATAAAGAAAGTTTTGTACGGTAATTAAAGAAAGGTTTTCTGTCTGTTTATTCCGGCTCAAGGAGCATGAGTTTTGTTTCTTCGGCCGGGAGGTCTTTTTTGGCGAGCTTTATTTTTGTCGCAGGCTCATCCGCTTCCAGTCCCAACTCTTTGATGAATTTTTCCGCGCCAAGGAGCTTAACTCCGATATGCGCGGTGTGGTACGCCACGGGGATCACGATCCGCGGCTCTATCTGGTTCACAATTGCCACTGCGTCATGGATCTCAAGCGAGGCGGGGTCTCCCACGGGCACGAAAAGCACGTCGACGTGTTCAAAGCGTTCAAGCTGGGCGTCGGTGAGCGTTTTTTGTCCCAAGAATCCCAGATGCAGCAGGGAGAGCCCTTCCGTTTCTATCATGTAGAGCGTGACTTTTTTGTGCGGAGCCGACACCGTATTGACGGCAGGCACGCCATAGATGATCACGCCGTTCACTTCGCACTCGCCGGGCGTGTCAATGATAAAGGGCGGCTTTTCAAGGCGTCCCCGGATTTCCTGCGTGGCGCTGTGGAGCGGGTGTTCCGGCACGGACACGGTCACAATGTCCGCGACCATTTTACCCCGCTTGGCCTGCACTTCATGGGGGTCGTAAGGGTCGCAGAGCACGACGACGTCTTCGTTTGCGGGGCGGGTCGTGATACGTACTGCCGAAATGCCGAGCCAGGAAATTTGCATACCCAGTGGTAAAATAAATAAGTAAATGCGTTCGGTAGTATTCGACTCTGTGATAGTCAGCGTTTTTGGATATTGGTAGGTAAACCCCGTTACCATGGGCTTACGCGCATGGCGTTGACCAGCATCCCCCTTCGGGGTTGGTTGCCATTCATCTACGGTTTTACGACCGTAGCGTTCTGGTAACGGGGTAAATCCCATCAGGCGGGATCACGCTCATCTTAAAAAAAATAATCAAGGAGCGGGACAATTTCCAAACAAATCCTAAATTCAAAATCCTAATTTTGGAAATTGATGATTATCGTTTAGCTATTTTCCATTTGTTCACTTTCGCATCTTATCCCTATTTTACCATAAGAGCTCTTGTTTTGCCAGTTGATTTATGAGCTGTTTAACGGTATACTGCGTTGGCATTATATCTATTGGGGAAGCGAGAAAATCACTTATTTTAGTGATACGCCCGCCCCCAAACCCGCCTGTTTTATGAGTCACAGGAGGTTAATACGGAGAAAGAATTGAAGAATATGGCAAAATTGAGAAAAAGTGAAACAAAGCCGGGAGAAAAACCGTCCGTTATGGAGACGCTCCTGGCCACAGGAGACGCCGCCGCGATCCCCAGAGTGAATGAGCTCGTGAACGCGAAAGTCATTTCCATGTCAAAAGGGGAAGTGCTCCTTGATATAGACGGACTTACCACCGGCGTCGTGCGCGGCAAGGAGCTCGCGGACGAATCAGGGGAATTTTCCAATCTCACGGTCGGGGACGTGGTGCAGGCCACGGTGCTTGAGCTGGAGAATGAGCTGGGCATGATGGAGCTCTCGTTCCGTTCTGCGGGGCACCGCAAAGCATGGGGGCATTTGGAAGACCTCCGCAAGAGCGGCGAGGTGGTCGAGGTGCGGGTGATGGATGCAAATAAAGGAGGATTGATCGTGACGTTGGGGCGGGTGACCGGTTTTTTGCCGGTCTCGCAGCTTACCTTTGAACACTATCCCCGCGTGGAAGGCGGGAACAAGCAAAAGATCCTGGAACGGCTCCGCACATATATGGGACAGTCGTTCAAGGTGAAAGTAATTGACGTGAAGCCCTTGGAAGAGAAACTCATTGTATCGGAAAAGGCGGCCGCACTCACCGAGCGCATTTCTTCTCTGCAGGGCCTGAAAGGGGGCATGACCGTGGAAGGAAAGGTAACCAGCGTGGTAGACTTCGGGGCTTTTGTAGAATTTGCGCTTCGCCCAAGTTCCGAAACCCCTGCCGCGGATGCGTCCCAGGAAACGGGGGGAGAAAAGGTGGAAGGCCTTATCCATATTTCAGAGCTTGCGTGGCACAGGGTCGATCATCCGAAAGACGTGGTCTCGGTGGGCATGCAAGTGCGCGCGCTGGTCATCGGCATTGAAGGCGGCAGAGTATCGCTCTCCCTGAAGCGCCTTGAGGAAGATCCGTGGAAGACGGTGGCGGAGCGGTTCCGCGTGGGCGACCGAATAAAGGGCAAAGTGGTGAAGGTGAATCATTTCGGCGCGTTTGTGGAGCTTGACCGTTCCATCCACGGGCTCGCGCATATCTCCGAACTTTCTGCCACGCCTGTCGCGAACCCCTTGAATGCGGTAACCGTGGGGCAGGAATATGAATTTCGGGTGACCAACGTGGACCCCGCGTCCCATCGTCTGGGCCTTTCTCTGCGGCTTGAGGTCAAGGATCAGGCAGCGCAACCAGTCGCGGCGCCTGATGCGCCCTTGCCAGAGCCGGGGGGCGGCGATGCCGCGCCTGCGGCGTAAATAATTGTCTCCTCTCGAGCGCTGACGTATACTTAGAATGAAGAAGATAGAATAGAGAATCTTGGATAAAGCAGATCATAGTGAATCTATAGGTATTTTTATTCATATTCACCCGATATGCGCCAGTTGATTAGAAATTTCCTCATCCTTCTCGTGGTATTCCTCATCATCGCAGGGGTTCTTTCGAGCTTCACTTCTCCTTTTGAGAAGCGGCAGACGGTGGGCATTGGAGAATTGGTAAAAAAGATTGAGCAAGGCGAGGTGAAAAAAATTACCGTGGAGGGCGATACGGTGAATGCAGACCTTGCAAACGGCGAGACGGTGACGGCGAAAAAGGAACCTGTGGAATCGATGAGCGAGCTTCTCAAGAACTACGGCGTTGATCCCGCGCTCATGAGAGGGCTTTCTTTGGAAGTGCAGGAGCGCAGCGGCATCGCGTTCTGGATATCCGCGATTGCGCCGTTCCTGCTGCCGTTCATCCTCATCTCCCTGTTTATCTGGATCATGATGCGCCAAGTGCAAGGGGCAAACCAGCGGGCCATGTCGTTCGGCGAATCCCGCGCGCGGGAAATGCAAGCGGGCGACAAGCGGCAACAGGTAACGTTTAAAGACGTCGCGGGCGCAAGAGAAGCGAAGCAGGAGCTGCAGGAGGTCGTTGAATTCTTAAGGACGCCGAAGAAATTTACCGAACTTGGCGCCAAAATCCCCAAAGGAGTGCTGCTCGTCGGACCGCCCGGCGTGGGGAAGACCTTGCTCGCGCGCGCGATCGCGGGAGAAGCAAGCGTGCCCTTTTTCCACATCTCAGGGTCGGAATTCGTAGAAATGTTCGTGGGGGTGGGCGCGTCCCGTGTGAGGGACCTTTTCCGCCGCGCCAAGAAGAGCGCGCCCTGCATCGTGTTCATCGACGAGCTGGATGCGGTGGGCAGGCAACGCGGCGCGGGACTGGGCGGAAGCCACGACGAGCGGGAGCAGACACTGAATCAAATTCTCGTGGAAATGGACGGGTTTGAGCCCAACGCCGGCATCGTGGTGGTTGCCGCCACCAACCGCCCCGATGTGCTTGATTTTGCGCTGCTGCGCCCCGGGCGATTTGACCGGAGAGTCATGATTGAATTGCCGGATATCCGCGATCGCCATGAGATCCTTGATATCCATTCAAAAGGCAAGCCGCTCACGGCAGACGTGAATTTGCGGAAAGTTGCCGAGCGCACGCCGGGATTTTCCGGCGCGGATATTGCCAATATGTTCAATGAGGCGGCCATACTCGCGGCGCGGAGAAACAAGAAAAAAATTTCCCAGGAAGAGATGTTCCAGTCGATAGAAAAAGTCATGCTCGGGCCCGAGCGCAAGAGCCATATTCTTTCCGACGAGGAAAAGCACATTACCGCCTACCATGAGGCGGGCCATGCCGTGGTGGCGCATCAGCTCCCCCATTCCGATCCGGTGCATAAAGTCTCGATTATTTCCCGCGGACAGGCGGGAGGATATACGCTCAAGCTTCCCGAGGAAGATCGGCATTTGAAGTCATATTCGGAATTCTTAGACGAGCTCGCGGTGCTGCTTGCCGGGTTCATGGTGGAGAAGGAAGTGTTCGGCGAAGTGACCACGGGCGCGACCTCGGATTTGAAGCGCGCGACCAAGCTCGCGCGCCAGATGGTGACGGAGTATGGCATGAGCGAGGCTTTAGGCCCACGGACGTTTGGCGAGCACGAAGAGCTTATATTCTTGGGGCGCGAAATCACCGAACAGCGCGATTACTCGGAAAAGGTGGCGGAGGCGATTGACAAAGAGGTTTCAAAATTCATTCATCAGGCAAGCGTTACCGCCCACGCAGTGATCGGAAAATCACGGAGCAAACTGGAGGAGATTGCGTCAACGCTTCTTGAAAAAGAAACGCTGGAGCGGGAGGCGTTTGACGCCATCATGGGTCCTCGGCCCGCGCGGGCGAAGGCGAAAACATAGCCCCCTTGCGGGGAATGTCAAAGTTCAAAGTTCAAATGTCAAATTTGAAATTTGGATTTTGTCATTTATCATTTCATCCTATGTCTTCCGTCTATCGTCCCCTCTTGAGGCGCGCGTGGTCGCTCACCATGCATGCCAAACACCTGTGGCTGTTTGGACTCTTTAGCGCGCTCTTGGTCAGCGGCGGAGAGATAAACGTGCTGTTAAGAAATTTTGACCGCCTCAACGCCCTGGGCGTATGGGCGTCATCCGTGAGAGAGCGGGGATTTGATCTCTCCTTTCCCATGTTTACGCCATGGGTAGGCCTGCCCTCCGGATTCTATATCGTGTCGGCGTTCCTTTTGTTGCTAGTATGTTTTCTCATATGGTTTGCGCTGGTATCGCAGGGAGCGCTCATATGGGGCATTGAGCGCGAACGCCGCCGCGCGCATTGCCACATAGAAGAAGGCATCACCGCGGGCAGGCGCGGCTTTTGGCGCACGACCGCGCTCTCGATGGGCTTTCATCTTGTCACGAGCCTCGCATGGGCAATCTTCAGTCTGCCTCCTTTCCTCCTCTATCTCGCCTTTGGATCTTCGGCGTGGTATACGATATTTCTTCTCGTGAGCTTTGTGTGCCTGATTCCCATAGGACTCCTCTGTTCCCTCTTGTACCGCCTCGCGCTCGTTGCTTCACTTACTGAATCACTTTCTCCCTTGGATGCGCTGCGCAGCGCATGGAAATTATTTCTCGCGCATTGGCTCGTCGTGGTGGAGACCGCGATCATCCTTACCTTAGGCACCACGCTTGCGGCGATTGTGGCGTTATCGGTGGCAGTGGTAGGCATTATTATAATTTTTGGCCCCCTCGCGCTTTTAAGTTTCATCATCGGAGTGCCGCTGGCAGTGAGCCTAACCCTGGGCGCTGCGGTGATCGCGTTTTTCCTTAGTATTATGGGCGTGGGTGCACTCCTCGCCACGTTCCAGCAAGCGGTGTGGCTTCTGCTGTATACCCGTTTGAAGGAGAGCCCGCCGTTTGCGAAATTGGTGCGGGTCATCGCCCTGCTGCCGCAACTGTTCCCGCGCCGCGCCTCTTAAATTGAAAGCATAGTAGAATGCTTTAAGATATCCACGCACGTTTTATTTCCCATCCTCAATTGAGCGCGCATGATTAAAACGAACCCCCCGGTATTTTCCAAACAAAAAGACGATGCGGGCCAATCTTCGAAATTATTGAATGATCGGTTATTGGAAATTGGATTGAAAGAGAAAGAAAATATCGTACAGGAACGCGCGCTTGAAACGGGGCTGCCGTACGTCAACCTGCGGGGCTTTGCGATTGCGCCGGACGCGCTCGGCCTCATCTCTGACGAGCGCGCGAAAGCGGCGCAAGCGGTGTGCTATGCGTACACGCCCCACCAAGAAATACGGCTCGCCACGATTGATCCCCACAATGAACATTTTCTTGAATTGATCGCGGACCTTGGGCACACGCACAAGGCATCGGTGGGCGTGGCGCTCATGAGCGAGCAGAGCCTCGCCCATGCATACGAGCTCTATCGCATGCTCCCCAAAATTTACGTGCCCATGCACGGGGTGGACATTCCCGAGGACACGCTGAAGAAGTTTAAAGAATCCATCACCAATGTGATGGACCTGACTGATAAATTTGCCTCCGTATCGCTCACTGACCTTATCGTGCTGCTGATGGCCGCCTCCATTGCGGTAGACGCATCCGATGTGCACATTGAAGCGGAGGAGAGCGGCGTCGCGGTGAGGTTCCGCATTGACGGCATCCTGCACACCATCGCCACTATCGACCGTGAGCGCTACCATGCGCTTGTTTCGCGCCTGAAGCTGTTGTCAGGATTGAAAATCAACGTGGAAGACCGGCCCCAGGACGGCCGCGCGACGCTCAATCTGGAGGGCGAGCGGGTTGACGTGCGCGTATCCACGCTTCCCACCGCGTTCGGGGAAAGCATCGTGATGCGCCTCTTGCGGGGAGAAGCCATCCGCTTGTCGTTCGACGATCTGGGATTCGGCCCCTTCGTGGGCGTCGCGCTGCGGCGGGAGGTTGAACGCCCCAACGGCATGATCGTGGTATGCGGCCCTACCGGATCAGGGAAAACCACGACCCTTTATGCCGTCTTGCGCCTCCTGAACGACCCTTCCACCAAGATCATCACAATTGAAGATCCCATTGAATACAAACTGGAAGGGATTAACCAGAGCCAGGTTGATCCTTCCCATGAGTACACGTTCGCGAACGGGCTCCGTTCCATTGTCCGCCAGGACCCTGACGTCATACTCGTGGGGGAAATACGGGACCTGGAAACGGTGGACATAGCGCTCCAGGCCGCGCTCACCGGCCACTTGGTATTTTCCACTCTGCACACCAACGATGCGGCAGGCGCGATTCCGCGCTTTCTCTCAATGGGCGCCAAGCCTTATTTGCTCGCGCCTGCATTGAGCGACGTGCTGGCGCAACGGCTGGTCAGGCGCGTGTGCAAGAAGTGCGCCCTCCCCGGCCCGCTTCCGCCGGAATACGCGGAACGGGTGCAGGCGGCGCTCATCTCGCTTCCTGCCGCGGTCGCGAGCGAGGCGCACAAGATACAAGCGCAATATGTAGCCGCGAAAGGATGCCCTGTATGCCAAGGCATCGGCTATAAAGGGAGAATCGGGATATACGAGCTGCTGCGCATGAGCTCCGATATCGAGCGCGTGATCCTTTCGGGCGCCATTTCCGAATATCAGATACGCGACTTGGCGGTCAAGGCGGGCATGATGACGATGCTGCAGGACGGCATCCTGAAAGCGATGGCAGGGATGACGACTCTCGAGGAAGTTTTCCGCGTCGCGCAATAATGGAAGGTGTTCAGGCTTATGAACAAGGTCCATGAACATAATGTTCAAATCCACGAACATAATTGACAGATTATTTACAACTGATATGATGTAAAGCACTTTTAGTATAAGTAAAGTATTTATGGGAATAGCTACTCTATCGCAAAAGTACCAAATTGTGGTTCCTCGGGAGGTGAGGGATCGGTTGCGCTTGAAGGCAGGGGCGAAGATTATGATTCATCCACTTGATGATACGAGAGCGGTGCTGACAAAGCATCCGACTGATTATGTACAAGCGTTGCAAGGATTGGGGAAAGAGGTATGGCAATCGCTCGGTGGCACAGACACCTATATCCTTCAAGAGAGATCTTCATGGGACAAGTAATCGGCATAGATTCCTCCGTTTTCATCTATCTTCTCGAAGAGCATCCGCAATTTCTCTCCAGAGCGCGGAAGGCGCTCTTGTCGGTGCAGGAGGGGAAATATGAAGCAGTCTTGTCGGTTATTGGCATGATCGAAATTTTGACTGGACCGAAACTGCAAGGGAAGAAAGAACTTGCTGCGCACTATAAGGAACTCATTAAAAATTTTCCCCACGTGCGGATCATGGGGATTGACGAATCCGTCGTGGATATTGCTTCTGATCTGCGCGGAAAGTATCGGCTCCGCACGCCAGATGCGATCCATATTGCCACCGCGATTGCGCATAGCGCGGAGAAATTCGTCACCAATGATATGGCGCTTAAGGTAGTCACCGAGATACCAATTGAAATGCTTGCGTGAATTTTTTTGATGAAATTTTCCGCGTCGCGCAGTAATCAAATCTGGCGCAATTTCATTATTCGTGACTATGAAAGTGTACGCATTCATTGGAAAGACTGGTGCGGGTAAATCAACTTTGATTCGCCATGCATTTCCAGACAGTCATACAGTCGATGTATGGCTTTTTTTAAGGAATTATTTAACGGATGGTTTCATACCAGAAGCAATAACAATCGCTGGTTATCAGGACGTTTATCAATATGTACATCGTTATGGGAAGGATAGCCCGAATGCGAATATCGTTATTGAGCTTGGTGCTAATCATGCCGCATTCAACATTTCTGAATTAAAGAGATTACAGCAGGAAGGGGATGATGTTTATATTTTTCTTTGTATTGCCTCGATTGCCACGTGCCGCGAACGAGCCCGCCACAAGGATATTTTTTTAAATGATGAAAATATGGAACGTTCATTGCAACGCGATTTTCCAAACCCTCACTTATCATTATTACAATCTACTTCATTACCATACATCATTTTGCATACAGAGCAATCGATGTCAGATAATTTGAATATTATTAAAAGCTGTTTACACGGTGGAATAACGGAATAGTTGTCTAACATTACGTTTAAACAAAAAATCCGCGGTTTATGCCGTGGATTTACTGTATCATATTTATACTTTATCGGAATTCTTCCGAGAGTTTTGAGATATCGATATGGGACAGATCGCGCTCGACGAGGGGACCGTTTTTGAGCTGCGGCAGGGAGTCTTCGTAGGTAGGCTTTTCTTCCTGCCAGAAAATGCCAAGGGGGAGCTTCTCGCTCCATGGTTCGAAGGCACGTTCGATCGCCGCTGGTTTGGTGGTTTGCCGATACCCCGACTCTTCCAGCTTGTAGACCCTCTCTCTGAACCATGCGTAAGTATTGACTTTATTGAAGGTCACGCAGGGCTGCAGCACATCGAGCACCGCAAACCCTTTGTGCGAAACAGCTTTTACGATGAGGTCAGTAAGGTGGGGAATGTCTCCTGAAAAGCCGCGTGCGACAAAGGTCGCCCCAGCCGTGAGCGCGAGCGTGATGGGATTCGTCTGCTCCTCAATGACGCCACTCGGGGTTGATTTTGTTTTGGCGCCTTTTTCGGAAGTCGGCGCGGTCTGGCCGGTGGTAAGCCCGTACACTTGGTTGTTGTGGATGAGCGTGGCGACGTGGTGATTAGCGCGGCAGGCGTGGATAAAATGCCCCATACCTTCGCCCAGCAGGTCACCGTCTCCGCCCACCATGAGAACAGGCAGTTGGTGGTTTGCCATTTTTATTCCGCAGGCAACGGGCAGGCCGCGGCCATGCAGTCCCTCAAAGCCATAGGTATTCACAAACGAGCACATGTTGCCGGAGCACCCAATGCCATAGACCACCACGCATTGGTGCGGTTCTATTCCTAATGCCACGAACGCGCCTTTCAACGCCGACCAAATGCTAAAATCGCCGCATCCCGGGCACCAGGTGGGGAAGTTCTTTGTATTAAAGTCTTCAGACTTTGGCATAGTGTGATTATAATCTTTCCTTTATCGCCGCCATAAGCTCTTCCGGAAACCACGGCCTTCCGTCGTACTTGAGGAGTTTGTCTTTAATATCTATTCCTGTTTGCTCTTTGAGGAGGCTTCCAAACTGCGCAGTAGCATTATTCTCGACCAGCACCAGATGCTTCTGCGAAGAGAGCAATTTTTCCGTTTCCTTTTTCGGGAACGGCCACATGCCGGAGAAGTGAACAATGTTCACTTTCATTTTTTCTTCCCCCAGACGCTCCATCGCTTCCCTCACTGGCCCTTTCATGGATCCCCAGGTGACGAGCGTAAACGGAGCTTTTGAGGGGCCTAGTATGAGAGGCTTTGGCATTTCATGAGCAATGCCCTCCAGTTTTTTCATGCGTTTGTCAGCCTGCGCGACGCGCATCTCCGAAGATTCGTCAGAGTATCCGAAGTAGTCATGTTCATAAGAATTGGAAAGATAGACGCCGCCTTTCAAGCCCGGTCGTGGGCGCGGAGACACGCCGTCTGCGGTGAGCGCGTACCGTTTGAAGGGTTTATCGCCGCTTAAATCTTTTTGCGTGAGAAGCTTGCCGCGGTCGATGCGGTATGAGGATGTATCAAACGGAGGCGCGCTGCGGCTGTGTTCTCCAAGATTTTTGTCAGAAAGCAGAAAGACCGGCGCCTGCCAACGCTCCGCAAGATTGAATGCAAGAAGCGTGTGATGAAAGGCTTCTTCCACGTCGCCCGGCGCGAGCACGACGCGAGGGAATTCACCTTGCGCCGCATGGATGACAAACTGGAGGTCAGAGGCTTCTGTCCAGGTGGGCATGCCCGTGGCAGGGCCGGGGCGCATCACTTCCGCGATCACGAGGGGGATCTCCGCGATCCCCGCGAGACCAAGACTCTCCACCATAAGCGAAAATCCACCACCGGACGTGCCAATCATGGCGCGCGCGCCGGCGTAGGACGCGCCCAGCGCCATATTGATGACCGAAATTTCATCCTCCGCGTGCTTCACGACCATGCCAGTGGTCTCCGCCTTGCCTGCAAGATAATGCAGAATTGAAGAAGAAGGACTCATCGGGTAAGCAGCGTAGAAAGTGCAGCCTGCCTGGATGGCGCCCAAAGCCATCGCTTCGTTGCCCGGGATCACGATATGAGGAGAAGAGAGTTTTTGGGTGAGGGGACACGCATGGTGGCCGCCTCCTTGCGTGCGGACATATTCGAAGCCTTCACGGGCGGCTTTGAGATTGGCGACCAGGTGCTCCGGTTTTTTCCCAAATGCGCTCGTGAGGACGCGTTCAAGCGGGGCAAAATCGCATCCCATGAACCCAAGGGACGCGCCAATGCCTACGGTATTGCGCATGACTTCCTCGCCGCCCACTTCTTTGGCAAAACGCGCCAGAGGCACGGAATGGAGCGTTACATCTCCCCGCCCCAGATCTTCCGCAGTAAGGGTGATTTTTTCTCCGTCATAAATGACGGCGGCGCCGGACGCGAGTTCTTTCAAGTGGAGAAACGCCGAATCTTTATCAAGGGCAACGAGCAAATCCACTTCCCGTGACGCCGCATAGAGTGGTTTGTCAGCAATGGTGACTTGGTGGGTGTTATGGCCCCCTCTGATGCGGTTTGGCTTTTCACTGTAATCCGCCACGAATCTGCCCGCGGCTACGCACATCCGCGCAAATAGCTGGCCGGAGGTAGCAATGCCGAAGCCTGCTTGGCCGCCGATTTTCCAGGTAAACCTTTCCATAGATGAAGCTTGACGCAGATAGTTACGCGGAGAGACGCTGATGGACGAATAATCAAGACGAAATATTTCTCATCGTATCATGATTCATGATTATATTCAATTTACTTTTTCCGTATCAATAAGCTCGGGCTCGTCATTTCAGGGGGGATAGGAATACTAAGCAGATCCAAAACCGTAGACGCGATGCTTGAGAGGAATCCCTGCGGCGAGAGTGCGCCCTGGGGGGTGCGGGATATATAGAAGCATTCCACGGGATTTGCGGAATGCGCCGTGCAAACCTCATTTTGGGTGCCGTTATAATGCATCTGTTCGATGTTGCCGTGATCAGCAGTTACCAGCGCTTCTCCGCCCGCAAGAAGTGCAGCCTCCACAAGCGCACCCACGCAACGGTCCACGATGCCCACTGTTTTTACCGCGAGCGGAAGGTCGCCCACGTGCCCCACCATGTCGCAGTTGGCAAAATTAACAATAATAAGGTCATAGACGCTATGGCGGATGACCGGAGGAGCGATTGCCGCGATTTCCATTGCACCCATATCAGGCCGTTCCCGGTACTGGACGGAAGGCCCTACTCTTATTTCCAGCCGATCCTCGCCCGGAAAAGGAGCTATGCGCTTGCCGTTTAAGAAACTGGTCACGTGGCGGAATTTCTGGCTGTCCGCGATGCGCAGTTGCCTTAACTGATGGGCGCTTAAGGCTTCCCCCAACACGGGAGAGAGAGCCTGCGTTTCTTCATGGGGGGCAAATATAAAATCGTGAAATTCGTCATAGGGGCGCGTGAGGGTAACGAAACGCACCGGCGGGCCGCCATACCGGCGTTCCACGAACGCACGGGTAAGCTGGATCATGCGGTCCTGGCGGAAGTTGAAAAAGAAAACGGTATCATCCGCTTCCATTTTTTCAAAATTTCCTATGCGGTAAGGAGGAATATATTCATCAACCATGGGCTGCCCGTCAGGCGTGCGGCGATTGCGGTATGCGTCCTCGACCGCGTCTTCCGCCGTTTTCGCGGTAAGCGCTTCGCCGAAGACCAGGGCGCGATAGAGCGTTTCTATGAGCGGCCAATGGCCTGCGCGGTCGAGCCAGTAACGGCCGGCGACCGTGCCCACCGGCACCTGAGGGAAACGCGCAGACAATTTTTTTAGAAACGCGAGTACGCTGCGGGGCGGCGAGTCCCTGCCGTCGGCGAGCGCATGTATGATGACGCGCTCGACGCGCTGCTGCTGAGCAAGGGTGAGGAGCGCCCAGAGATGCTCTTCATGCGCGTGCACGCCGGCGTCCTGCAGGATGCCGATGAGGTGGAGTATCTTTCCTTTATCGCGGCATGCGGTAAAAACTTCGATGATTTTTTTATTATGAAGGAAAGCGCCTGACGCGATTTCCTCGTGGATAAAAGTGAGCTCTTGTTTGACAGGCCTTCCCGCGCCCATGGTAAGGTGCCCGACTTCGGAGTTTCCATGGAAGCCCCGGGGGAGACCGATGGCTTCCCCTGACGCTTCAAGGAGCGCGCAAGAATATTTTTTGCGGAGTTCGTCATGATGCGGCGTGCGCGAGAGCGCTACCGCGTTGCCGGGGCCGGGAGGCGCGACGCCCCACCCGTCGCGGATGATCAATACAAGAGGTTTAGCCATAGGATTGAGTATATTATATGCATTGTAGCGGGTAATGCAGGTGTTTGACAAACAAAGAAACGGCTTGCGCCGTTTATCATCATTTGATGGGACGCTGAGCGCCCTCTATGCCATGCTAAGAGTGGTGCGCCCACCAGGTATCGAACCTGGAACCTTCTCGTTAAGAGCGAGCTGCTCTGCCAATTGAGCTATGGGCGCGCAGTAATTACTCTAGCAAATTTTTTATTTTTTTTCTAGATATTGATTTGTGCTTGGAGGGATTCGCCCGGGGATGAACCCCGGACGCCACGGGTGCATCCCGTGGCGAACTATTCTGCGCCCGGTAGGAATCGAACCTGCAACCCCCTGCGAAGCCAAGCGCTTTCCGCCTGCCATCGTCTCTGCCCTCGCCAGGATTCGAACCTGGAAACCGACGTCCGAAGCGTCGTGTGATATCCATTTCACTACGAGGGCTTGAGGCTCAAGGAGGGCAGGCTTCCATTAAGCTACGGGCGCGCGGCGACAGTGTATAACGATTAGGCGTAATAATCAAATCCATGTACCGTGAAACTGTTCAATACCAAAACACCCCTTGGGTATTGACAAATCCCACGGTTGCGCTATAATGGCCTGTTAATTTGAAAAATCGCAGATACGCGCGGATAAAAAGCGGATCAACGCAGATACTGTGAGAGACAATATCTACGTAGAGATTCGCTTCTATCCACGACATTCCGAGAGAGACCGGAATCAGCACGAACTGTTTAACTGTATCGTACGGCCCTCTCGACAGAGAGGGATCTTTTGTTTAAAACGACAAATCCCCTGCCTGCGCAGGCAGGCAATTTCAAATAACAAATATCACGCCAGAGGCGGATCAGCCTTTGGCTGAAAATCCAAAGTTCCAATGACAAACTTTGACATTAGGGCATTTGAACTTCATTTGATATTTGGGCTTTGACATTTGGATTTCTCCGCCAAATGCGGAGTGTTCGTTCTCTCTGATCCGGATGGGATGCGGGTTCCGCCGATGAGGCGGAGTCTCTCCCCTCATTCTTTCCGGATCAGAGGACATGAATAAGGAACGTTCGTTGAAAATTTAAAAATAAACAGACGCCTTGGTTGGCGATCTGTGGAAATCTATCTTAGTGTGGAGCCAAGGGGAATTGAACCCCTCACATCCGAGTGCTAACCACGGACTCCTCACCATGAGGTGGCCCCTTAGACTCCACAATACGAAATATAACATTTGGTAACAAAAAACGAAACCTGAGTTTTAGCTCAGATTTCGCCTGACTGATACTCGGAGAATGAGGGTCCAATTGATTCCGTGGTTAGCATATAAAGCATATCAAGTTTATAGATACTGTCAAGATCGGTTGTACACAGCATCCACGGACCGCCAACCAATTCATCCAGCACTAACTTTTGCACGTATCCGGTCCATCAACTGCTAACGATTGTAGCGTGGCAGCTTGTCTGCCACCCGATTGGTCGGAGACCAGCTCCGACGCTACAGATTGGCATTTTGGCACAACAAGATAGATACAAAAATTAGTGCTGGACACGTCGCAGCGAGCAGAGAAAGCGTCACGGAGAAACTCTAAATCCGAAACCCTAAACTCTAAACAAATTCGAAATTCAAATATCCAAATCGTTTAGGATTTAGAAATTAGGGTTTAG
>MGER01000009.1:9198-9412 GCA_001791465.1 Candidatus Uhrbacteria bacterium RIFCSPLOWO2_02_FULL_49_11 | reverse complement strand
TGCCTTAAATGGCGATATTTACGGCAAAACAGTAGTGGTGGGCGACCACGACGGCGTGCAAAGTGACATCTACGGCATTGATTTACGAACGCATAAAGAGTTTCCCATCGCCATGCTTCCAGACAGCAACCAATCCGACCCCGCTATCTTCAATCACCTTGTGGTCTGGTCAGATAATCGCAACGGCAACTATGACATTTACGGCTACAGTCTT
>MGER01000009.1:0-9163 GCA_001791465.1 Candidatus Uhrbacteria bacterium RIFCSPLOWO2_02_FULL_49_11 | reverse complement strand
CTTCGCTCACCATATTGTCTGGGTTGGTTCGGAGGATGGAAATATCTACTACAAGAACCTTGCTACAGGCAAGGAGAAGGCACTCACCACTACAGGAGGAAAAAGTTGGCCAAGAGTTTCGCAGCGTTATGTCACTTGGGTGGATAGCGAGGGTGTAGGAGCGCATAATATCTACGCCTACGACCTCTATCTTGGCAGGACTGTACAAATCTCCGATGATGGCGCGCAACAAATCTCTCCCACCATTCCTGATATCTGGAACGATACCATCGTCTGGATGAGCTGGCACACGGGGAACGGGGATGTGTATGGGGCGAGAGTGAGATAAGGTTAAGGTAAAAATATAGTGAGCGGGAGGGTGGGGTAAACTACGGAAGGGTTGCTGATGGCATTACGCTCACTTTCCTCCAAAACTGCCACTGGCGGTGGAGGTCTGCGAGAAACTGATTCCACACCTGCCCCACCCCCGCAACCAAAAACTCGACTCATAAAGAGGCGAGTTTTTGCATTATCATGGGAGTCCCGCAACTACTTGCGGGAACGTGTTGGATTCGCGAGCCGGAGCGTTGTGCGACGTGCATGGCGGCGAGGAGCACTGCACATGCGGGGCGACGAGAGCTGTGACCGAATTCCACCCTCGCAACGAAAAAATAATCACCCGCAAACATGGGTGTTTTTTGTGTTTAGAGGAGAAATTTTAGATTCGAGCCATTTGGCGCGAAATGGCTCGTATTTTAAACTGGCGAGTAGCGCGTGCTCTTCCCTCTCCCCTCTTTTTTTAGTTTACCCTGCCGCGCCAACAGCGTTAAGTAGCGCGTCGCACTGCGATGCGGAATGCCGAGCAGTATTTGCGCTTCGTCGTTGGTGACGCTGCCATGCACACGTACAAAGGTTAAAATTTTCTCAAATTTCTCATCGCGCTTCGTCCGCCGCGCCGCCAAGGCCTGGACCCGCGATCCCGTTAATAACCGCTTGTTCTCCGCCTGCGCTTGTGCCTCGTCGTATACCGGCACCTCCTTGACCACCTCCACCGGTTTCTCCACCACCCGTTCCACGATTTTCTCGACCGGTTTCTCGACGATTCTTTCTACTACCTTCTCCACCGGAACCTCTTTTATTACTTCCACCGGCTTCTCGATAATTTTTTCAACAATCTTCTCAACGGGAACCTCCCTCACTACTTCCACCGGCACTTCCCTGACTATTTCACGCACGACCACTTGAGGTTCGTCTCCTAAACTCACAGACGGAGAAAAATCTGATAAAGGAACTGCTTCAATGGGCAAAGGAGATGGCAGTCCGCTGCTATCGGTCATGGGGCTGGGTATTGGCATACTTGTCTCCGTAGCGCCATTTTGCGGAGCGGGATCAATCGTTGATTCTTGTGCCGTTGCCTGTTCTTCCATATAATCCCATTTTACCATAAACCATTATCCTAACCACAACTGCTAACGGTAAAACTAGAGAGGCAGGGACATCTCTATTAAGAAGGGAAACGATAACAATAGAAACACGAATGCGCTATTTCACCGCCGGAACAGAGGATCCACTGGACTGCAGTTGCTCGTGCCATAACGTAAAAAGAAAAAATTGCATTCTGTCAAAATTTGCCATATCATTTATACAAAGATATACTATTCCTCGATTGCCATGGTAGCTCCCGCCTCCGTTCCGTTTCAGGGAACTTCGGCAGGCACGCCCGCCATAGCTCCTTGAGCGAAGGCGAAGAGGCAGTCGATTACCCCGTAGTAGAACGAAGCTCACAATAGGTCAGAGACTGAGATAATTTTCACACCGCACCAAAATCAACAACATGGCTGGGTAGCTCAGTTGGTTAGAGCGAGGGACTCATAAGCCCTAGGTCGTGGGTTCGACTCCCACCCCAGCTATATAACTACGATTTGGCGGCTGGCTATAAAATTTTCTCATTACTATCCTTTAATGAAGATCGCTCATGTATTGAAAGTGTCTCGGAGCTCTTCTCTTGGGGTGAAGCCTCGCCAATTTCCGCCCGGGGACTGTCTGAGACAGTCCCGCTAAGCTGTGGTTGATGAGGATTGGGGGCCTATCGGGACGGCCCCGACGGTTGCGTCGGGGGGCGAGTTCCGTTAGATCGGAAATTACGCGAGGCTAAACGGAGATCCGCGTCTTTCATATGGGAGCAATCTGAATACCCTGTGTCCACTTTCATCGTACAAGGAGGCAAACCGTTGCATGGCATCTACCCGATTTCTGGCGCGAAAAATGCCGCGCCCAAACTTCTTATTGCATCGCTCCTTACCAGGGAACGGTGCATATTCCATAACATTCCACAATTTTCAGACACATTCCGCAGCATTGAAGCCCTCACGGCGCTCGGCGCGCACGTGAAGCGCATAAAAAAAAATACTGTTGAGATTCACTGTAAAAACATTGTCCACCATGAAATTCCTCTGGAAGCGATGGGTGCGCGACAGGCAGTGCTCTTCATCGGCGCCATGCTCGCGCGCAAAGGCCGAGTCAGAATCTACCCGCCGAAAGGTGATGTCATTGGCAGACGGCCATTGAATCGCCACCTTGACGGCATTCGAAAGCTAGGAGGAGTAACAAAAACGAAGGGCGATGCAACAGAAATTTCAATGCTGATCCGTCCAAAATCGTACCGCTATCGTTTTGAAAAAAATACGCACTGCGGCACAGAAAACTTGCTTCTCGCTTCAGTATTCAACCGGGGACGCGTGATCCTTGAGAATGCCGCGCAAGAACCAGAGGTTGATAACCTTATAGAGCTGCTCAACCGCATGGGTGCGCGCATAAAGCGCATCGCCCCCCGGACTATCATTATCACTGGAGTAAAACCTTATTTGCATGGCGCAGAAGTTACCTCGATCCCCGACCGCCTTGAAGGCGTAACCGCCATTACCGCGTCTATTCTCACCGGAGGCAGCCTGCGCGTATCGCACCTCCCTAAAAAACTCGTGCTGCCGTTTGCTGATTTCTGTACACGCATCGGCGTGCGTCTTCAGTGGAAAGGGAGCACACTGCGCGTGCTTCCCTTCCGCACACCACTGAAGCCAACGATGATAACGACCGACTGGGAACCGGGATTTATGACTGACTGGCAGCCGCTTGCCACGCTTATCCTCGCCGCCACATCACGTGGGCGTTCCATGATCCATGAACGGATCTATGAAACGCGCTGGCGATATTTGGATGAGCTTAAAAAGATGGGGGTCCGCTACCGGAAATTCCAACCCGCGGGTTTCACACCGCAGGATTATAACTTTAATGACGAAGATTACCGCGACAGGGAGCCCCATGCCGCCTACGTGTGGGGACCTACCGCGCTGAAAGCTGCCACCCTTCGCTCCCATGACGTGCGCGCAGGCGTAGACATGCTCCTTGCGGCGCTCGCGGCAAAAGGCAGAAGCGTCATCCATGATCCCCACAATCACATTGACCGCGGATATGAGGATATCGTCGAGAAGCTCACGAAATTAGGGGCAGACATTAAGAGAATATAGTATGGGACAAACCCAATGTCCAAATCCCAATTCCCAATAAAGCTCAAGATCCAAATGACCAATTTTGAGCATTGTCGTTTGGGATTTTCAGCCAAAGGCTGATCCGCCTCTGGCGTGATATTGGTCATTGGGTATTGGGATTTGAGATTTTTCACTCTGGGTATGTACCTCACGGTTCACGCAACCATCGGTGTCCTCATAGGCGAGCACGTCGCTCACCCCATCGCCTCATTCGTACTGGGCGCCATTTCACATTTCCTCACTGACATGATACCGCACGGGGACTATGTACGGCTGGGCTTAAGCGAGGAAAGACACGTCCGCACCTTTACCATGAAACTCATCGCCGCCCTTGATGCCGCGCTCATGGTAGGAGCGCTGTGGCTGCTCGCCCCTCCTCCTGTGCTTACGCCGTCAGTGACGGCCGCGCTCATCGGATCGGTTGCTCCCGATTTTCTGTGGGGATTCCATGAACTCACTCGCTGGCGTTTCCTCCAACCCTACAGAAAGTTCCACACCTGGTTTCACCCCCACCCCAAAAAAGACGTTCCTTTTTGGTTTGGCACGCTTTACCAGTTCATATTGGTATCTCTCATCATCTTCCTGCGCTTTTAGTCGGTCCCTCTTCTCTACCACAAAACTCCATCCCGCTTCAGGAATGGAGTTTTTGTTCTTCTTAAACTATGGAGATAAACCTATAAAATAGCGAGGGAACTGCAATTTTTAAGGACGGATTGAGCGCATCAAGCTGCTAGATCGCGACACCGCATAAAATTGTCAGTTCCCGATGCTGCTTTGGAATAAGGGCAGTGAATGTGCACTTACTTAACTTTTTACCGCACTCTGATACGCTTTATCTACTTTTTCCCATGCGACATTATTGAGATACGCTTCCACGTACTTCGCGCGATCCGGTCCATAGTCGTGGTAATACGCATGTTCAAACACATCAATGGCAAGCAAGGGCCGCGCGCCCCACACGGCGCCATTATTATGGTAATCTACGAGATAATTATGGAGCCGCCCGTCAGAAGGATCATAGCATAAAATCGCCCATCCCAACGCCGCTTTGGCGCAGGCAATAAAGTCCTCCTGCCACTTCTCCGCAGATCCAAAATCAGCGCTCATTTTTTCCGCAATTCTTCCCTGCGGTGTCCCCCGCGCGCCGCCCGTGCCCAGCATATCCCAATACAATTCATGCAATATTTGGCCTGATGCATTGAAGGTTTCCCTGCGCTTGAGTTCTCCGTATTCAGAATAATTCGCATTCGCCTGATTGCGGTCAGCCTTTTCCAGCTTTTCCTCTATCTCATTGCGTTTCTTCACATACCCTGCATAATGCGTATCATGGTGCCAGGCATTCACCTGTTGCGAAATGCCCGGGGTCGCATCATGCCCAAAGGGCAACGGTTTGATGTGATGAGTGTAGGCCATATGATTATCGTATTATTGAATAATGAGTCTCCAGAGGTTTAACTATACCCTATCAATCCTGATCTGTTAAGTCAGAATTATCCACACCCCTCCCATGAAATGCCGCGCATCTTACGCCCGCGGTTTTCCTGCGGAGGCGGATACACATCGCATCGAGCAATGGCACGGGGAATTTATTTAATATTTCATCCACACCGCTGCCATGCGGTCGCGATAAATTTCCCGGTAACCAAACCTGTCTCCTCGTTCTTGCAGCAACACATCCAAAAAAGTGCCGGCGCCGATGAAGAGACAATCGGTGCGGTAAAAATCCAACTTTTTGTCCCAATCTTTTTTGGTTTGCAAAATTTCCAACCAATACGCGTAAGGGCTTTGGCCGTTTTCGCCGCGCCACGCCGGTGTACGACCGTCAACGAAAATGCGATGCGTGGGCAAGCGCCAAACCAAAAATCCGCCCCATTCATATGTGTTAAAAATATTCAAAGTTGTTTGACGATCAGAGAAAAACTTTTCCAAAAACTCAGCGGCGCGACAGGGATATTTCACATAGCCGTCAGCGCAATAGTGAGAAAAATCGACACTGAAAGAGACCGTATTTTTTATTTTGCCCGGCGCGTAGGACGCCAAGGTCAACATAAGAAACGCGATGGACAGATATTCCACTGTTGCTAAATATCTCTTCGGTGCATCCCAATGGAAATTTTTAAGCACCAAGTAAAGATAATAAAAATAAAAAAACGGCAGATTGCGTCGCGCGTGGAGGGCGAAAAAAACCGTCATGGCCAAAATTATCAACTCAAAAAAGGTAGCCCTATTTTTAAATGCGGCGTACACGGCGAATACACCAGCCGAAGCGATAATCATCATTTCCTGCCAGAATGACGGCGGCACCCATTCGGCAATCAGCGTATTGAGAGGCGTATGCCAATGGCGGTACACCTCCTCATAAATGCGCCAACCAAAGGGATTCAGCGAAGTCGCGAAGAGCATCGTCAAAAAAATCGCTGAAACCGCAAGGGCAGTGCGTAATGACAATCTTCTTCTAAAATAATTCAGCCATTGGTCAATGGTATAAGCCGCCATCATTAAAGGGCCGAGGAAAAAACTGCCGTGACTGTTCGCCCAGACGATACCTAAAGGGATGAGCCAAAATATTTTTTTTAAGCGGACTGATCCTCGATTGGCTAAGAGAGAATAGGTAAGCACACCAAACAACAAGGACAACGTCTGTGACCTAAAACCAAGATACAAAACTGAAGATGAAAGAAGAATCGCCACATACATCAACGATATTGTGATAAGAATCCCCGCTCGACTGCTCCGATAAATCGGCACCATGATGAGTGTGAAAAGCAAAGCGCCGAAAAGGCTGATGCCCAAAAAACCGAGGTGGTCGAAAATGGCGGCGATGAACGCATCGTATAAAAAGGTTGGATTAGCCCATTTATAATCAGACAAAAAATACAAAAAGTCGCCGCCGGTGCAGATACTGCGCCCTTGCAATATTTTTTCGCCGCAACGATAATGCCAGCCAAAATCGTTATCCGCATGCGGCAAAAAGAAAATGACAAAAAGTGAAACAAAAAAAAGGACTGCGAGAATTCTTTGACGAGCCATACGTATAGTATTGTGGCGCTCCACCCCCCACCCCGCCGCTGTCACCCCTCGCCCGCCCTCTGCTTAAGGAACTGGAGAGAAGACGCCAGATCATTTCTCACTAACGCGATATTGCGTTTTTGGATGAGCGCAATCTCCGCCTCTTGAAAGCCTTCTCGATACTTGAGAAGAAAAGCCTGACGCGCGGGATGAGGCAGTAGGTGCAGCGCTTGAAGCACCCTCCTGTACTGCTTTTTCTGCGTAGGAGCAAGCCCTTGAGAAGAAGTGTTCGCGCCTATTGTGTCTGCAATGGTCGTGACCTCGTCAGGCTGCCAAAAATCTTTCACTTCATCGCCCAAATTCGACACCTCAAACGCCTCCGATTCCTCCGGCACCACGAGGTCAATGGACAAGGCATCATCCTCCGCATCGCTTTCTTTGAGCTTCCCATTCAGAATATCAAACGCGGTGCGGTAAAACCACTGCTGGAGGGTTAAGGTAGCGGGTTTCTTCTTCCGCTCTTCCCAGAGCTTCAATACCGCGTCATCGATAATGGTCGCCGCATCATACTCGTCTTCATCAATATTCCTTGCAAGCTTGAGATGCTCAATCTCATGGCGAATAAGGGCAATGGCAGGCTTTACCAATGCGCCAATCGCCTTAAAAAATTCTTCCCGATCCGCTTCCTTCTGGGGGGGAACGAGCCGCTCTTCCAGTTCCGTCCAGCGCTCCTTGAGAGATACCTTCCGCGGAAACTTGGAATGTGCGGGCCTTGTGCGCTCGCGCATCCGTTCAATCTGCCGTGTGAGCTTATCGAGGGTGAAATCAACCGCCTCGGCAATGGTATGATCGTCTTCCGACGCGCGATAAGAGCAGCCCGCAACACGCAATACGAATTCCGCTTTAAACGCTGATTTCTTTACAAATTTCTCCACACGCACGGTTAAACGCGCCTCGGCATCGCGCACCAATTTCTCGATCTTCCTCAATTTCTCATCCATATAACGTTCCACCTGCGCATGTTCCTGGGGGTTGAGATTTTTATAGGAAAAAGTGACCGAAAGTGGCATAAGAACGCATGTCTACATTGTTAAACGGTTATACTGTTCGTTGCATTGTGTTTATTATTATACACGACCGTTCTATATAAACAAACTCCGGACTAAACCGGAGTGGGTGGGTGGCAGACCCCAGTAGTAGAAGCTGCGCTTCACTACGGGGCAAGTAAACTGCCACGCTACAATGATTATTATATAAGGTAGCGTCAGAGCCTGCCTGCGCAGGCAGGCTTGTCTCTGACTTCACGTTCGTTGCGTCGCTCTTGTCCCGTCGAATGACTGGGATGCCTGCGACTGACTGGCCTACTCATTCAACAATATATCGCCGAGCACGAGCTGGGCGCGATGCGGCTCGTCCACAGAAAGCGCCACGAACACCATAGAGCCGTTGCGGCCGACAACATACGCGGTTTTCAGATTGCACCCCGCATCTTTGAGCTTCAGGGTGATGTCGGCGAGCGCCCCCGGCTTATCCTCAAGCTTCACAATGAGTATCTCGTCGAGCACCGCATTGATCTGGTTGTCTCTTAGCACTCTCAAGGCCCGGTCTACGTCCGTCACGCCAAGGGTAAGCACTGCCTTGCCCCCTACCCCGTGCGCGGAAAACCTCTTGATATTGATCGCTTCCCGCCCAAAAGCCGATGCGATGGACGCGAGAAGCCCCGGCCGGTCCTGTTCAATAATAGTGATATCTTTCATACAAAACACCTCCCTCCGCCACCGGCGCCATCCAGCGGAGTAATAGAAGAAGAATAATGCATTATCTTACTCCAAATTGCTAAAATGGCAAAGTGGATAACCACATATTGAAAAATCCCAATGACCAAACCCCAATATCCAATAAAAACTCAAACTCCAATGTTCAAACAATTTGGTCATTGAGATATTTGGATTTTATTGGTCATTGGAAATTGGGATTTGGGATTTAAGCACAAAGTGCTCGATCGCCTCCGCCACCCCGTCCTCGTCGACCGAGGGCGCCACATGATCGGCAATTGCTTTAAGCTCGGCTGGCGCATTGCCCATGGCCACTTTAAACCCGCACGCCATCAGAAGCGGAAAATCGTTGTAGCCGTCGCCGATGGCCATGAACTTTTTCAAATTCAACCCCTCCCGTTCAGCAAGATGCAAGAGCGCGTGCTGTTTGTTCGCGCCCTGCGCGGTCACGTCCGCGAGCCACTCCATGGGCCCCTCATGGTCGCGATAGTGGGAAAGCACCATATACACGGGAAGAGAACGCGCGGCCATCCATTCCATAAATGATTCAGCATCTTGCCTTGAGAAGCTTCTGAACAGGATATGGGTCAAGAGCGGAATTGAGTCTGCGGTGAGAGGAGGGATCCACGGGCTTACATCCTCTCCATTAATTTGGGCGGTAATCGTAAAATCCCGGCGATGCGCTTCCGCCGCCATCTCTTGCACTACCGAGGCGGAGATAAGCCGCTCCCACAGCACCTTACCCTTGCCGTCAATCACCCTGCCGCCGCCGTCTGCGACATGCAGGGAATCAGTGATCCCAAGCTCTTCCGCAATCCGCTGCACCCACAGAGTGGGCCGGCCGGTGCACAAGCT
>MGER01000008.1:1962-11100 GCA_001791465.1 Candidatus Uhrbacteria bacterium RIFCSPLOWO2_02_FULL_49_11 | reverse complement strand
TTGCTTTTTGCCTTTTGAGTTTTGACTTGATATTGAGGATTGGTCATTTCAGCCCGAGGCTGATCCGCCTCTGGCGTGATATTTGACATTTGGATTTTGACATTAATTACGAGGCATTACTCCTCTTCCTTCGCGAGCGCCTCATAGAGTTCTCTCTGTTTCCTGTTCACACGCGTGGGCACCGCAACCGTGATATGCAATAAATGGTCTCCCCTTCCCGCGCTCTCTAGGTGCGGTATGCCCTTACCCTTCAAACGTATTACCGTGGCTGACTGCGTGCCTGCAGGAATTTTCACATCCACTTGCCCGTCCACGGTAGGCACTCTTATCGAATCGCCAAGCACTGCCTGCGGCAAAGTAATGCTCGCATCGCTGTGGACATCGTCATGTTCCCGCCGGAAGCGGCTGTCAGGTTTTACATGCACCGTGATAAAAAGGTTCCCTGCGGCCGCACCCCGCACGCCTGCCTCTCCCTTTCCTTCCATGCGCAGGGTGGTGCCTTCTGCCACGCCCGGCGGAATGGTTACTTCAAATGCATGTTCTTTGAGCGCTCGGCCTTCGCCGCGGCATTTGCTGCATGGTTTTTCTATAACGCTCCCCTCGCCGTGGCACGCAGGGCACACTGATTGCGAGGTGAACGTGCCAAAAAAGGTACGCTGGGCTTGCTCCACCACGCCTGCACCGCCGCACGTGCTGCAGGTTTTCACTCCGCCCTTTCCCTCGCTCCCTGATCCGCGGCATGATTCGCATTCCTGCAATTTCTCGAGCGTGATGCGCTTGGTCACCCCGCGCACCGCATCCATGAATTCTATGGCGGTATCGATTTCCAGGTCCCTTCCCTCCTTGCGTTTGTGTCCCCGCCTTCCGCGCGCAGATCCAAAACCAAACATATCGCCGAACAGGTCGCCGATATCATTAAAATCCACGTTCGCGCGGAACCCGCCAAAAGGCCCCCCTTGCGCAAAATCCTGCCAGTGTGCTCCGCCGGCTCCCGCTCCTCCCTCAAACGTCGTGCCAAACTGGTCATACTGCTCGCGCTTCTGTGTGTCAGAGAGCACCTGATACGCCTCATTTATTTCTTTAAATTTTTCTTCATTGCCGCCACCCTTATCCGGATGATGCTGGTGCGCGAGCTTGCGGAACGCCTTCTTTATCTCATCTTGACTGGCATTCTTGGAAATACCGAGAATCTCATAATAATCTTTTTTGGCCATAATAAAAACTAATTCCCCATAATTTCTATTCTCCCTAAAAGTGAGTCCTGACAATTTACGAGGCGGTCTGGCGCATCACGCTGCTAGATCGCGCCGCCGAAAAAATTGTCCAGGAGGACGAACGTTATGCCTTAAATCCCATTTCCTTGCCCTCCGCAGGCTCTTGCGCGGCTTCTATGGCGCCGAATTGTGCTTCATATTTCTTGATATTATCCGCAAGCGCGGCCACAATCCTTTTCGCATGCCCCGGCGAAGTCAGCACCCGCGCATTCACCACGCCAAGCCCTTGGTGCGGATAGAGGTTAAGAAAATCAATCATGAACTCCTCTTTGGTATGCACGACCTGCATCGCGTTGGCGTACAGGCCGCGCAGTACCTCGTCTGACGCGCGTATCTGAATCTGACGCTGTTGATCTTGTTGTGTTGGTCCCATAAGAGTCAAATAATGTTAATAAATTCCTTACTTCTCCCAAGTGAAAGGACAACTACTTGTTGATATAAATCTAGGAGCGAGGGAATGCCAATTTTCGAGGACTTATGCCTGTAATCAGGCAGGCATAAATGTTCAAGCGGCTTGGTCGCGTCCGCAGAAAATTGTGTATTCCCAAACGAGAAAGAAGTTAAGTGTGCTTTTAAGAAGGTGTTTCTCTAATCTTTCACATCCTTATACTCCGCGTCAACCGTTTTGTTCTCATCTTTCTGACTGTTGCTTTCCTCCTTCTTTGCTTCTCCCTCCGTATTTCCTTTCGCTTCCGCGGCAGCCTTGTAGAGCTGTTCTCCTACCTTTTGGATTTCCTGCGAGAGAGCATCGGTTGCTTTCTTTATCGCATCAGTATCCCCGCCGTCTTTCACCTTTTTGAGCGCCTCCACCTTCTCCTCGATCCCCTTCTTCACCTCTGCCGATACCTTATCGCCCGCATCGCGTAAGGTCTTTTCGGTGGTATAGACCATGCTGTCGGCGGTATTCTTCAATTCGATCTGTTCTTTCTTTTTTGCGTCTTCCGAAGCATGCGCTTCTGCTTCTTTTTTCATGCGCTCAATCTCATCTTTGGTAAGTCCGGTGGACGCGGTGATGGTAATTTTCTGTTCTTTGCCCGTGGCGCGATCTTTTGCGGTGACATGGAGAATGCCGTTTGCATCTATGTCAAAGGTAACCTCAACCTGCGGAATCCCGCGCGGCGCTGGCGGTATGCCGTCGAGAATGAATTTCCCCAAGCTCTTGTTATCGTGTGCCAAAGGGCGCTCCCCCTGCACCACGTGTACTTCAACCGAAGTTTGCCCGTCTGCGGCGGTAGAAAAAACCTGTGATTTTTTGGTCGGGACAGTCGTATTCCTCTGAATAATAGGCGTAGCCACGCTTCCCAACGTTTCAATGCCGAGCGTAAGAGGCGTCACATCAAGCAACAACACGTCTTTCACCTCACCCTGCATAATGCCCGCCTGAACCGCTGCGCCTGCCGCCACGACCTCATCGGGATTTACGCCAATATGGGGTTTCTTTCCAAAAAACTCTTCCACCATGGTGAGTACTTTGGGCATTCTTGTCATGCCACCCACCATAACGATTTCATCAATGTCATTCACCGTGAGTTTTGCGTCGCTCAATGCTTTCTTCATCGGCTCTTTTGTTTTTTCAATAAGATCGCCGACTAAGTCTTCGTATTTTGCCCGGCTCAGCTTCAAGAGCAGGTGTTTGGGGCCACTCGCATCCGAGGTGACAAACGGCTGGTTAATTTCCGTTTCCATTGCCGTGGAAAGCTCAATCTTCGCCTTTTCCGCGGCCTCTTTGATGCGCTGGAGCGAGAGCGTGTCTTTCGAAAGGTCGATGCCCTGATCCTTCTTGAATTCTGCAATAATCCAATCAATGACCCTTTGGTCAAAATCATCCCCCCCAAGGTGCGTGTCCCCGTTGGTGGCCTTTACCTCCACGGTATCGCTGGATACTTCTAGAATGGAAATGTCATAGGTACCGCCCCCTAAATCATACACCGCGATCTTTTCATCTTTCTTCTTCTGGAATCCGTACGCTAACGCCGCGGCAGTAGGTTCATTGAGCACCCTTTTCACGGTAAATCCCGCGATCTCGCCGGCCTCTTTCGTTGCTTTGCGCTGCGAATCGTCAAAATACGCCGGACAGGTAATCACCGCCTCAATCACCTTTTCCCCCAATCTCGCCTCCACATCAGCCTTGATCTTCTGCAAAATCATTGCTGAAATTTCCTGCGGTGAATATTCCTTCCCCGCCATGACCACTTTCACTCCTTCACCCGATTTTACAATCTTGTAAGGCAGTGTTTTCTGCGAACGCTGCACTTCAGGGTCATCGTACCTGCGCCCGATAAGGCGCTTAACCGAGTAAATGGTATTTTGGGGGTTTGTGATGGCTTGGCGTTTTGCCGTCATCCCCACGAACCGCTCGCCGTTCTTATTGACGGCGACGACGGAGGGCGTGGTGCGCGCGCCTTCGCTGTTTTCCAATATTTTTGGGCTGCCGCCTTCAATGACGGCAACCGCTGAATTGGTAGTACCGAGGTCTATGCCTATAATTTTGGACATACAATAAAAAATAAAATGATTAAATTTTCAATTACCAATGCTCAATTTTCAATTAATTTTCAATGTTTCAATGTTGAAAATTGAAGAATTGAATCATTGATTGAAAATTGTAAATTGAACATTGAAAATTGAATGTGGGAATTTGGATTGATTGGTCATTGAGCAGTATTCGCAAGAAGTTGATGTACCTCTATCACATCATCTTCCGTAATTTCGTTTGAATCCATGAACCTCATCACTTCGTCGGTCGCGCAGTCGGTGGGCATGCCCGTCCCTACGAGCCCGAAAGGCATCGGCGATACCGCTACCAAGACATCAAGTCGGCACTCACCGCAGGTAAACGATACCAGCGACCCTTTCTCGTTGGCAGAAAGCACCTGTACCGATGCGTGGGTATAACGCGAACGGCATGAGGGACATTCACGCAGGAGCATCAGCGCATTATTTTTATTATTATCTTTTGGTGTCATACACTTGATCACTGATATACTGTTACATTGCTATACTGCAATCGATTACTCGTGCCCCCCCACTTAAAAATAAATGGGGGACGCACTAGAGCGATACTCACCAACTCATAAATTAAGCCTCTCACGCGCATCTACACCTCTGTAGCGTCGCAGCCTGCCTGCGCAGGCAGGCTTGTCTGCGACATGGCGGGTGGCAGACCCCAGTAGTAGAAGCTGCGCTTCACTACGGGGCAAGTAAACTGCCACGCTACATGACGCTGATCTTGGACGGGAAGATTGTCGTGCTAGAGGTAGATCCGCCTCAGGCGGAAAATTCCGATACGATGAATTATCAAGACGAGCGATAATTCTACTTCACCTCAACTTTGACAGTCTTGGGCTTTGCTCGCTCTTCCTTTGGAATCGCGACCTTCAGCACGCCTTTCTCATAGGTTGCCTTTGCCTCTTCGCCCTTTACTGCCGAGGGGAGCGCGACCGCTCGATGAAAACTGCCATAGCTCACCTCTTTGCGGTAGAACTTTTTATCCTCCACCTCGGTCTTGCGCTGGGATTTCCCTTCAATGGTAAGTACATCATTTTCTACCGATACCGTAACCTTTTCCGGATCCACGCCGGGAAGCGGTGTCTCCACATACACATTGTCCGCATCCTCGTAGACATCGATCGCGGGAACCATGCCCGCCAAGGACCGGATGTTCCCTGTGGGCCACATATCATCGAAAAACCTCGTCATGTCGTCGAAGGGTTCGACCATGGGACGCCATGGAATAAGTGTCATAATACCTCCTCTTAATTCTCGCTGGTGCATACCAGAGAGATTATTCAATAATAAACAGACTTGGAAAGAATACTCTTTAAATCCCAAATCCTAAATTCCAAATTCCAAATAAATCCTATATTCCAATTTGATATCGGGATTTTAAGTTTGGGATTTTTCATTTGTTCCGACCTTTGGTGTTGCATTAGATTGCTCTTCTTGTTCGCTAATAACGACTCGCGCTGGAATAATCACTTTGCCATATAGGGTATAACCACCTTTTATTTCTTTAACCACCGTATGGATAGGGACATCTTTATTGATCTCAATGCCTACTGATTCATGTTTAGTAGGATCAAATGGTTTATTTAAGGTGGGAATTTCTTCTATGCCCGCATCGCGCAAATATGAAGCAAATTCCTGCTTAATCTTGAGCACTCCGTCAATCCATGGATCCTCATTCCGTTCTGGCGGCAGATGCGCAAAGGCAGCCTTCAAATGGTCATATATAGGGATAAGCCCCATGAGCGCGGTTTGTGCAGAAAATTTTACAAATTCGCTCTGGCGCTCGTCTGTCTCTTTTTTAAAATTTATATAATCGGCTTTCGCGCGTTTCCATCCGTCAAGGTATTCGGCGGCCTGCGTTTTTAATTTTTCATATTCTGTCTTAGGTATTGTTATGTTGACTTCTGTGATTGTCGGCTGATCCGTCTCATGCGCAGGGTTAACTGACATCGCCGGTGTTGCAATTGTTTTATTTGAATTTCCTTCATCCATAAGCGTATACGTTTACCTCTAAATTCCTGCTTCAAGATTCTAAGTTCCAAATTCCAACTTCTATTTTAACCGTTGATAATTTCCGATATCAGCCTGATCCGCGCAATGTTCCTGGGATAATGCATGCGCAGAGGGCCTAAGATGCCGATACATCCTTTCTGTTTCGCTTTTCCCGAATACGAGGCGCCGACAAATCCGCAGGCATCACCAAAAGGATTATCGCTCCCCAAAAGCGTCTGATGTTCGCTCATCTCCTTCACGAGCCTGCCTAAAATCTGGTCCAAATGGTCAATGACTTTCGCAAGCGACACCGCATATCCTTGCTCTTCAAATTCCGGCTGTGCAAAAAGTGCGCTCAAACCAGTGTAATAAAAATCTTCGGGGCTAAACGCGACCACTACGGCATTCTCTGAAGCCTCCGACAGGGCGCGCGCGATTGCTTTGAAGCTTGCGGCTTCGCCATCCTCATGCCATACCCGCTCGTACATTGACCGTTCTTTTCTCTCAACCGGTTTAGCCTCCCCATGCGCGATCCAATAGCGATACGCCCGTTCTGTGGGCACTCTTCCCGCAGAAATATGCGGCTGGGAGAGATACCCTTCCTCTTCAAGCACGGCCATATCATTGCGGATAGTCGCGGGGCTTACCGACATCTCATATTTTTCTGCAAGCAGTTTGGATCCCACCGGTTCGATGGTCTCCACATATTCTTCTATTAAATGCGAAAGAAGTGTGCCTTGCCGTTCGTCCATACCCGTCAAATAACAAAATACTTATGCATATTATACTCTTTAAGGGATTAGCACTCGTATGGCTAGAGTGCTAATTGCAGTATAGAAAGCATTATACCCCTTGTCAAGAGGTATAAGATACCTATCCAAATAAGCATTATGACGAATCATAAAGCGCGGCATGGCCGGCATACGCCCGAACGCCCATATCAACAGACACGCGCTGGCAATTGCGGGAAATCTCTTCGGAAACTCCTTCATTAATTATCTTTTGAAGCAATCCTGCTAACTCATCAACTGACCCGGGGGTAAACAGCCAACCCGTCTCCCCTTCTTTCACATATTCGAGAATGCCGCCGATCCGGCTCGCGACAACGAGCGCGCCAAAATGAAGACTCTCAAGGATCGCCATGGGCGCATTTTCTAGCGTCAGTGAGGGGATAACGGTTACTAATGCGCGTACATAGAAATGCGCTAATGCTTCTGCTCTAAGCGCCCCGTGAAACCGGATCCACGGAAATCGCGCATACTTATCTGCTAATTGTCGTCTAAGCGATCCATCGCCAACCACATCAATAGTAAAAGACCTTTTCATGAATTCCTGTTCCTGTCTTTGCGCAGCTCCAAGGAGGATTTGTATTCCCTTACTCTCCTCCAACGCGCCAATGAATAAAACCGAATCCCTTTCGCTCCCCCTGTCTCCACTTCCATCAACCTTACGCATAATCACATTCGGAATTACTTCATGTCTCGATTTTCTAAAAAACCCTCTGTCCGCATAAAACTTTTTTAAAAAATCCGACGGCGACACCGCCACATCCGGTGAACCCCATATCAATTTCTGCAGCAGCTCATATATTTTTCTACATAGTTCAAATGGCTTCAAATTTTTACGATTGAAAATTTTTGAGGCATTAGTTGAATCCTTCCTCAAACGAGGATATATGGCCAAACCGCTGGGATAGACTAATTGAATATCATGGAGCGTATGCACCCAACGTGCTTTTCCTTTGCCAAAACGGATAAAAAGAGGCAAGAGCATGCCCATCCCGCGCACATTGTGCGTATGCACCACATCTGGTTTTATGTTCCGTATCAATCGCATTGCTTTTAAGGAGCCATTCGAACTGAGCCAGTCACAAAAAAATGCACCTGCTCTAAAAAATACTCGTTTACCTACATTACCGCGGGAGAATTGACAAACGACCAGTTTTTCTGAAAAACGGCGGCTTAAAGTTTTATACGAATATATTTGAACTCCGCCCTCTTCCCGACAGCTCATTCCGCTCTTCATTGAATCATTACCTAGAGTAAGCACCGCGACCTCATGCCCCTGCACTTTGAGAAATTCCACCAATCCCCTCACTGCCGCTTCCGCGCCCCCGCCTTCAGGATAAAGATGATTAATTAACAATATTTTCATAATATATCTTGATATACTCTTTCTATTCTACTAATGGCTTTATCCCACGCATAACTCTCCAAAACTTTCTCCCTACTTTTTTGACCCATATTGCTGCATAACGACTTATCTTCCATCAGTTCTCGTATGCGTTGAGCTAAAGTTTGTGGATCATTCACAGGCACCTTAAATCCGTTTACCCCCTCTTCCACCAGCGTCCGCACTCCCGGCAGATTGCTTACGATGACGGGCAGGCCTGACGCCATTGCTTCAAGCACCACCAATCCAAACGCTTCCGCGCGCGAGACCGAAGGAAACACGAAAAGGTCCGCGTTGCGGTAATAATCAGGCAATTGCGCATGAGGCACATTGCCAAGAAACTGCACGTGATCTTGGATGCCTAATTCTTGTGCCATTTTTATATATTTCTCCTTGAGATCCCCCTCGCCAACGACCAAGCACTTCAAATTTAATCCCAGCCTCCTGCCTGCTCGCGCAGGCGAGCCTGCGCAGGCAGGATTAGCAGCGATCGTGGTATTTAGAGCAGGATTTAAATGAACAGAATTTAAATGATTTTGTTCCTTTTCCTGTTTAAGTATGACGAACGCGCGAAGTAACACCTCCAACCCTTTAAACCAATGCGCGCGGTCGAGAGAACCGACGAAGAGCATTCGCATGGTTTTGTCATTCTGACCCCCGATCGCATTGGTGGGAAGGATCTCTCGCGGATGCGAACCCACATTCGTGGGCGATTCTTCACTGCGTTCAAAATGACTACTTAACGGTTCAAATCGTTTCGCATCAACCCCAAACGGTATTTCAACAAATTTATCGCTTATGTATTTTACAGTGCGCGCATGTCGCGCATAATCAGACGAGGACACTATCACCCTGTCAGCGCGCCTAATCAAGCGCGGAAGTATTATTTTGTCATATAATTCAAAAATTATCCCTTTCAAGCTGCGCGCATCAGCATCATGATGGAATTGTAGGACAAATTTCATTGATTTATTATTTATTAATGTATTACATAAGAGCCACTCCGCGCCGCCAAAAAACGGATAATGCAGATGAATGATATCGTACCCTCCTAATTTTCTTAATTGCGGCACCACCGCGGCGTTTCCTATCTTAATAAACGGATGCAATGCAATAACTTTATGACCTTGTGACTCAATATCGCCCACACTCCCCTTTGGCATCACCACCTCAACCTGCCATCCCCGCGCCG
>MGER01000008.1:974-1918 GCA_001791465.1 Candidatus Uhrbacteria bacterium RIFCSPLOWO2_02_FULL_49_11 | reverse complement strand
ATCCTGACCCCGCGATTCGGGGGAAGGATCTCTCGCGGATGCGAGCCCACATCCGTGGGCGATTCTTCACTGCGTTCAGAATGACGCTATTTCCATGCAGTTGATAAATCTTCAAAATGAGGATTGCTAAATTTTACCAAAGCCATCTTTTTCTTTCTTAACCACCCTTTTAATTCTTTTTCTCTCGCAATCGCATCTACTGTTTCATGAAATGTTTCGTAATAAACCAATTTATTCACATTATATCGTGCAGTAAATCCATCTACTGTCTTATACTTATGTTCCCATGTCCTTCTAAGTAAATCGTTGGTGATACCGATATATATAGTGCTACCTGATTTATTTGAACATATATATACGTAAAACTATTTTTACATAATCACCAATGGACAATTTTTCTAAGCAATAATAAATACACTGAAAAAACAGGATTCATAAAATATTCCACCAGAGGATTACGAATCTCTTGATCGGAAATCACGCCGGTAAACGAACGAAGAACGGCCTTATCAGGCTGTGTCCTCATGTGTTGTACGTAGTTGTGTTTTTTTATAATAAACGGCAAGTGAGCGCATATCCAAACGTATGCACGCAGCCGTGCGCCGAAAAAACCGCGGTAGAGTGCAAAAAGCATCAATCCACATTCAAGAATAATCAATGCGGGTAAAATGAATACCAAGGTGCCAAAGGTATAATGCGTAAGCAGGAGTAAGAGCCTATTGCGCTCCATCCAGTAATATTTCTTCATGCTGCGAGAAAATTCGTAATGATGATAAACCATCGAGGCGGGCACTAAAATATTCTGGTATCCGCGCAACAGGAATTTCCATCCCACGTCAAGGTCGTCATGGTACATAAAAAGATCTTCGTCAAATAAACCTATTTCCTTCAGCGTACTGTGCCGATACAGCACTGCAGCCCCGCTCGCATAGGCAATATTGTGT
>MGER01000008.1:0-953 GCA_001791465.1 Candidatus Uhrbacteria bacterium RIFCSPLOWO2_02_FULL_49_11 | reverse complement strand
ATGTCATCGGATCCTCATTCAGGATGACAGATCGATACTGTCCGTTACCCTGACTGTAGCCAAACCCCAAAAAGTGGATGTTATTTCCCGCAGAATTTGTCTTCTCGCGATCCTGCGCATAAAACAACAATGATTGCGCAGAGGCAGCCGCATGTTGTCCTTCCAATGCTTTCACGAGGGCAGTAAGCCAATCCGGATGCACTATCGTGTCAGGATTGAGAAGCGCGATAAATTCCGCGCCTTGCGCCAACGGATGTTTAATGCCTGCATTCACGCCAGCAGAAAATCCCCTATTTTCTTTTTTATAAATCACTACCGCGTCCAGCATTGCTTCGCGTACCAATTCTGGACTGCGATCGGCAGAAGCATTGTCCACAAAAATAAACTGCGCCCCGCCGGCGGGATACTGCATTGCCTTAAGGCTTGCAAAAAGCTCTGGAAGGAACTGGGCGCTATTATAGGTGACGATGATCACAGCGACGCGGGGCATACCTTATGTAAAATTCTAAATACTAAATACTAAACAAATTTATTAAATTCCAATACCCAAACATAATAAAACTTTTGGTCATTTGGATTTGGGATTTATTTGGAATTTGGAAATTTGGATTTGGAATTTCCTGAGCGATCCTGATCGCTCAGTGCTAGGTGTCTCACCACTTTCGTAATATCCCGCTCAATGCGGTCAAGGCGCACCACCATGCGGAAGAGCACATAGGCAACGATGACGAACGATCCGTAAAACGCGAGGTCAGTCCCCCGCCCAATGCCTAAAATATTCGCGATCCGCGTTAAGGCGTCGGGAATGAGTATCGCACCGGCTGCCAACAACCAAAATAGCATCCAATAGAAGAATTCGCGGCCGCCAATTTCGTGTCGTACATACCGTACTACAATCCGCGAGATGATAAGAAAAATAAGTAAAAAGCTGATAATCTGGAATAACATAATTT
>MGER01000007.1 GCA_001791465.1 Candidatus Uhrbacteria bacterium RIFCSPLOWO2_02_FULL_49_11 | reverse complement strand
TAGTCGCCACCCTCGAAAACACCACGCTCCAATACATCCACACCGACCACCTTACCGGCTCAAACGTCACCACCGACAGCACCGCCGGCATGGTTCAGTTGCTCGATTACTATCCTTACGGCAGCATGAGGATTGATTGGAAGTACGGCTCATTCGACGAGCAGAGGAAGTTCACCGGGCACATGTATGACAGGGACACCTCTTTGACCTACGCAAACGCGAGGGATTATAAGCAGATGATCGGGAGGTTCTTGAGCCAGGATCCCGTCTTCCTCGCGGTTGGCAACGATGAGTCATTGAAAGCTAAAACTGGATTGAGGTTAAGGCGGTATTTACAAAATCCACAGTCATTCAATAATTATAGCTATGCGGTTAACAACCCAATGAGAGTAGTTGATTCAGGCGGAGAATGGATAGAGTATTTCATTGGCGAACAAAATGCTGTTTCGCTTGGTAATTGGGCTAATAATCTCTATAACAACAATTCGGTCGCAAGCTATGCAATGGATCACCCTATCCAAACAGGAGCTGCGGCGGGGATTGTAGGAGGAATTGTTTTGGAGGGAGGATTTAAGGCAATTTCAACTTTATTACCCGCCACACCGCTAATAAGCCAACAAGCACAGCAAATGCAGGATAATGCGAGAAAAGGTGCGGAATTCTTCCAACGAACAGGCTACACGCAGAATTTGGAAAGAATAACGTCATTAACACAAACTGCAAGATACAGAATCCCCGATATTTTGAGTGAGGCTCAAAAGTTAATCGGCGAGGTGAAGAACGTCGCATACCAAGGACTTACAAGCCAAATCAAAGATTATATCGCGTATGCCCAGCAAAAAGGATACACATTTGAACTCATAACTCGTCCGGATACCATACTATCCAAAGGTCTACAAGAAGCAGTTAAGGCAGGAGAAGTCATTCATAAAGTACTTGAATAGTCCTATGGATAATCAGATAGTCAGAAAAATAGAAGCATTAAAAGCAAAGATGGATAGTCTTGGTACTTTGCAAGAGTTTGATAATAATCCAGAGATGAAAAAAGAGATAATAGCTTTCCTCCAGAATAATTTCGATAAAATAGAGGAGGATAATATAAAATGTTACGCTCTCTATCCTACTCATGTACCTGGGTTTGATGAAGTGGTACCATTTCTTCTACAGATTTTCAAGAGTTCCTATGAGCCAGATTCAAGTTACAAGTGGAAAATAGGAAACGCTCTTGAAACAATTGGAACGAAGAGGAAAGAATATATAGAAGACATGAAAAAGCTTGTTCTTGATAAAAAACACGGTATATCTAGACAGATGATGGTTTTGGCTTTAGGTAAAAGCAAGGACGAAAGCGTCGTGCCCGTGCTTATCCAACTTCTTGACGACAAGGATGTCGTGGGACACGCTTTAAGTGCCTTGGCTAAATTCAAGTCACCTGAATTGCAGCCGTACTTTGAACGCTTTTTGGATCACAAAACGACATACATCCGCAATATCGCGAAACGCACCATAGCTCAGATTGAAAAAATGGCGAGTAAACAAATTTAGGGAAATAATTTCTTTAGATTATGAGCTTTGATATACGATTTTGTACAAAGGACATAAGAGAGATTGACCACGAAGAAGTCTCTGACTATCTTCGAACTCAGCCATACTTTGAGGTGAATGAATCTGATGGCGGCTTCCAGAGTATCTATAAAAATCTCGATACAGGCGTCTACTTTATTTTTGAATCGTCGCCAGAACTTGAACTGGCAGAGGAGGAGCAACTGCCTCCTGGGTATCAAGATACAGGGCTTTGGTTCACGCTTAATCTTATACGCCCGACATTTTTTGCCCACGAGGCGTTGCCTTACGTAGAGGAGTTTACAAAAAAGTTTGACTTACTCATAGTTGATCCTCAAGATGATTCGATTGGCGGTAATGGCAAACCTAAAATATGCAATACAGAAGAATTGATCGCTTCTTGGGCTAAGAGTAATGAGTTTGGTGTGAAAGCTTTTAAGCGTAAAGAGGTATCAGAAAGCTCTCATGTGATTTCTTACATGCCTCTAGAGAAGTCAATGAACTGGTGGGAATATTCTAAAGGGAAAAAAGCGCTAGAGGAAAAACTTGGAGACGACTTCTTTGTTCCAAGAATGTTTATTTTGAAAGACCAATCTGCAGGAGAACTGAAAACTGCAATTTCTTGGACGGACGGCATACCTCAGATATTCGCTTCCTGTGATCTTGTCGGGATAGTGAAGATGAAGAAACGATTATTCAGCTCTCAGACTAAATCAACGAAAGAGGGTTTTATTGAGTACGATGATTTGATGAAATTGATAGGTGATCTTGCCCAGCCATTTCAGGGGCCGGTTTCAGGCATTAAGATTCTTAAATCTGACAAAACTCGCGAAGTGCAGAAAATTTTTAAGTCATTACGTCCACAATCGACGGATGAATTTAAATCAATCTCACCTGATGAGTTTATTGATATACAGGTATAGCCAACTGTTTCGTTCATTAACAACCCATTTGCGCATCGTCGTGTGGGCATTAGTGTTCGTGTTGGTATTTTCTCCAATTACTGTTGTAGCTCAAGAAACGCCTGCGCTAGAAACCCCCGAAACAGCCTCAACAACAGCAGAAACCCTACCGGATAACCATATCCCGGTCTTTTTGTTTGCCGACGAGAGCGGAGGAGTGCTTGGCGTTGTGCCCTTTGCCGAAGACCTGTTTCTCTGGGCGTATGCCACCACGACCGACGGAGCGCTCGTCGGTTTCACAAATCCTCAAGGCCCCGAGTTTGCCGACGCAGCCTCAACCGAATCCGAAAATCCGCCAATAACCCTTCTGGGTGTCCTCCTGGTTCCGCTGGATTTGAGTGGTGCGCAAGCCGAGCAGTTTTCAGATTCCGGAGCGGGTGTAGTGCAGCGCAAGTTCACGGGGCATGAGTTTGATAGGGATACGGCGCTCACGTATGCGAACGCCCGGTATTACAAGCAAAACATAGGACGCTTCTTATCACAGGATCCGGTGTTCTTGGCGGTTGGCGCACCTGATCTTAAGCAGGTTACTGGATTAGAGCTACAACATTATTTGGAAAATCCTCAAGCTCTGAACGCGTATAGCTATACCGCTAACAACCCACTCAAGTACGTTGACGAAGGCGGTACGTTCTTTGGAGAACCGGGCAGAGCATTTGCCAGCGGCCAGCGCCAGATAGCGAACTTTTTGAACCAGGCGGCCGACTACACAAGCAGTCAAGGCGGTCTTATGAACCGCATATCTGGCTTTGTTACTCATGCAGTGGCTGATACCGTCAGTAATGTGGCGAATGTATTTGACCCGGATCAAAATGCCGGTACCAGACTTCTCGGATTGGGGTTAACTGCGCTTGATGTGGCTGGCGGTGGTCGGAGTGGAACGGTGCAGGAAGGGTATAGATCATATTCTGCTTTCAAATATGCAATGGGGAGAGCAGGTGAAGGTCGGCAGTGGCATCACATTGTTAAGCAAACAGTTAACAAACTTAATTTTGCTCCAGAAATGTTGCATAATCTAGAAAATATAGTTAGCATACCGGTAGAGATGCACAGAACGATTGGTGGATACTATTCCTCTATCCGCTCTTTTACAGATGGACAGACAGTCAGGCAATGGCTCTCAACTCAGTCATTTGAGAAACAATTTGATTTTGGGAAGCAGATCCTAGATAAGGCGATGAAGGGAGAAAAGCTATGAGTAACGGTACCAATAAATTAGTGGAGGGATTTACGAAGAATGCGGTTTTGCATAGTGAAGGGACTAAATCCGGTGATCATCGAAAGACAAACCGTGCTTATCGTAATATTAATGAAATTGCTCAAAAAATGAGAGAGCACGATCCGACGTTAAGCCATCTAGTGCCTTTATTACACCGAGACGATGATTCTGTTAAGCTATGGGCTGCATCTTACTTACTTAAGGCCAATTCTCATTCTCAAGAGGCAATAAGAGTTTTGCATGAGTTGTCGAAAAAGGAAGGATTGACCGCTTTTGATGCTGAGATGACCTTGAAGAATTGGCTTGAGAAATCAAGTTAAGAATCAATTTTATGAAACATAATTCTATAGCCATATGAACTACCTTAAGAAATATTGGCATATCGCGATTATTATCATCGTTGCGGCGGTTCTCATCGTTGCGACGAAAAATAACCGTCCCAACCAATCTCCCATTGCGACGAACCAGCCGCAGCCTCCAATTACTGCGAATCCGCCACAGGTGATTGACGCAAATCCTACCACTACTCCGATGGATATGGATGTATCTGTCTGGAAGACATATCGGAATGAGGAGTATGGGTTTGAGATAAGGTATCCAAATAGCTGGATTTATAAAATACCATCGCCATCAGAAGGTTTCAGTATAGCTACTTTCGTTAAAGATGAACGAAATGATGACGGTTCAATTGAAATAGCCCCGATGGGTAATCCTGATCATTTAGCATTAGATACGTGGATTCGGCAACAATATAAGGAAAAACCGAACGTGAAATCTAACGAAGTAATTATTAATGACATAAGAAGCATGCAAGTGCAATATGATCAGAACTCGGAACTTCCTTCCTCACCATTGATAATGACATATATTCCTATCAGTCTTAATACTATCATTAATGTTGTTTTAAATATTCCTACATCAATAAAAGAGGTGAGCGATTCAGGGATGTACGATAGTATGATACGATCATTCACTAAACTTGAACCATCATTGTGATAAAGAAATAAATTAATCATAAACCAAAATTAAATTAAGAGGAGGTGATCGAAAAAAACAGACATCGTTCTTTTATAATTCACTGTAACCATCAACTAATAAGCTAAGGAGATTAGCGATGAAAAAGAAGTATGTTGTCGTGATGCTTCTGTTATTTATTTGCAGTAGTGTAACGGCACAAGATCTGAGCAGTCCTTTCTTACCCAATGAAACATGGCAAATGAATGGTAGTTGGCACGGAGAGGGCTATCACACCGGTGATCATTACTGGTGTGTAGATTTCAACTGGGGGTCTGTAGGTCAGGATGAGACAAAACCCATTATTGCTTCTCGAAATGGGAAGATCATTGAGGGTACTGGTTATAGTAATTCGTACGGTTATCATGTATGGATTGAACATGATAACGGGCGTAAAACACTCTATGCCCATATGTATACTTCTCCATTTGTACGAATAGGCGAATCGGTAACGCAAGGTCAAGTGATAGGGCTGAATGGAGAAACTGGATGGGCAGATGGTGAGCATATTCATTGGGGTTACTATGATTTATCCACGAACGAATCGGTTAATCACGGCACAGTAGATGGACAAACTTTGGTCAAGGGTGGTGATTTGGTTTCACATAACACCTTCGTTTTTGATCAGGTATTCACTGCAAGCGGTGGTCAATCTGCTTTCGGTCAGACGATTGAACTCTCCGAATACGGCTGGTGGGAAACGTGGGCAAGCGAGAATTACTCCAACGTCTACCTCACTCATCCGCACACTGCAGTAGAGGGCGGAACACGCTGGCATCCGCATATTCTCTATGATGCGATGCGAGGCGCACGATCCGCTGCACTGCTGTACGGTGGATTTTATGATTATTGGGAGGCAAACGGCGGTCCGAATGCGTGGTTTGCGTGTCCGTTAGATTCCGAATATCAGAAAATCACGGGTTTCAAGTACCAAGATTTCCAAGGCGGTTATTTCATCTGGACAGGATCATCGGTGACGGCGCATCCGTATCCTGAAACCTATGGTCCGGGAGCGTTCGATTATACCACGCAGGCGAACGAACAGGGCTTGTTATTGGAGCGTGTAAGTACGGTGAATAATCTTGAGATCGGCTGGTCTCCAACCGCGAGTTACCTGTTCGTGGAAGCTTATAAACTGCACGGTCAGTCTGTGAATGTAGGATACCCCTACGCCGGCGCGTACGGCAGCAGTCCCGCCTATGTGCATCCGTGGATAATACCGGGATCTAATCCTACCAATTTTTATTGGGCCCAGAATTATCACAATGGCGCATACGGCGACTGCATTATCATGTACGATCCTGACAACTGGGGTAAGGTGTATAACGGAGCGCACGAGCAGGGAAAAAATGAAGCATATCTTATTAAGACCGGTTTCTGGTTGTATTACCGCGATCATAACGGCATTACCACTTTGGGATGCCCGATCAGCGAGGAATACTTGGCAAGCGGCATTACGCGTCAGGATTTCCAGCTCGGGTATTTAACGTGGGAAGGCGGAGCCGCAGTGTATCATCAATGGGAAGGTATTGCTTTAGGAAGCGGGTATGTTGCTATCGCTTCGACACCTTCAGGCGCATCCGTGAAGATAAACAATGTTGAACCATATCCCGGTGCAACTACGCCAACCCAAATCATTGCGGAAACACCCAGCACGGTACACATTTCACTCACCTTGGAAGGCGCATCTACTTCCGGCGATGTCGGTATCGTATCGGGACAGATCACTGAGACGAGTTTCACCATGCCTGATCCGCCGCCGAGTCCTCTCACCGCACCGCATAACCTATGGTCCCCTTCCTCGGGTTACAACTACGTGAATCTTGAGTGGCAGGACGACTTCAATACTCCGTGGAATACTTCGTACAGGGTGTATCGGAATAGTACCTTGGTGGGCAGCACGAGCGCTGGTCCTGATTTCAGACATTTTGAAGATTACAGCGGCATTCAATCGAATACAACCTACACTTATTACGTCACCGCATATCAGAATGGAAACGAATCAGGTCCGTCGAATCAGATACAGGTAATAACTGGAGCACAGCCCACTAATTTCCCTAAAACACTTAACGCCTACAACGATTTCGAACATGGATGGGGTTATAAAGTTCCAGGAGAAGACGCGTGGGTGATGCAAGATGCTAACCGAGCCATCTTTACCCTGAATGAAATTTCGATTCCTCAAGCAGGTACAGTCAGAATTGATGTGGAAGCAAAACGCGATCCGTCAATTGGTCAGGTCGTCAAGCTCGAAACATGGCTTGCGGGACCGATTTCCTCTCCTCAGGTCGTCACATCGACTAATTGGAGTGTCTATACCTTCTACTGCAAACAGAATCCATGGACAGGCGATCTTTATTTGAAGATAGCGAATGATTCCGAACCGAATATGGGTACGTATCTTGCAGTAAGGAACGCAACACTGAGCTATACCGATCCTCCGCCGTACACGGTAACTCCTGAATCTCACGACTTCGGTGTGACTGATTCAACCGTGTTGGTGGCGATTGTACCGGAGACGAACGGCTGGTTAAATCCGTCACTGTCTGTCAGTAGTTCTCGCATCACTTACACTTCGCTCTATTGGACGACTGACAGCATCAGCGTACGGGTTACGCTGCATCGTTCCGCAATGTCACCCGGAAGCTACACCGACACTCTCACGATCAGTCCGAACGTAAGCACGGTTAAGAAGGTGATCCTCACCTCGTCGGTGCCATATCCGCCGGAGTTAGAGGTGTCTCCAGCCAGCATCACTATTGCTGACAATGACACCCTCGGTTTTTTCTCCATCAGTAACGGAGGCGGACAGACACTCACGTGGCAGTGCAGTAGCTCCTATGTCGCAGTTACTCCAGATCCGACAAGCGGAGAGGAGTCGGCTTTGATCGAGGTAGATATCGATCGCTCGCAGCGGCAAACCGGGACGTATATTGATACCGTTGCTGTTTCAGGCAACGGCGGTACACAGGATGTGTTGGTACACTACACCGTGCCGATTTCGAATCTCCTCACTAACGGCGGATTTGAGTCGGATTGGGCGTCGTGGACGGTGACGAATGCGTATGATAAGGCGATTAGGACTTCCGGCGCTAAAGAAGGATCGAAGTACGCCGAGATTAACGCGTGGAACCGTTCCAATGTCACTCTGACTCAATCGGGATTCACAGTAACCGGTGGAACTGTTTATACACTGTCGCTCTGGGCAGTGAATACTTTCACTAGGCGTACTATTACTGTCTCACTGGTGAACACGAGCACTGGCGCCACCCTCGCGTCGCGGGTCATTACGATAACTTGGGATTGGGCGCAGTACAAGGCTTTGTTGCACGAATAAAACCTAAACACAAAACATCCTTTGTTCTTTAGAATTCATCCGACAACGACGTAGGAATCGGGCATTCCCAACTTCAACATCCGGTTCAAGATTGAGCTTTTAATGAGAATTTCGGTTGTTTGCTGCGGCATGTTGCGCGCATCCAGCTTGTCGCCGAAGATGGTTTTGTACCGGAACATGAAGGTTTCGACCAGGGAACGGACATGGTAGCCCACGTCCTCTTTCCAGCGTTCGCGCGAGGTCCTCCTGATGGTTCTGAGATTCTCGTCGCGGGGGTGCGGCGGAGCATGAGAGTTCCCGTGCTGCCAGATCAGGGCGTTCTTCTGCGGCGGTATCAGGATCCGCGACACGTTCCGTTCCCGGCACAGGTTGTAGACGTCGCGCGTGTCGTAGGCGCCGTCGCCCGCGAAAGCGTCAATCGTTGATTCTTCCTGCGCGAACAGGGAAGGTGCGGTCTCGTTGTCGCCCACGCTGTTCTCCGTGAGTTCAGTCGCTCGTACCTCGCCGTCGGGGGTGATGCCGACGTGGAACTTGCGCCATGTTCTGCGCTTGGAATACCCGTGTTTCCGCACTTTCCACTCGCCCTCGCCAAAGACCTTGAGCCCGGTGGAGTCGATGATCAGGGTAATGCCCTCCTTCTCGTCTTTGGGGAGGCGAACGACGACCGTTTCGCCGCGGCGGGACAGGGTGGAATAGTCTGGAACGTCCAGGTCAAGGCGCATGAGACCGAACAATGATGTAACCAATCCTTCCGTTTGTCGGAGCTTCTGGCCGTAGACCTTGCCGATCTTCAGAGCGCTCGTGACGGCCAGATCGGAATAGAGGGGTTGGGCGCCGCGTTTCCCGGTGGGTTTCGCGTACCACTTCTTAAAGGCCTCCTCCTCGATCCAGACGATCACCGATCCCCGCTGTTTCAGAGCCTCATTGTACTCATGCCAGTTCCTGACCTTGTATTTCTTCTTCCCTTTCTTTTGTTGCTTGTCCTTTAATGCTTTTACTAACGTTCGTTTCTTTGATTTTTGTGTTGTTTTAGCCATACGATGAGATGTTAAGAGTACGTTGTTTACTCTCATTATCTCATGGTACGGTTAAGGCATAAAGGTCTTTTGTGCAACA
>MGER01000006.1:2108-13302 GCA_001791465.1 Candidatus Uhrbacteria bacterium RIFCSPLOWO2_02_FULL_49_11 | reverse complement strand
GCCTTTTTATTTTTATAATTTGTTTTCGACCTTTCTCCCCTCCCCCCTTTTGTCTAAATCATAGATCATGTAACACGTAACATGAAACAAGGTGGTAATATATCTGCGTTGACCTGCCTGCGCAGGCAGGTCTGCATATCTATCTGCGTATATCTGCGGCTAGGGTAAATAATCCAGCGGATTGACAGGTATCCCCTGTTGGCGGATTTCAAAATGTAAATGAGGTCCGGTGGTAAGCTTTCCGGCGCCAGGAGTGCCTGGTGTGCCGCCTGACAAGCCAATTACCTGCCCTTGTGTGACGAATTCATCGTTGCGCACATAAATTTTTGATAAATGTCCATACACCGTCGCATACCCATCATTATGGATTAGCATGACGTAGGAATAGCCTAGACCTGCGTCTTTTGCGATGCCCACATAACCGTTGGCTGCAGCATGCACGGAGGTTTTATATGCCGCCTTTATATCAATGGCAGGATGTTCGAAAATATAACGGTAAGGGTAGTCAGGATCATGGAAATAAGCGGTAATGGTATTTTGCGGAACCGGCCACGCGAAAATAGTGTTGCCAAGCGCCTGCAATTTCTTCGAACGTTCCCCCTTCTGCATTTCCTCGCGCAGTTTTTTTTCGATGCTGCTCATTTCAGCTTCAATGGCATTTTGTTCGCGTTTCGCGCTTTCCAGCAAAGACGTATATTTTGTCTCAGAACGGCGCGTATCGACAAGCAGCTGCGCCTTCACTGAACGCTGCGATCCCAATTGGAGCTGTTGTTCATCAAGCTGTGATTTTAACTGCACGAGTTGCTCTTGTTTTGTCGTTAAATCCTCATGTTTCAACTCCGCTTCTTTTTTTACGCGGTCATACTCGTTAACCGTGGCGGCAATCGAGGATTGCAGCTGTTCAATATTTTTGATGTCCAGATAGTACTCGGAAAGATTGTCATGCACCAGGAGCACAAACATCTCACTTATCCCCTCTCGCTGTTTAAGATACCTGAGATTCGCCGCAAGCTCGGCGCGTTTGAGGAGAAGCGATTGTTCATACTGGGCAATCAATTTTTGAGTTTGTTCAATTTCCATCTGCGTCTCGCCGATTTCCTCTTCGGTAAGTTTTATGGAAAGTTCGAGCCGCTGAACCTGGTCGTTGATAATGGCAATTTGGTTAGAAAGGGAGGCGGCTTGCGATTGGCGAAGGCGGATGCTCTGCTCATAGGTGGAAATTTCCCGTTTTAGGCGATCAATGGATGCTTTTTTCTGGTCTATATTCGTTTGCAATGTTTGCACGCTACTGGATTGCGCATACACATAAATAAGACCCGGCAATAATAAAAATACGGCGATTATTCCGATCGCCAGTATCAAAAATCGATTTTTTTCATTAAAACGATGAGCTGCGCTGCCTCTCATGCCGTTATTGTAGCAAATTTTGCCTCTTCTGTAAACCTCACAGTGCCAGAATTTAACCTCCCCTGTGGTATAAATTTTTGCGTTAGGCATCGAGAGCTTGAAGTGATTTTATCGCGCTATCAATCCTCTTCATGGTTTCTTCTTTCCCGAGGATACTCATTAATTCAAAAGGGCTGGGGCTTTGCTCTTTACCGCTTAAGGCCACGCGAAGCGGCCAAAGGATCTGACTGTTAGTTCTTTGTTTATCTTTTATCCAAGTCTTCAATGTTCTATCAAAGTCATGGGCCTTAAATATTTTTTCCGGTATCGTGTGGAAATATTCTTTGGTTTCAGCCAGGTGGGCAATGACCGCGTCGCGTAGTTCCCCTTTCCCTATGAGCAGTGACGTTTCGTAATGAGGACGGTCAAAAAAATATTCTAGATCATGTCCTATGTCTTTAAGCATGGTGAGCCGTGATTTGAGGAGCGCAACGAAGGATTCAAAATAGACGTTACGGATAATGCGCTTATCAAGGGTTATCCATTCCCCATTATCAAGCGGGGTGATGAGGCCTGATTCGGTCAGATAAGGGATGGCTCTCGAGGTGAGATCATTAAGGGGCATCTGTTTGATATAGTGCTTATTTATCCAATTTAATTTTTCATAATTGAATACGGCAGGAGATTTTTGGATGCCTTCAAGGCTGAACAATGAGAGCATTTCTTCTTTCGTAAAAATCTCTTGCTCATTTCCCTTGCCGGGATTCCAGCCAAGCAAAAGGGTGAAATTAAGAAGCGCATGGGGCAGATATCCCGCATCCCGCATTGCCAGCACCGATACCGCGCCATGGCGCTTGCTGAGCTTGGTTCTGTCTACTGCCAAGATTAAAGGGAGGTGGCCGAATTGGGGTATCTCCCACCCTAGTCCTTGATAGAGCAAAATATGTTTTGGCAGCGATGGCAGCCATTCTTCGCCGCGCAGAACATGCGTTACGCCCATAAGATGGTCATCAACGACATTTGCGAGATGGTAAGTCGGGAAACCGTCGGATTTCAATAATACCTGATCATCTAGTTGCTGTAGATCAAAATTCACGCTACCGCGAATAAGATCGTTGATCTCTATCCTTCCGGACGCGGGAATTTTTAAGCGTATGATATATTTCTCTCCGGCCGCTAATTTCTTTGCCGCCTCGTCGGGTTTCAATTCTCGACAGCGACGGTCATACATCGGCGACAGATGACGCGCTTCCTGTTCTTGGCGCATTTTCTCCAATCTTTCTGGCGAACAAAAACAATGATAAGCCGCACCGCGTTCCTGCAGCGTTTCTAGGTGTTGCCGATAGATTTCTGTGCGCCGTGATTGCCAATACGGTCCCTTCTCCCCCAGTTCAATTGTTTCTGATTGGTAATCGATTTTGGGATTTGGGATTTGGGATTTGGGATTTTTCAAAATTGGTCCCTCGTCCCAATCAAGCCCAGCCCAGGTCAGGCCTTCTAAGATCGATTTTACGCTATCCGGTTTGTAGCGCGTTTGATCCGTATCTTCAATGCGGACTATAAATTTGCCCTTGCGTTGGCGCGCAAAGAGCCAATTGAATAATGCCACACGAAGAGTGCCTATATGCATATCTCCCGTAGGCGAAGGGGCAACTCTTACACAAATCTGATTGTTATCCATATAGAATGCCATTTTACGCATTTAAATGCGCTATAACGCACTTATCCTATCATTTTCTGTTATATATCGCAATGAGAAATATGAAACGCGCCGTGGCGTTTATTATGCGCAAAATGCGCCAAGGCTGAAGCATAAGACGCCAAAGCCATTCTAAGCCCCTTACACGCATAAAACCTGGCGCGCGGATCACATTACCCGCAAAAAAATCAAAGGCGCCGCCCACACCCATGGCAATCTTCACGGAAGGCAAAAGAGACAAGTGTGCAGCTATCCATAACTCCTGCTTCGGCTGCCCCAAGGCCACGAATAATATCTGAGCCTGATACTGATTGATACGTTTAATTATTTCACCATCATCTTGGATTTTGGATTTTGGATTTTGGATTTTCTTTGGTATCCCCTCTTCGCCGCGGATATGTAATCCCGGAAATTGTTGGCGCAAGCGGAGTGCCGCCCTTTCTGCAGTATCCCCTCTTCCGCCAAGAAGATATACATTCCAACCATGCGTTGCGGCAAGCGAACATAAATATTGAACGCATTCAACACCGATAAGCCTTACGGGTGGCGGCAGTTTTAATAGTTTTGCAGCCAGTAGTATTCCAAATCCGTCGGTAAGGGCAAGCGATGAATGTTGCAAGGCATGAGCAAACGAAGGATCGTATTGCGCGCGAACCACTGCCTCTGGATTGATAGACACCAATTGATGCTGAGTATTGCTTTGAATATAAGTAAACGCAAATTGCCCAAGCTCTTCTCTCGTTATTGCATCTATGCGGGTATTTAAAATTTCCATACCCCGCCTAAGGTTTGTTATCATTTTATCATTTGAAGGATTGTGGATATTCATAATGCTATTATTATGCTAAATTCCATAGTGAGGGAAACGCAAAGTTTAGGCGGGCATACATCTTAAGTATACAATGGAATTGACATTCGCATAATAGTGAGCATTTTGCGGGCTTTGAAGGGGTTGACTTTTATCAAAAGTCGTGCAATAATCGCGTTAGCACTCATTATGCTAGAGTGCTAATTTGAGAGTATAGAATAATGCAGGAGAAAGGTATTCACGCAGACCCGCCTGCCTACGCCCGTCTCTCATCAACCTATCCAGTCTCAATGTTCAGAAGCTGCGCCACAGGCGTGATAGTTCTTATGGGAAGGCAATAGCGGGCAGGTATACGCAGATACTCGGCCGCCTGTAGCGTCGGAGCTTGTCTCCGACTAATCGGTGGCAGATTAACTGCCACGCTACAATTGATATCGTAATTCGGCCGAACGCAGATTGACGCAGATATACCTCTAATATCTCATTTATATATTTTTTAAGTCAGTAATATGCCATATTCGTTTACCGTAAAGGCGCAAGAGGCTTTTGAAAAAGCGCAATATATCGCGCGTGAACATCAGCAGCAGCAAATTGATGTACCGCATCTGGCATTGGCGCTTCTTGAAATCCAAGAGAGCATTGTGCCAAGCATCTTTACAAAAGCCAATATTTCCCCTCTTGAATGTGCCGCGCGCATCAAATCGCATATTAATGATTTGCCGCAAGTGAGAGGTGAAGCAGCAGTGGGCGGCGAGCTGTATGTATCTAATGATTTAAAAAAGGTGATGAACGTTGCGCAACATGAAGCGAAATCCTTAGGAGATAGTTTCTTGGCTTCGGAGCATTTATTGCTCGCTATGTTAGAGGTGTCCACGAAGACAAAAGACATTTTCAATGCATTAGGCCTCGCGCGAGCGAACACGTTCTCTTTGTTGAAAGAGATCCGCGGCAATATCCGGGTCAGTGACCCTGAACCTGAATCAAAATATCAAGCGCTTGAAAAGTATTGTTATAATCTCACAAAGAAAGCGCGTGAAGGAAAAATTGACCCCGTCATTGGCCGTGATGAAGAGATTCGCCGCGTCATGCAGGTGCTTTCCCGCCGGACAAAAAATAACCCTGTGCTTATCGGAGAAGCAGGAACGGGAAAAACCGCGATTGCGGAAGGGCTCGCCCAGCGCATCGTGGCGGGCGACGTTCCTGAATCGTTAAAAAATAAAGAGCTGCTCGCGCTTGATTTGGGGAGTTTAATCGCGGGCGCGAAATACCGCGGTGAATTTGAAGATCGCTTAAGAGCGGTGTTAAAGGAGATTGCGGCTCATCAGGGAGAAATAATACTTTTTATTGACGAGATGCATACGCTGGTGGGCGCAGGCGCGGCAGAAGGAGCCATGGATGCGGCAAATCTTTTAAAACCAATGCTTGCGCGCGGAGAACTCCATGCCATTGGCGCCACCACGTTAAAAGAATACCGTGAACATGTGGAGAAAGATCCCGCATTAGAGAGGCGGTTCCAGCCGATCGTGATTAACGAACCCACGGTGGATGATACCATTGCTATTTTAAGAGGTATTAAAGAAAAATACGAGCTCCACCATGGCGTGCGCATAACGGATTCCGCGCTTTGTGCCGCCGCGAATTTGTCTGAGAGGTATATTACTGACCGGTTTCTCCCTGATAAGGCGATTGATCTCATCGACGAGGCAACTGCGTCGCTCCGTATCGCGATGGATTCTGTTCCTGAAGAACTCGATCGGCTCATGAGGAAATTGAGGCAATTAGAAATAGAGCGTGAAGCGCTGCGCAAAGACGAATCACCTGAAGCAAAGAATCGCCTTCGGGGGGTAGAGTCGGAATTGGAAACGCTGCGTGCGGCAGAAGCTTCTATGAGAGTCTCATGGGAGAGTGAAAAGAAGAAATTGCAGGAATTGAGAGATTTAAAAGAATCCATTGACCGTTTGCGCGCCGAATCTGAACACGCGGAGCGCGCGGCAGATTTAGCCAAGGTTGCAGAAATTCGATACAGCAAATTGCCTGAAATGGAGAAAAAGATGTGGCTCGTGGAACGGCAGATGAAAGATGTAAAAAAATCGAAGTTTTATAAGGAAGAAGTGACAGAAGAAGATATTGCCGCGGTGGTGGCGCGCTGGACTGGCATTCCGATCACAAAATTGTTGGAATCAGAAATGCATCGATTGGCGTTGCTTGAAGAGCTGCTTGGGCAGAGGGTGATCGGGCAGAAAGAAGCGCTTGAGGCGGTGGCAAATGCAGTAAGACGTTCTCGCGCAGGCATTGCGGAAGAGCGGCGGCCTATTGGTTCGTTTTTATTTCTCGGTCCTACCGGAGTGGGAAAAACCGAAACTGCGCGTGCGCTTGCGGAATTTTTGTTTAACGATGAAAATGCATTGGTGCGAATTGACATGTCTGAATTCATGGAAAAGCATTCCGTCGCGAGGCTTATCGGCGCGCCGCCCGGCTACATAGGATACGAAGAAGGAGGGCAATTGACAGAAAAAGTGCGCAGGCATCCCTATGCCGTCATATTATTCGATGAGATGGAAAAAGCGCACCCCGAGGTTTTTCATCTGCTTTTACAGCTTCTCGATGACGGGCGGCTTACCGATGGGAAGGGAAAGGTGGTCAATTTCAAAAACACAGTTATCATCATGACCTCGAATATCGGATCAGATATGATCCGGGACGCGGAGGATAACAATATATCAAAAACGCATGAAGCCGTGATGGACAAAGTGCGGCACATATTTAAGCCTGAATTTTTAAATCGCATCGATGAGATTATTCTCTATCGAACCCTTACTCCTGATGATTGCGCCAAGATTGTAAAACTGCAAATGGCGCACGTGCGGGACAGGTTACAGAGGCAGGGGGTGGCGCTCAATGCAAGCGTTCGCGCAATAGAATTTCTTGCCCAACAAGGATACGACCCCGCCTATGGTGCGCGCCCTTTGAAACGATTGATTCAGAAGGAAATCCTTGATCCTGTCGCGCGCCTTATGATAGAAAAAGGGAGAGGATTGAAGAAAATTACCATTGACGTCAAAGACGGCAAATTATCAGTACGGTAATTTTTAAGACGTACGGCTCGAGTCCTCTCGAGCCGTGTTTTAGATGTTTTACCATTTAGGTAAAATAAGCGTATAATAGCATCATGAAATGCAAACAATGTCTCTTGGTTATTATGACCGTGGCGCAGTTGATACCTTGGTATCCTGCCGTGGCGGTAGGGGATCCGAATTATTTAATATCAGATTATGAATTTACGGATTGGGCAAGTTTGAATTTACAAGAAATCCAGGATTTTCTTTCAAAGAAAAAAAGCGCACTTGCTCATTATGTAGATCCTGCCACGCGCCAACGCGCGGCACAAGTGATTGCCGATTCAGCCGTAGTATACCAAATTAATCCTAAAGTGCTTCTCACCCTCATCCAGAAAGAGCAAAGCCTCATCGAAGGTGGCGCACCGACACGGGATCAATTGGATTGGGCCACCGGTTTTGGGGTTTGCGATTCGTGCAGCAAACAAGACCCCCTCCTCCAAGCGTATAGAGGTTTTTCCGTACAAGTGGATCGAGGCGCATGGAGACTCCGTTATTATTTAGAACATTCGGGAGAATTTAATTTTCAAACCGGTGAAACTTACTCCATTGACGGGCAATTCGTGACGTTGACCAATGATGCCACCAGGGCGCTTTATACCTACACCCCTCATCTTCATGGGAATACAAATTTCGTGGCAATATGGAGCCGTTGGTTCTCAAAGAATTATCCAGACGGTGCGGTGCTACAGGACAAAGATTCAAAAATCATTTGGCTCATCCAGCAAGGAAGGCGCAGAAGATTCGCCTCGATTTCAGTTGCGCTTTCCCGAATTAATTATTCGCAGATAATTTCCGTAACGTTGAGCGACCTTATGCGTTATGAAGAAGGCTCCATGATAAAATTTCCCGAATACTCTCTGGTGCGCTCGCCTCGAGGCACGGTGTTTCTCATGGTGAACGATACCAAAAGAGGGATCGCAAACCGCGAAACGTTCCGACAGTTAGGGTTTAACCCTGAAGAGGTTGTCGACGCTTCATGGGATGACTTAAATGCGATTCCAGATGGTGCGCCCATTACGCAAAAAAGCGCATATCCCACGGGAGCGCTTCTCCAAGATACGACAAGCGGGGGCGTCTGGTATGTGCAGGACGGCGTGAAACACGCACTGATTGCGCGCGAAATGCTTAAACGATTTCCTGGAAAGAAATTGATTCGTATTAAACCTGCAGATCTTGGACAATTTGAGACCGGCGAACCTTTGAAGCTTACTGATGGCATGCTTATCGGGCTTGAAGGCGCAGACCAAATTGCGATCATTACCAATGGCACCCGCAGGGTATTTGCATCTAAAGATGTATTCCATAAATTAGGTTACAAGGATGAAAATGTACTTGTGATACCTGAAAAAATATGGAACCTCCACTCAGAAGGGCCGATACTCGATATAACCGCGCAAGAAAATTAATAGTATGTTTACCTCCGCGTATATTATTCCACCCAGCCCTCTGCTGCTTTCGCAGGTCGGCGGTGTACAAAAAGAAAAATTTAATGACACCCATCACGCGTTGGGAATTGTTCGCGCGAGCTTTGCCGCATTGAGACCGGAGAGCATATTGCTCATTTCGCAATATGGCGCGCGGCCACATGCCATTTCAATTAATATAGCAGATGAATATCAGGGATCGCTCCAATCATTTGGGGATCTTTCCCATTATACCTTTCGTGGCGCTCCTTCATTAGCGTATCAATTGCTTAATGAACAAATACGCCCGCTGGTGACTGGCATTACTGAACAATCGCTTGATTATGCAAGTATTATCGCATTTCTCCTCTGTGCTTCTGAATTAGCAGGATGTTCGATTATACCGCTTTATCCCTCTCCCGCGCGCACTCCCCAGGATCATGTGCGCGTAGGCAGCGCATTGCGCGAATCCCTTAGCCATACTTCCCGGAGAGTTGCCGTGATCGCGGTGGGAGATCTTTCTCATCATCTCACCGCTTCATCACCTGGAGGGTATCATGCGGAAGGTGTCATGTTTGATACGTCTGTCATATCAGCACTCAAGAAAAAATCGGTACGGAGCCTGCTTGAGCACGCCGAACGATATGGCGAAGAGGTAAAAGAGAGCGGTATATTGGCGTTCCTTATACTTTTAGGCGCTCTTGAAGGAGTTCAATGCGCGTATAAACAATTATCATATGAAGCGCCTTTCGGAATCGGTTGCCTTACTTCAGAATACCTCTTTTAATGATAACAATATGTCGCGGCAGGACGTAGTCAATGTTATTCCGTATGCACGGTTGCCATGGAACGCGCCTTATTTTTTTTCTTACCTAATCCCCTCCTCCTTGCCCACGCTCCACATAGGCGCATGGGTATCTATCCCTTTCCGGAATGCTACGCTCCACGGCCTTGTAGTTTCAATAAATGCCGCGCATGAAACGAAAATGCCTTTAAAGCCGCTTTACGGCCTTGTTCCTTATATGCCTGTGGGAAAGCCTTTTGTACGTCTTATTTCCGCAGTGGCGCAAGATACGCTTAATCATCCTTCGCGGTTTTTGAAACTCGCGCATATACGGAGTCCGGAACCGTTTATGAGCACTGTGAAGAGCAGGTCCTCCTATAGACGGAAGAGAAAAGATAAGCCTATATTGGTCTGGTGGAGCCGAGAGTTTGTGCGCAATAAATATATTATTGAACGCGCACATGCGTTTATGAGCGCACAACACCTTATTCTGGCCCCCACCAATGAGCGCATATTTGAAATCATTGATCTTTTGAATAAAAATAAAATTGATGCGGTGAGTTTCACCTCACGGACTTCGCAGAAAGAAATTGCTACGCTTGTTTTACGCACTCTTTCCGGCGCTCCTTGCGTAGTCGTCGGCACACGAGCCGCGCTCTTTCTGCCTTTCGCGCGGCTTTGTGCGATTACCATTGATGATGAAGAACATCCGGCATTTACTCAAACCGCCCCTCCCCCGCGCTATCACCTGCACCGCATCGTTGAATTCATGCGCGCTCTCTATCAAGCGGAGGTGCTCACTTTGAGCGCATGTCCAAGCTTTGCCGCGTTTCATAAATCTGACATTCGTGAGCGGCCACTTCAAGGAAACGAAACAGCCGTTGACATTATTGATTGCAGTAAAAACAATCTGACGCTCAATCCCCTGCACCCACAGGTACTTGATCGGATGAGAAGCATTCTACAGAATAAAAAAAATGCGCTCATTATTACGGCGCAATCGGGATATGCTTCGTTTCTTAAGTGCAATGAATGCCACTACATATTTAGATGCCCCGCATGCGCACATCTCCTCTCACGGGAAACAGCGGAATCGGATGAACTCATATGCGTGCGATGCGGATATCGTGAGGCGATCCCCCCATTTTGTCCGCATTGCAATGGCCTCTTTTTGCGCTTTACGGGTTTTGGCCCCGCGCGCATTATTGAATACTTAAGATCTCAGAGCATCCCTTCCGGAGATTTAAAATCGGCGCTTCGCGAGCCTTCTTGTGTGGTGGGAAAAGTGAATGATACGATACATGGTTTACACCGTCCAATCGGCATGGTCGCCTTAATCAACACTGATGTGCTTCTTGCGCGGCCTTGGTTTACCGCGACTGAACGCACATTCCAGGAATTAACCAAATGGCGAATGTTAAGCAAGCGTTACCATGCAACATTCTGCATTCAAACCTCAGTACCGGATCATCCTGTGTGTGCGGCTTTATTGGGCGATACAATCAGTTTTTATAACGAAGAACTTAAGTTGCGAAAAAAATTATCTTATCCTCCTTTCGCGCGCATTATCCACATTATTATTCCCCTCCCTCACCCTCATGCAGAATCGAAACTCAAGCCGCAGATAGACGCACTTGTTAAAAATGTAAAGGCATGCGGCTTTTCAAGCACTCCGCTCATTTTCGTATACCGGCGGAAAATAAAAAGTATGGCATTTTCTATTCGTGGAGATGAGAGCGGAAATCAAAAAAATTATGACCATATTTTTCAATTATTGAAAAGCGAATTGCCCGCGCGCGCCGTGATTGACGTAGATCCTGACTCTTTATAATATGTCCATTTTGCCTATTATTACCATCCCCTCACCTATCCTGCGGAACAATTCCCGCGATATTACGAAGCAGGAGCTCAAAACGCCGGAAATTATCGCATTGATAAAAAATATGTGCGATACCATGCCGGCGCGCGACGGCATCGGCCTTGCCGCACCGCAAG
>MGER01000006.1:0-2096 GCA_001791465.1 Candidatus Uhrbacteria bacterium RIFCSPLOWO2_02_FULL_49_11 | reverse complement strand
TAAATATCGCAGTTATTGCCACGGATAAGGGGCCGCTTGTGGCAGTAAATCCAAAAATAATTAAAGCATCAGCACAATCTGCGGAAGACGAAGAAGGGTGCCTGTCCATACCGGGCGTCGCGGGGTTCGTGCCGCGCGCGACGGGCATTAAAGTTGTATTTCTTTCATCGCAAGGAGTCCGGACAAGCATGCATGCGCAAGGGTTGTTCGCGCGCGTATTTCAACACGAAATAGACCATCTGCGCGGCATCCTTTTTGTTGATCGCGTGACAAGATTCACCACCCAACTCACGCGCGCACAGCAGGAAGGATTCAAAGCGTTTCTTCATATGCCGCCATTATGATAAAAATTGTATTTTTCGGAACTCCTGAATTTGCGCTTTCTTCGCTCCGCGCCTTGACGGCTCACGGAGAAATCGCTATTCAGGCAGTAGTGACCCAACCTGACAAGCCTAAAGGCCGTTCATTGCAAAAAACACCTTCTTCGGTTGCGCAGTGCGCAGAGGAACTAGGATTGCCAGTTATAAAAATAGAAAACCTCATCAATAATCAGGAAGTTTTTGATCAACTAAGCCGCTACCACGCTGATCTTTATGCGGTAGTGGCATTCGGCGTAATCCTGCCTTCAGCGCTCCTCGCGCTCCCTGCAAGAGGCGCGCTTAATCTCCATCCCTCTCTCCTTCCCCGCTATCGTGGATCTTCGCCTATACAGACTGCGATCCTCAATGGCGATACAGAGACCGGCATTACTGTTATGCTCTTAGACGAAAAGATGGACCATGGGCCTATCGTCGCGCAGCACACGGTTCAGATTAATACGAATGATACCTCCCCTACCCTTTCTGATCGCCTCTCAATAATGGGCGCTCAATTGTTGGTAAAAGGCATGCTTGATTATTCAAACGGAAAAGTGCAGCCATATGCGCAAGATGAAAGGTATGTGAGCTACACAAAACAAATATCTAAAGATGACGGGAGAATTGAGTGGACTAAAACGTCAAAAGAAATCGCAAGACAAATACGCGCCTATAAGCCATGGCCCGGTTCATGGACAATTCTGGATAATAAAGGAAAGCCGCACACGCTAAAAATTATCGATGCCGTGCCTTTGTCTACGATTGCGGATTATGCGCAAAATCCTTTATCGCACACACCGGGAAAATTGATTCAATTATCAAGAAAGCGTTATGCGTTTGTGTGCGGGGGCAGTACGTTATTAGAGATTTTTACGGTGCAGCCTGCAAACCGCACCACTATGTCGGCTGATTCATATATCCGAGGGAATCTATGGCTTATCGATACAATTAAAAAATGAAGGCAAAAAAGGGCCTAAAACTAAAACCTCTCCGCCATAGGCGGAGAGGTTTGTTATCTGAAATGGTTGTTTAGTACCGATTTCGAGAAAACTTTTCGCGGCGCTGTCGATTGCAATCTCTGCAATACACAGGGCGATCTGAAGACGGCTGGAACGGGAGTTCGGTGATTGCCGTTCCGCATTGCGCGCAGGTCAGATTCATGCTCGTTACGTCATACATTTGACGCATCGGGCGATTGAATCCTGTTCCGCCGCCGCGCTGGTAACCGCCTTGATAGCCACCTTGCTGCGGAGCAGCAGGTGCGCCACCAGATTGATCATCATCATTGAACATACATGTACGTGCCAATTGAAAATAAACGACCTTTCTCTTGGCATGCAACGTAACGTTCCTGTTGTATCGAAATCGATTTTTACGTTTTCCCTTTTAAAAAAGGGCGACTCGTTGAAACCCAAGATCGATTATCGTTTAGCCAAGTATGAGCAGATTATACACTAAATAAAAACAATGTCAAGATATCGGATATGTTTCACCCCTTTCCAACTTTTTACTTCGATGAAGCATAATTTTCGTTGAGGACAGGGAAAAATATTTCATTGAGCGACACTATTTTTTGCAGGTAATACTGGTAAAATCTAAATCTAAGATTATCCTCCGGAAGCGAGCGAACCCGCCTTCGCCTGCCGCTTGAGCCTGCGATGCGCGCGGATGATAAGGACGATGCTTATAACGACAAAGATGACGCTGAAGAATGTTGTGAAAAATTCCGCGTCGGTGTTG
>MGER01000005.1:31404-31512 GCA_001791465.1 Candidatus Uhrbacteria bacterium RIFCSPLOWO2_02_FULL_49_11 | reverse complement strand
ACGCGTTGATAAACCGGAAATTTCGATAATCGCCTTCGTAAAATCGTAACGGCTGACGGCGCCGGTATTCACCAGATGGACAATCCCGCGCTGCTTTTGCTGCATTAA
>MGER01000005.1:8133-31383 GCA_001791465.1 Candidatus Uhrbacteria bacterium RIFCSPLOWO2_02_FULL_49_11 | reverse complement strand
TTCCCCTACCCACGTGGGCGAATACACTTGATCTGTGGTTGCGCGTAATTCCTTCTGCATACCTTGTAATAATACTTTACTCACATAATTCGCTCCTGCCCCATCCTTCCCATATAATCCGGACGTGCGTACTATCAGATATTCGCATCCTGATTTTTTTATATTTTCTTCACCGCCAAGCTTCGCATGGCCGTATGCATTGATTGGGTTTGGCAAATCCGTCTCTCTATAAGGCGTCTGCCGTAATTCGTCTCCGCCAAATACATAATCGGTGCTGATATGCACTAAGAGAGACTTCATTTCCTTACATACTTTTGCGAGCGCTCCGGGCGCTTCTCCATTTATCTCAACGGCTAATGCGTTCTTTGTCTCACAGGCATCCACATCGGTCATTGCTGCCGCATTAATTACCATATCAGGATGAATTTTTCTTATTCTTGGCGCTATGTCTTCTCTATGTGTCAAATCAAGCTCGTCCCTTCCCCATTGTGTCGTTTCTTTGGGCAATACCACTCCCAACGCTTCACCTAATTGCCCGTGTGCGCCCAACAATAATATTTTCATAGACGTGACAAGATCCTTGCGACTAGCTGTTTTAAATCATGATCGCGCACGACAATGGCGCGCAAAGCGCCGCCTATCTGCCTGCGCGCCTCGGGTGGCATATTGATAATTCTTAACATAGCCATTGCCACCGCGCGCGGAGTGCATGCCACGAATAAATTGTTGTCTATTTGCGATAACAGTCCCTGAAACGCCTCATTGGAGGTAATGACCGGCACGCCGCACGCCATTGCTTCCAGCACGGCTTTATCGAGCGAACCTGTGCCTGACAAATTTATAAACACATTTGCATTTCTGTACTCGACTACAATATCATGATGAGCTACCGGACCGATAAATCGTATCACCTGATCTAACCCTTTTTCATGAACTGATTTTTTCAATTCATTCTCATATCCCGCATGCTCTTTTAAACCTGGCCTGCCCACAATGCGCACTGTTAAATTGTTACACTGTTGAACTGCTGATTGAACCGCATCTATAAGCACTGCATATCCTTTCACGGGAGAAATACGCCCTATACTAAGAATAATAAATTTTTGCCCTACTTCAATCTGCGTTGATCTGCGCAAGTCTCCGCGTTGATCTGCGGGACAAAATAGAGCGGTGTCAATGCCGTGGCCAACAATAGAAATGGGTCTCTTGGTCTTTAGTCTGAAACCTTCCTTTGACGCAGTGAAAATACCATTACACAATGCTGCAGCGATCCTTAATCTAAAGTCCACCTTTTTATGCACATACCAAAGGTATATTTTTTTACGAAATAGTTTCGCGAAAGGCGCCGCAATAACGGCATATACAGGATGCTGGTGCACAAAAATCGCGTCGCTTTGGGGGACCAGCGACTTCAATAACCTGCAAAATGTAAAAAAATCCTTGGAGCGGTTTTTCTCCGTTTTTCGCACTGAGCGGATAATCACTTCCTCTATTAAACCTTCGGAGGCGCTTGACTCAAGCGTTATTACCGTGAGCCGTCCGCCGCCCTCGGATAGCTGACGGCTGAATTCACGCACCCATTCCCATGCAAATCCTGCAAGCGGATGGCTGCGGTCCACGCGACGTGTGATAAACAAGAGGTTCATAAGTATTGGAATTTCAATTGTTCTGTGTAGCGTGGCAGCTTGTCTGCCACACGATTGGATGAGTCGGAGACAAGCCTGCCTGCGCAGGCAGGCTCCGACGCTACAGAGTTGATAGAAGTGTCAAGATTTATTAATTGCTACCTGTTTCCATAAACGTACGATCTTTTCGCTATTTTTATCGCCGTCAAATGCATTCATTACGTGTGCATGCGCCTCTTGTCCCAATTCCTCGGCAAGCACGGAATTCTGGAACAAATCCGCCATTTTTTGCGCAAATGCGCGCATATCCCCTTGAGATACGAGATAACCTGTCTTTCCCGTTATAATAATCTCCGCTGCCCCGTGGGTGTCTGTCGCGACTGCCGCTTTCCCTGCGGCGCCTGCTTCTACCAGCACTTTTCCGAAACTTTCACTGCGGGACGCAAGCGCCACGCACCGCGCCGCATGGTAATAGGGAGACAAATGTTCAGAAGCGATGCGGCCGACAAAAGTCACCGATGATTCAAGCTTGTGCTCCCTCACCCATGCTTCTAATGCCTGTCTCTGACTCCCCTCGCCGATAATTGCCAGATGCGCCGTTATGCCTTCCTTCTGCAGTTGTTCCCACGCGAGAAGCAGCTGGTCAAATCCCTTCTCTCTTTCAAGCCTGCCCACAGAGAGCGCAAACGGCGATGGTATTTTTCGTTGTACCTCTTCTAAAGCTTCGGGATCGCATTGTGAAAATAACTCAAGATTCACGGGAACAGGTATCACATGTACTCGATTCGCGCGAACCCCACGCGCGATAAGCTCATTTCGTAAATAATGCGAAACAACCCTAACCGCATCGGCTTTCTTGAAAGAGTAAAAAATGAACGGAAGATACCACCGATGCCACCACTTTTTTTCAGAAAACCAGTCATCCCACCAGATGCCATGCACCGTGACGAGCAATGGCAAGCGCGTATACCATTTTAAAAGCAGGAGGAGCGGAGCCGCAAGATCCTGGGAGATAATTAAATGAATATGTTGGGCGCGCCGGATTATTCGGTAATAATAAAAAATAGACCATGCATGCCCTGCGAGCCCCTTTGCATTGGTCGGAAGTATCTCAAACCTTTCATTTACTTTTAAATGCGGGTACCCGGGCGGCGTCACCACTACCACGGAGAGCGATCCTTGCAGCAGTTTTGCATATCTTTTATGCCGCGCAACCGCGTCTGTCCCTCCCTCTCCCGCCAAACTCCGGTCAAACGAAACCATGAACACATTCCGTGGAGTAGCCATACCTATTATCACGTAATTGGACCTTGCAGTTTGCCTGGTTTTTGAAATGCAGGTCTTTTGGCAATGTCGAGTATTTTTTCAATTACTTCTTTGAGCGTGTAATCCGCTTTCACAAGATAATCAGTTCCGCCTGACGCGACGATGGCGGCTATCGTATTCTCATCCGAAAGATTAGTGAGGACGACCACGGGAATTGTTTTTAATTTTTCGTCCGCTTTGATGCTTTTCATCAGCTCAAGCCCGTCAATTTTGGGGAGCACAAGGTCCAATACAATCACATCAGGCGACGGATATTTTGAAAGAACCTGCCACCCTTGTTCACCGTCCGCAGCCGAGATGACCGTGCATTTATTCCTTCTAAACTCCTCCTCTAGCGCCATCAATAACATTTTTTCATCTTCGATGATTAACACTTTCATATATCAATGTTATTTATGAACGCGCCTTTGCTTTTTTTTCAGCGGCTTCTCACATGATGCCATTAGGCCTTTTTGAGAAACCGGCAGACTCACGCGAAAAGCAGAACCCTTGCCTTCCTGTGAGGTAAAACTTATCGATCCGCCGGAGGCGGTTATAATCGCGTGCGCAATAAAAAGCCCTAAGCCCGTGCCTTCTGTGCGCATGCGTACGATGTTACTTCCCCTGAAAAATTGCTGGAATATCTTTGCACGCTCATTGCGGGGGATGCCGACGCCGGTATCTTGAATCTCAAATGCGACGTGGCGGTTTCTGTGGTCTACCCGAACAATGATCAACCCTCCGTCTACCATATAGCGCACAGCATTATCGAAGAGGGTCCGTATCACCTGACGAATTTTATCTTCATCCGCATTCACACATGTACGCGGTGACGCGTCAAATTTGCAAACGACGGTTATTTGCGCCGACTGGATAATCGGTTTCACCTCTTTTATCACTGATGCCACCATCTGTTCAAAGACAAAAGGATGCGGTGAGAGACGAAAAGACTTTTGGGTGATTTTGGACACAATGAGCAGATCATTCACAAGGCGTATCATCCGTTCGTTGGATTTGTAAACCTCGCTTAAAAATTCGCGCTGCCGGCCGGTGAGCTTTCCCGCATTGCCCGCAATGAGCATTTCAAGAAACCATTTCATGGCAGAAAGCGGCGTCCTTAATTGGTGGGACGCGATGGTCACGAAATCAAATTTCATCGAGGGCCGCTTTTTTTGAGTGCGCATAGAGACCGCTGAAGTCGCTCAATATAACTCTTGCCACCAGTATAGCATTATTGAAGAAAGTTGAGGAGCGTAATAATCTCTCCGATGATACGTTCCCAACGATATTGGGAGAGCGACTCTCTGCCATTATTCCGCAAGCGCTCCCGCAGATGTGCATCAAGCAGAAGCGCCATGAGGCCATTCGAAAGCGCGGCGCTATCCTGGTAGGGCACGACAAGGCCGTTTTCGCCATTTCGCACAATGCAGGTATTCCCTGGTATATCGCTTACCACAACAGGAACGCCCGCAGCCCACGCTTCCAGCACTAAATGAGGAAATCCTTCATATCCCGAAGGAAGCGCAAACACTGTCGCGTCCTGCCAATAACGCGAGAGGTTCTCGCGCGGCACTAATCCTATAAATCGTGCGTGAGCGGCCACATTTGTCTCTCGCGCTAATTTCTCCAGATACGCTCGTTCGGGGCCGTCACCGACAATGGTAAGCGTGGCTTGAGGATGTGATCTCATAACTGTCTGAAACGCCTGAATAAGATCAGAAAACCCTTTCCATGGCACAAGGCGCCCGATGGCGAGGATTGAGAGTGATTCCTCTTTATGCGGCTGCTTTGAAATTGGAGTATTGATCGCATTGGGTATCACGGTGAGCCGATCTTCGTGTGCACCCCAATCTTTCACGATATTTTTTAAAAAATTGCTTGGCACGACAATATGGTCTGCATTCTTAACTACATATCGTTCAATGATCTCTAAAATCCTTACCCATCCTTTATGGGATTTGCGTTGGAATTCTTCAAACCGTTCCGGAACAGATGCGCGCTGGCAGTGTGTTTCCCATGCCCTGCCACCGGGAATCCTGACTATAACTTTGCACCGCTTCAGGCGACCGATTATTACGCTCAACAGCCCGCTCGCGACCGGCCCCATCGCGTATATCGTGCTTCCTTTGTTTGCTAAATCAAATAATTTCCAACCATACCTTATGCTCCTCCGCAGAACATTGCCCTTACGGCTCACGGCAACAATCTTCTCTCCTTGAACTCCTTCTGCTCTTAACTTATCACTAAAGGTCAGCAAGGTGACCGTAAAACCTTTTAACAATAACTGCTCCCGCAGCTCATAGGCATACGTCGCCGGCCCGCCGATATCCGGCGGATATATTTCACATGCAAGCACAATATCTTTTTTTAAACTCATGCCTAGCATATCAACATCCAATTTAAATTTTCCTGTCGGTAGATTGCACGACAGTATGGGTAAAATTTTTAAACGTCACATGTCGATTTAAAGTATAATTCCATACCCACGCGACACCAATGGCAATCACCTTAGCCGCCATATACCAGACATGGAGAACGCCGATACACACGACAAACGTCACATAATTGATGCCGCTTCCCACCGCAGCCACCGTGAGAAAGATAACGAATTCTTTTACCAAGGGGCCTTTGCTTTTGAAAGACCAGAAACGGCTGATGGTAAAATTAATCGTTATCCCAAAAAAAAGCGATACCGCGCCCGCCATAAAAGGATGCAGATGCGCATATTCCACTAAAGACCACACTATTAAGAGATCTGCGACTGCCGCAATCCCTCCTGCGATTGCATAACGGAAAAAAAGCTCTAATTCCAGGTGCGCATGCCCGCCAAGAGAGGTAATATAAACTAAAATTTTATCAAGAAATTTTAACATGATTATGTAATAAATTATTCATGGATTTTGCCACCACATCCCATGAATATTTTTCTTGCGCGAGATTCCAGGCTTCCTGCACAATGTTCTGTTTCAATTCCGGATCGCTGCATAATCGTGAGATAGACTTTTCTAACGCTTCCGGATCATCAGGCGGCACCAATAAGCCTGTTTGTTCGTGCGTTAAAAAGTCAGGGATGCCTCCCACAGGCGTACCAATCACCGGAATACCCGCTGCCATTGCTTCCAAAAACGCATTACCCAGCCCTTCAGACCGCGACGGGCGAATAAAAATATCAGCGCTCTGATAAAAATGCGGCAGTTGTTGATACGGAATTTCACCTAAAAATTTAATATACGCGCTGACGCCAAGCTCATGCGCCAATTTTTTTAATTCCTTCTCTTGAGGCCCTTTGCCTAAAATAAGCAACACGCCGTTTCCTCCTCGTTGCCGCCATACCGAAAAGCCTTTTATCAATGTATCAATGCCGTTTTTATTTACTAAACGCGATGTGGTAATAATGCAAATTTGATCATCACCCAATCCTAATTCCAGTCGCAGCTTCTTTCGTTCCTCATTATTAATTCGTTTAAAAAAAGCGTTAGCGACTCCATTGGGAATAACTCTGATCTCTCCGCTCGCGCCATACTCCTTCGCGCGCTCCGCCAAATATTTTGATATTGCCTGGATCGCATTTGCCTGTGAGAACACTTTCTTATACAACGGCCGCCAAAACCAGGTGCGCCAGCTCCAAAACGACTCTGAATCCCCGCTTTGCATGGTGAGGATATAGGGAATCTCGGGAAACCGCTGATGATAAAGAGCAGCGGCTATGCCGCCATACGATTCCAGCATGCCCCACACGCAGGCAGGCTTCATAAACCGAACTTCGCGGTATGCGCGCTTCAGGGCGGATAAGGGATACGTATATTGCCCAAAAAAACGATTATGCAAGCCTACTCTTACTACGCGTATATTGTCTCTCTCTTCAATATCCGGCAATTTCACGTAGTCAAAATTCTTCAAGGCGCGCGCCGTAATCACCGTAAAAAAATACTGCGGCAAACGCCGCGCAATTTCCTCAAGCGCAATTTCCGCGCCTCCCACATAAGGACGGTACGCGAGACTGAAAACGAGGATGTGCGGACAGGGCATATTTCTTATCTCTCATCATGGTCAGCCTATAATCTGTACTACGAATTCGCGACGTAGTGCGTCGCCTTACCTTTCCCTATCGACTTTATCATCTTTATCTTCTTAAGCTTCTGTATGTGCAACTGGGCCGTACGCTTTGGGCAAGAGAGAACATCCGCAATATCTTGAGCGGTTATCCTTCCCATTTGATCCAAAAAGTCAATAATTTTTAATTGAGTGGGGGTGAGGTATATTTGCTTATTTATTTTACCGTCCACCGAACGAGCTGACAGCAACAATACTTTTGCCCTCACTTCATCAATTTCTTCTTTAAATCCAACGACGAAATACTCCAGCCATGAAGTGATATCACTTTTCCGTTCATCATACGTTTCCCCCACGTTGATGGCGCGGTAATACGACGGCCGGTCGGTATTGTAATAATCTTCCAAAGCAAATAAACGGCGAAAGTCATATCCCCGTTGGTAGAGTATGAGTGCGGCCAAAGCTCTGGCGGTACGGCCGTTGCCGTCGTTGAAAGGGTGGATTGCGGCAATTTCCAAATGGGCAATTGCCGCGACTATCACGGGATTCATTTCATTTTTCTCGCTGGCACTAAGCCATGCGATAAAATCACTCATGAGCTTCGGCACTCTTTTTGCCTCCGGTCCCGTATAGAGCGTTTCCGGCGGCATGCCAATACGCCGCCGCACCACATAAATCGGCCCGGACCGATAATGGCCGCAAAATTGCGGAGATAAGGTTTTGTCTGTTACCAATTTATGAATTTTTAGTATTATTTTCTCTATAAGTGTTTTCTTTTCGGTGACAATCCTCTCAATATATTTTAAAGCGTTGAGATAATTTGTTACTTCATGCACATCGCGGGCTGGCGCGTCTATTTTTTTCTTTGCGTAAAGCGCCTCCACCTGCCGCAGATTCAGCTTATTGCCTTCTATCTCCGTCGAGTGATGCGTCATGCGGATAATGGCCTGGCGGCGCAAACGCAATTCTTGTTGAGGCAATATTTTCGCGCGATCAATCACCGCCTTGGCTTCGGCAATGGCGGTAAGGTTTTGAAGGATAGTATCGGTAAGCCTGTATTTGGGGCTGAACATACTCACTTTTACCTCCCCAGTATACTCCCCATTCGTGAATCGCGCAACAATCGCGCAACAATCGCGCAATGATTTGACTAGAATCCACAATAAATTAAGGAAACCACCCCACCCCCTCCTTACCAAGAGCCTGCCCCGTGTTTATCACGGGGAGGGGACGTGAGGGGAGGTCTCCTCGAGTAGAAAAGATTGAGATTCCGATACGATAAAAAATGGCCAATAATAATTAAGTTGCGTTGTAGCATGCCGGCCAGCCCATTAAGTCGGAGACAAGCTCCGACGCTACTCTTGCACTACTTTGTTCACCCACTCAATCGTCCTCATCAACCCTTCTTCAAAACTTACCCTAGGCTCCCAGCCGAGGAGGGTCTTCGCTTTGGTGATGTCCGGGCATCTGCGCTGGGGGTCGTTTTCGACGCGCGGAATGTGCGTGAAGGCTGCCTTCGGATTAACCTTAGCGCGGACTAATTCCGCAATGGAGAGAATGGTGCGCTCATCGGGATTGCCGATATTTATGGGCCCCTTGCTCATCCCCTTCTCCGCCATCAACTGCAAACCTCTCACCATATCGTCTACATAACAGAAACTTCTGGTCTGTTGGCCGTCGCCGTGAATCGGCAGTGGTTCGCTTCTCAATGCTTTTACAATAAAATTAATAACCGGCCTGCCATCATCAAACGCCATTTGCGGCCCGAAAGTATTGAAAATCCGTGCTATCGCGCACTGCACTCCATGCGTCTCCTGGTAATTGACAACCATGGATTCTGCCACGCGCTTCCCTTCGTCATAACAGGCGCGCGGGCCAATCGGATTCACGTGTCCCCAGTATTCTTCTTTTTGAGGATGTTCTTCAGGATCGCCGTAGACCTCCGAGGTGGATGAAAACACAAAAGCGCTTTTGTTTGCGCGGCAATACTCAAGCGCATGATAGGTGCCCCAAATATTTGTTTTCAGGGTGACTAACTTCTGTTCAAGGTATTTCCACGGAGAGGCAATCGCCGCGAGATGGTACACAAGATCCACCTTGCCAATTTCAGGAGGCAGGGGTACGCATACATCGTGGACTATGAGTGAAAATTTCTTTTGCCTCAAAAGCTCCGCGAGGTTCTCTTTTTTTCCGGTCACAAAATTATCGAGGCATACGATCTCATGGCCTTGCTGCAGTAGATCCACGCAGAGATGAGCGCCGATGAAACCAGCGCCGCCAGTTACTAAAATACGCATAATCAAATGAAAAAATCCAAATCCAAATGTCTAATTTCCAATAAAATCTCAAACACAAATTCAAAAGTCAAAGGTCAAAAATCAAAATTGCAACGCAAAACCCAAAACTTTTGACTTTTAACTTGAACCTTTGCTTTTTGCCTTTTGAGTTTTGACTTGATATTGAGGATTGGTCATTTCAGCCCGAGGCTGATCCGCCTCTGGCGTGATATTTGACATTTGCCTGCCTGCGCAGGCAGGAACTTTGAACTTTGGATTTACGGTTTGTGATTCTCACAAACCGTAGAGGTCCGCTTCCTTGTCCACGCCGCCGGTGAGTTCATGGTTTATCTCTTCAAGCGTCTTTAGCAGTTCCAAATCCACCCCCGCCTGTGCAGCGAGCTGCAGGAGCGCGCGCGTGTCTTTGGGAAGGCATTTTTTGCCGTACCCGCGGTAGCCATCCTGATCCACATTGAAATGCGAAGGTCCAATCCGCGGATCGGCTGATGAGGCTTCCTTCACCGCCTCATAATCAATCCCGAGCTTTTTGCAGAGGTCAAACATTTGATTCGCAAAAATGACGCGCGTTGCCAAAAATGTATTACCAAAATATTTCACCATTTCTGCTTCTTTTGCTGGGATAATCTTGCTGAAAGGTGCTGGAGGGAGAAGATCCATTAATTCTTGCGCCACGGATTCGCTTTGCTTAGTAGTACCAACCACCTGCCGGTCAGGATTCTTAAAATCCTCAATGGCAGATGCCTCGCGCAAAAATTCAGGATTGAAAAGGAATTTATGCTGGGGATACTGCGCCTGCAAGGCATCTGTGGCGCCCGGGATGACGGTTGATTTAATGACGACTATCTTTCCCCCATTAAGCAGAGAGATCGCGTCGTGCACATAGGAAAGATCAAACCCGACGCCATTTTTCATAAATGGTGTAGGAACGCATACAAATACGATGTTTGCGTCGTTGATCTTCTCTTTATTCTGCGGATATTTCCGAGGGCTGTAGGGAATCGCGTCGGGGAAATACGCGTACACCGCGCCGCCCACCATGCCCACTCCTATTATGCCAAGTGTTTGCATATACCTAAGCATTAAACCAAAAATTTAAAAATGATGCAATCAACTACGATAAACTTTGTTCCTCTTGAAGGGCATTATCCTGATCTTCGTGCTCAAGCCGAAGGAAATCAAGAAGCGCTTTCGCATCCTTCTGTTCATGCGCGGTCGCGTCCTGAAGCGCTTGACTTACGGTGAGAGATGCATGGGTGCGAAGCGCAATCGCGATGGCGTCAGAAGGGCGCGCATCCCTCACCTTGCGCTCGCCTCCACGGGATACTAAAGAAAGTGAAGCGAAATATGTCCCATCCTGCAATGTGTGGATTTTCACCTCTTCGACCGCCGCACTAAGATCTTCAGCAATCACAGACACAAGAAGATCAACCGTTAAGGGGCGAGGCGGGGTGATTTTCCTCCACGCAAAGAGGATTGCCTGCGCTTCCAAAAATCCTATCCATATCGGTATCACGATGCGCTCATCTTCGGTCCCTATAAACACCACCGGCGTATTGCGGGTAGGATGCACAAACAAACCTAATACCTTGCATTTAACACGGTCTTCACCACCCTTTATATTATTGCCACTCTGATTGGACATATCACAATAATTTCAAAATTCAAAATCCCCGCCTGCCAAAGCCAATCAATAATGAACGGCAACATCCTTCATACTCACATCTTTCATAATATGCGAATCATTCCCATGGAAAGGCAGATGGCGGGCAGGCAAAGTTCAAAAGAATGTCAAAATTCCAATGCCAAATTTTGATATTTGAACTTTGTACTTTATTTGTCATTTGCCTGCCCGCCATAGCCTATACTTAAGGTGCGGCACGTTCATAATAATTAAACCATACTCAAAGTCATCTTCATTGATTGTTGACAGGCTTTGGCAGGCGGGAACATTGAGCTTTGACATTAACACTGATTGCTCTCATGGCTAAAAAAAGCGGGATTTCCTGTTTCGACGACATATCTGCGCGCGCGCGAGGACCGGGCGTGCTTTTGCGGTGAGTAGTCCATTCTTCCAACGCATCGACCATAAATCCCGCCTCTCCAAGTGCGCGCATATACGCCCCCAGCGGACGATGAAACGTCCACGTCACTTCGCGCGCACGGGATCCCGGATGCATTTGAATGGGAATTTTCATTTCACTCAAATAGCGGTCTATCCTCCGGTACTGCAGTTTTCTCTGCTCATCCCATCCCCACCCGCTCTGCCGCGGGATGCGAAAACAGGGGTGCGCAACCACGAGCGCTAGGCGGCCTGACGGTTTTAACATTTTCCTGCATTCTTGAAATACTGGCTGGAGGGGATCAATGTTCGCAATGGCGAGTATGCATGAGATCGCATCAAAACGCTCCCCCGCCACTTCCCTTGGCAATTTCCTTGCGTCGCCTGTAAAAAAACGCATTTGTTTCGGAGACATTTTTTTCGCATACGCAATCAAATGGGGCGATGCGTCTACCCCCATGATATTCTTACAAAAACGAAATGCTTCTCTCACAAACGCGCCTTGCCCGCACGCGACATCAAGCAGTCTCTCGTGAGGCTGCAAGTGAAGCAGTCGGAGCGTCTGAGGAAACACAACCGCCCTTTGGAGCTCCATCCCCTTCTCGCCCACCAGCCCATGGTACCACTGCGCCGATTCATCCCATGAGGTTTCTATGCGGTTCATATTCCTTTTATAATTCATTTTCATATGAGTATTATACCCCTCTTCAGCATTTTCGCCAATTTGAAAGGCCTTGAAATTTTCAAGGCCCTTTCCAAATCCTTTCCTGTTTAATTCATTTACTGGCGGACCAGCTGCCGCCAGAACTTTAAGGTCTCTTCCCGCCTCGCAAGGGGAACCTGGGCAAAATGTATCTTGCCCTGTATAAAAAGGGGTTCCCCTGAAGGAAAATAAAAATTTTTTGAGACCCTTATTACTTCCCTCCCCCGTGAGGAAGAAACAAGAATCGAGAAAACACTGTCAGGGTGTTGTCGCAGCAACTTCATCCCCTCACCACCAGGACCTAAAGATAACGAATCGTTTCCCACCAAAACGCAGATGAATCGATAATCGAGAGGAAGATTATATCGGTCCATTCCCCAACAAATGTATCCACCGACCTTACCATCTTTCCAATAGTAAGGCCCGATATAATTTATTGGATACACTTTTCGATATCCATGATACTGAAGTAACGAATCAGCATCATGATAATATTCCCCAGCGATTACTTTTTTAGCATAATCGCCGCAACCTGGCTTAAACTCGTTTAACCAGGTATATATCGAATCCATCATGATAGGTACTGGAACGTCACGATTGATTAATTTGCTTTCAAAAAGCCAACTCAACCAATCGTCGATGTCAATTATTTCTGCCATTGCCGTCCAATAAAGACGGCCGTTCCAGTATGGGGATTCCAATTCTCCCGGAACGTAACTCAATTTAATCAAGTCTCGCTCCGTGCTCATGTTAGCCATAGCAAGAGCGTGGGCGAGACGCCATTGAATTCCGGCAGGAAACTCAAGGTATCTCTCCCCAATGAGGGTAGTTAAACCCTCATAGAATCCCAATACATCCGTGGGGTGGTATCCCACGAATTTAAAATACGACGCGGGCATCAAATCCTTGCCCACGAGAGAATGGAACAATTCGTGGATGGTAAGGTCCTTCATGATGAAGAACCAACCCCTTGGTATCCCCACATAAGGAGCATTAAAATGCTCCAATCCCACCGCGGGTACCCCTAACATAATTGTTAGGGTGTACTGGGAACCGCCCCAGTACTGGATATGCTTATGCCAGAATTGTGGGGCATATTTCCCCACTTCCCGGATTGCCTCCGCAACAACAACTCGGGCAGAATCTAGGAGCACCCTCCCACTATCAGTCCAGATGAAAACTGTCCTGACAGTGTCCAGACTATTCAATGGAAAAAAATCCACTGAATAGTTGGTAGAGTGTGCCCAGAAAATTGGGAACTCTCGCCCGACAAAGAGATTAGGGAATATAATGTCTCCCTCACCTCTATACATCTTCCCCTGGCAAAAAATCACCTTTCCCGGCGCACGAAAGGTGACGTGGATGCTATCACTGAAATTCTCCGGTATCAGTCCAGAGGTTAAGTGATAGACCCCAACCCCTTCAAACTGCCCGCACGATCTCCCTCGGGAAATCTCGGGCAATTTTGCCTCCGCGGAATCGGGGGCAAGCGCTCCCAGTGTGCTATCAACAGAGTGATAGCCGGGAGTGTTGAAGGTCTGGATTGAGTGTTCACACTGCATCCAGACACTGTCCCCTTTAACCTCAACCTGCAGTCTCTGAACCGCAAACGACTGCAAGGAGATAAAGATCCCCAACAAAAAAACTACCTGCTTTTTCATGATTCACCTCGAATTTTATTTGTAATTTTCAACCATTGTTTATTCTCATTATTTGTTCTCAACGATTTTACATGATCTGCGGAAAAAAGCAACCCACATGACACAAAAACAGGCTAAGGCGCCGTAAAAAATAACATTTCACTTTTCCCATAGGTTTATCCTTATTTTGTCAACGTATGGCGTAGATGGTGGGATATGTTATTTTTTTAAGCGCCCTAATGCCTGTATATATTCGCATAAATCCACATTTATTCTATTGTTCGCTTCATCAAAGTATTTTCAGAAACTGTGAAACAAGCGCATAGCAATAACTGATATTGAGCGCGCTCACCAAAAAAATGGCGGCAAGGACTAATACGTTGTTTAAACGGGAATTTGTTTTCGTTCCCATAATATCTTTTCTATTCAAAAGCACCATCATGCAGATAAAGAGCAAAGGGAGCACCATCGCATTGAGCGCTTGGGAGAACACAATGGTCGGCACGAGAGGGATCGAGGGAATCAGCACGAAAAGCCCCGCGGTGATGATAAAAAAAAGGAACAATTTATAAAATGCGGGAGATTCCCGCAATCCCAAATCCACCTTCCCTTCCCACCCAAATGCCTCCGTGATGAGGTATGAGGTCGCAATGGTAACCACGCCCGCGCCCAAAAGCGACGCATTAAGAAGCCCCCATGCAAACAGGTGCTTGGCAAGATAGCCCGCAAACGGCTCGAGCGCCGCGGCGGCTTGCGCGGCATCATTAATCTGTATGCCTTTCGGGTAAAGCGTGCTCGCGGTAGCAACCACGATAAAAAAAGCGACCACAATGGTCCATAGCGTGCCGGCGGTGATATCCCACCTCATTAATTTAATGTCCGCATCTTTTACCCCCTTGTCCACATAATACGATTGGATAAAAAACTGCCCCCAGGCGGTCACGGTGGTCCCCACCAAGGCAATAGCGGTAAATAAAAATCCGTGTTCCAGGGAAAAGTGAGGAATGAATGAGCCTTTGACGACCGCGGCCCAATCGGGATTTGCCTTCAATCCTGCGATGACATACGCAAGATATAGCACTGATGAGGTAAGGAATACGCGCTGGACGATCTGAAAATTGCCCTTTATTACGACAAAAGATATGGCGGCTGCGGCGATCGCCACGAGGAGCGTTTTGGGAAAATGGTAGAGATGCGCAACCGATGCGACGCCGGCAAATTCAGCCACGATATTCATCCAATTTGATATGCCAGTGAGAATAATGACGATTACCGTGAGCCGAATGCTGAAATTCTCCCGTATGAGGGCCGCAAGGCCTTTGCCCGTCACAAGTCCCAAGCGCGCGCCCATGTCCTGCGTAAGCCACAGCACAAGCCCGACAAGGGGAAGCAGCCAAAGCATCTGGTACCCGTAATGGGCGCCCACGATCGAATAAGTCGTAATGCCGCCCGCATCATTATCCGCCGTGCCGGAAATGATGCCAGGACCGACCACGCTCAATATGATGCTCGCCCGCAGCAGCCAGCGTTTGAAAATTGGCACCATAAAATTGTGGAAAAATATCTACGTAGATTCATTGTTACAAATTACCCCCCGCCTCATCAGACATCATATACGTGTGATACGAGCTGGCGCATTATGTCATCCATGGTAATGACGCCGAGCAATTGCCTTTTCTTATCGACGACTGCCGCCGAGAACAATTTGTATTTTGCCATAATCACCGCAACCTCTCTTAATGGTTGTTCAGGCCTCAATACTTTTAATCCCCTGCGGTCGCGCATGACTTCCTGCACAGTCTGGTTCGGATCGCTCGTTATCAGACGCCGAAAGGAAGCAACTCCCACGAATCGGTTCTCTTCATCCACTACATACACATAATGGATGAAACGAAAGGTAAAAGAGCGTTTCTTAATTTCTTCTATGACTTGGGCAACGGTACGAGTGAGACTGCACTTAATGAATTCCGTCGTCATGAGCCCGCCCGCGGAGTGGTTTGCATACTGGAGCAATCGTTCCGCGGTTGCCGCGCGCGATGATTGAAGATGAGAGAGCAATTCCTTGCACGTCGCCGCCGGGAGAGACTTTAAAAGATCGACAACTTCATCAAGCGGCATTTTATCGGTAATCAACGCCACTTTGTCGGGGCTCATTGCTTTCACTAAAATGCGCCGCGTTTCAGGGTCTATTTCCTCAAATACCCGCGCGGCAGTGGCAAGGTCAAGGGATTTCACCAGCTCGCTCCCTTGGTTCACATTCAGATCTCCCACGATCGTGGCGATATCAGCAGGGTGCATATGCACCACGTCTTTAGAAAGCGCCGCGACCTGCACCGAACCTGACACGAGATTCGCCTGCCGCCAATCAATGAGCTTCACCGGTATCAGATTAAATAGATCCACCCAATCAAGATTGAGGCGCCTGAGCAGTGCTTTCTGGCTCACGTCAATGGCGATGACGCACATGCGGCCTTCAATAGTTCCCAACTGCAAATCATTCACGCGCACCACGCGTGCGCCAGTAATATCCACAATCTGGTGATCAAGGACTTTTTCACGCAGCCTGATGTCGATACCATTCTCTTGCACCGGCGCCACGCGCGTCAATAAAGTGGAAAGATGGATACCCACCCTGCTCGCGTTCTCTACCACATTCCAGGGAATAATAAGCTCTCCCTTCCCTTTTATAAGCGTCACCACTAATGATTTTACGGGGGCGTACTGGTCTGCGACCACAGAGGCGATAATATCCTTATATTTCCCAACCAACACAAAACTACTGTCATAGACAGGAGCATTGCGGAGGGTGCTTAGGAACAACATAATTAAAAACTAAAAACGCAAGACTCAAAACTATATCTCATGGTTCGACTCGTAGTTCGACTCGGCTCACTATGACATCGCTCACCATGACAGAAGTACTTTGTCATCCTGAGCTTGTCGAAGGACGACATTTAAGTTTTGAGATGTCTACACATCCAAATTTTTCACCAACTTCGCATGGGTCTGAATAAAACGCTTGCGGGGATCCACTTCAGATCCCATAAGCACGTCAAAAATCGCATCCGCTTTTTCCGCATCGTCGATGATTACTTGGTGCATGAACCGCTTTTGAGGGTCCATGGTCGTCTCCCACAACTGCGTGGGATTCATTTCCCCCAAGCCCTTATACCGCTGAATGACCGCGCCCCCCACCTTCTCGCCGATATCGATTTCGCCCGCGCGCGCCGCCCCTGACTCTTCTTTTGAGAATGCCTCTGCATGCGCATCTCCCGCTTTCCCGCGCAAAATGCTCCGTATGGATGAAAGCACTTTTTCCTTTTCTTGGTCAGAATACGCATACCAGAACTCTTTCCCCTTTTGTATGCGATACAGGGGCGGCTGTGCGATGAAAAGATGGCCCGTGGTGATAAGTTCCTTGAAATAACGGTAAAAAAACGTTAAGAGCAGGGTCCTGATGTGCGCGCCGTCCACATCCGCATCAGTCATGATAATAATGCGCTCGTACCGAAGATCCGCGAGGTTGAAATTTTCGCCAAAGTTTGTGCCTATTGCAATGATGAGCGATTTCAATTCATTGTTGGTCAACATCTTGTCCAGCCGCGCGCGTTCCACGTTCAGGATTTTGCCTCTCAAGGGGAGAATAGCCTGGTACTCGCGGTTGCGCCCTTGTTTCGCGCTGCCGCCTGCAGAGTCTCCCTCGACAATATATAATTCAGAATGGTGTGAATCCTTGGTGGAGCAGTCTGCGAGCTTCCCGGGGAGCGTAAGCCCATCGAGCGCCCCTTTGCGCAGCACGGTGTCGCGCGCCGCACGAGCGGCCACCCGTGCGCGCTGGGTCAAGACGCATTTCTCCAAAATCCCTTCTGCATCGCGCGGATGTTCTTCCAAAAATGAGGCGAGCGCATCGCCGAGCACCGATTCCACCGCATTCTTCACTTCCGGATTCCCTAACTTTGCTTTTGTCTGCCCTTCAAATTGCGGTTCCGGCACTTTTACCGACACGACCGCGGTTAAACCCTCCCTCACGTCTTCGCCGGTGAGATTATCGTCTTTTTCTTTCAAATAGCCTTTCGCCCGCGCATACGAATTGAGCACGCGGGTGAGCGCGCCGCGGAATCCCACCAAGTGGGTGCCGCCTTCAGGGTTGTAAATATTATTGGCGAATGCGTAGACGGTTTCGCGATAATCGTCCGTATACTGAAGGGAAACTTCCACCTTGATCGGCGTGACAAACTTTTGCGCATGGGTTTTATCCGGCGCCTCCTTCAGTGAGGCATCCTTTTCAGGATCAGGCGCGCCATTTGACCCGTTGGGTATAATTTCTTTTTCTATATAAAATACCGCCTCTTGTTTTACGCTCCGGTTGTGATTTAAATGTGCCACGTAGGAACGGATGCCGCCTTCAAAATAAAACACATACGAAGTGGGGATATCAAACGCAAGAGGCGCCTTATCTTCCGGGTGAGCCTCTTTTTCTTTTGTTTTTGCGTCAGCCTTTTCGTTTATTCGTTCATCCCGCACGATGATCTTTACCCCCTTCGTGAGATATGCCTGCTGGCGGAGATGGTCAAGCACGGTCTGGAAATCAAAACCAATGTCGCCGAAAATTTCCGTATCAGGCACGAAGGCAATCACCGTGCCGGTGCCCGATGCTTTTCCTACGGGACGCACTTTTCTCCGAGGCTTGCCGCGTTCATATTCCTGCTCAAAAAGCTTCCCCTCCCTCTTCACCTCTGCCTTCATGTAAGAAGAAAGGGCATTCACCACAGAAACGCCAACCCCATGCAGCCCTCCCGATACTTTATAGCCTCCTTGGCCGAACTTGCCGCCCGCATGGAGCTTGGTGAGCACCACTTCCAAGGCGGATACTTTCGCCTGCTTATGAATATCAACCGGGATGCCGCGGCCGTTATCGATGACCTCCACCATGCGCCCCGGGAGCAGCCGTACGGTAATCTCGGTGCAAAAGCCTGCCATCGCCTCGTCAATCGAGTTATCAACCACTTCCCACACCAAATGATGGAGTCCTTCCACGCCGGTAGACCCTATGTACATGCCCGGCCTTTTCCGGACCGGATCAAGACCTTCAAGTACGGTTATGTGCTTTGCTTGATAATCTGACGACGCGCTTTTTTTGGCCATATTATCCTAGAAAATAATGCAAAACTTGCCATTTATAGGAGGCAAATTTACTTAAAAAACCTATCTTTTTGGTCTCTTTCATCTGGCTTTATTATAGCACAAAAAAATACCCCCTGCCAGAGTATAATGACCACCAATATTAATAAAGCCCTGCGAAGTCAGCGCTCCGCAGGGCTATGGGTCAAAGGTTTAGTTACGCGATCTCTTTCCTCCTCATTCTGTTTCCGAATGAAGAGAGAGAGAGAGAGAGTAACTTTCGTCCCTCAATATTCTCCCCTTAAAAAGGGGGAGACTAAAAGAGGGGGTGTTTCAACGAGCTATTTTAAAAGAACCAACTTCTTAGTCGCGAGGAACGATCCCGCTTCCAATGTGTAGAAATACACGCCACTGGGAAGCTGTGACGCGTCCCAAATAACTGAATGCGCGCCCGCATCCATTTCGCCATCAATCACCATCATCGACTTTTGGCCTATAATATTGTAGACCGCGAGCCTGACGTGCGCCTGTTCCGGCAAATCGAACCGGAACGTCGTGGTGGGATTGAACGGATTCGGGTGGTTTTGATACAGGGCAAACTGTTTGGGCACAGACGATTCGGATGCTTCATCCTGCGGCGCGATCCTCTTACTCAACTCACCATCCAGAGAAATGTCATCCACCTTGCAGTAAGCACCCACACCGGATACCGGCCCGAACTTGAGCTTGAGCACGGCTTCCACGACCGGATCATCGAGGCTGAGACCGATGGAATAATCGTCCCAATACGTCTGGCTGGTGACGATCCTGGTGCCGCTCCAGAGCAGGGTTGACCGATCATGGGTAAAGAGTTGAAAGAGAATCGGAACATCTCTGGCGAATCGGTTCCCGTCAAAGGTGATGGTATGCGATCCTGCCTCGAAGTGAAGCCCGGATTGCAGAATAGTGACGGAATCCTGCCCGAAACCGAACTGATCGATCGGAGGAACGTATACGAACAGGTAATGCGTGCTGTTATACGGATCTCCGGGACCGAATCGTTTGTAGCCGTAGTTGATATCGGCATCATTGGTGTCCGAGGATTCCTGGAACCATGGCGGCAGTGACTGGGTCTGGAAATCGCCGTTATCGATGACGGAGGTCGCCACTTGAACGTTGATGGTGACGGTCCCTTCGTTCGATACGGCTCCGTCATTGTCCTGCACAGTGTACTTCACCTGCGTGGAACCGAAATACAGGAAACTCGGCGTGAAGGTGACGGTGTGAGCGCCACTATTCACCACGCTGTTCCCGTCCGGAGAACTGGTCACGGAAAGAGTGTTCCAATTCACCGTGCCATCGGTATCCGATACCTTGGACGTTAAATCGATGACCAGAGGATTACGGTACACCACGGTATCTGGGAAAGACTGCGCCGCCGGCGGATCGTTGGGATCGCCGATGGTGAAGAACCCGTTGCTGACATCGTAATTGCTCGAATTTCCCAGCTCGTACACCTTTATCAGGCATTCATCTGATTCCGACCCCGTGACTTCCCACGAGTAGGTCTGCGATCCGCTCCAAGACTGCATGGATTCCCAGTTCTGGCCGCCGTCACGGGACAGGTCGATCTGCACCGCGCCGCTGAATCCGCTCCAGGAGATATCGAGAGTGCTGGAAACCGGATAAGCGCCGCCGTTCGGCGTAATCACGGAAATGGATCCTTGTTGTTCGTTAAAGCTTACCGACACTTCGGTGACCACGTTGGCGGCCGCGCTCACGTTCACGATCTGCTCCTGCCCTTCCAGCGCGATCCTCACCACATGATTGCCCGCGTCGTCCGCGAACAGCACTGTAGGAGTGGTGGCACCCGTGTAAGGTGCTGCGTCGTCCACCAAGACCGCGCCGCCTTCCGGATCGGAGCTGATATGGAGACTGGCGAGTCCGGCGCTGTAGAGCGAATAAGTGACGGTTGAACCGTTATCGGTCACCACGCCCAACTGAAACTCCTGGACAATGTTGCCTGGAGATCCGTGTTGGTTATTCACCGGCGCGCCGAGGATGGATATCCAGTTGTTGTTACGGTATGTGATCCAGATATTCCCTCTGATGAGACGCGCCTTGTTCAGACCGTCTGCCGGGGTAAAGCCGGTGGATCCTGCGTTATCGGGATCGTACATGATAATACAGTCCCCATAGGCACCGTCATCGAAATTCTGCACCCAGTAAAAATCGCTCTGACCTCCCGGCCAGGTGAAATTCCACTTGTGCACCGAAGCGGGACTCCCGGGAACCGCACCGGCGTAAGCCCAGCCGAGATTGGCCGCCATGCCGTTCTTTTTGTAACATTCAACAAAAAGATAGCTCGCGGTCGGAGACCATGCTATTAAGGGGTATCCGTTTCCTTGCGGCAGGTTTTGCAGCAACAATTCGGGCTGCTGCGAGGACAATCCGCCGCTCGGATCAAACGCACCAGGGCCGAACCATTCGGGATACGGAAAATCTTCCGCTACAGAGCCGTTCCAACGAATATACCCTCCCTGACAATCCTGGAGAGTATAACCTGCCCAGACGTATTCGGAATCGATCGGTGCGGCAAGATAGGAATTGGGACCGGCGCCGGGATTGTTCATGGCAGACCATTTCCCGAACATCTGGCCGAAACAGAGCACCGCCTTCCTTGCGCCTCTCATCGCGTCATAGACGATATGAGGATTGGCAAGGGAACCGCCCTGAATGGACTGATTGGGATGCGTAAGGTAGACATTGGCGTAATCGCCGGATGTCCAGCTATCCCACCAGCCGTATTCGGAGAGCTCGATCGTCTGGCCGAAAGCGCTGCTACCTCCTGACGCGGTGAAGACTGCGTCAAAGAGGGGGGTGTTGGCGGAGGTGTAATGATAAGCACCCCCACCTGGCTCTGAACCACAATCGCATCCAGTCGGGTTCCCAATATCAGCAAAACTTGAAGGAGTTGAACTTCCGTTCTTGGTATCCTGATATTGGTAATGGATATGCGGGCCAGTGGATTGTCCGGTGCTTCCATTCAATCCCACAACCTGACCTCGTTGCACGTATTCACCCACTTTGACACAGACCTCGTCCAAATGAGCTACACGAGTATATCCACCAGCATCCAGCTGAATCACTACGGTATACCCCCATCCAGAAGTCAGGGACCCTGACAATCCAGCGAACACAGCAACACCATCTCCGCTCGCCAGAACCGGTTTGTCTAAATCGGCAGAGCCAGGACTGCTCCAATTAAAATCCCAGGCATTTGCCAATGAACCCACATGACCTGTCTGGCCTGGAGACTGACTTACCCACCACGACTCGTTAGGGAGAAATGGTGAGTAAAGCCCCTGCGGATATATTCCGCTGGGGATCATCGCATATGCGATGATAAGCAACATAAATAATCGCTTACTCATGGCTACTACTCCTTCTGAATAATTCAGAACTTCAGTGAATTAGATTGCCGCCCATCAATAAATTTTTCTCCTTTCTACTGTTGATGGGGTTTGAGTTGTAAAAGAACTGTTATTTGTTTTTGTGACTCATGGTCACATCTACGGACTCGTACGAAAAGCCCGCTGGAGTGATTGTGAATCAGGCCACTATGTCATTGAATCAGGATCGACGAAAGTATGTTTTCATATAAATTCTCATAGTGATCAAATATCTCTGCATAGTTAATCCCAAAATCAATCACGAAAACAAATACCTCTTCTTCTTTCTTTATGTATGTCTCAATCGTCCTGGTTAAACCGAGAAATGAAATGACTCTCGTAACGCCTCTCATATTATCGAGCTCGACTTCTTTGGTGTCTAAAATACTAATCGAACCGTCAGTAATAGATTTATTTAGACTATCCAAGTATTGATCAATGGATTTTGCCCCTATATTACGTACTATTACTGATAATCTAGCCCCATCCGCCCACGGGGACCTGCCCGCATCTTTCTCCAAGAAAAGAAGCGGGTCATAAATTCTTACCAATACGCCTTCTTCTTCAACAGCTTGCCAGTTGTTCGGATATCTAAACTCAAATCCATACTCCTCATTCCGGTACGTCTTCCAGCCTGCTTCGTCGGCAGACGGGTCGCTCGTATCAATGTCGGACGTAATGATTTCCGGCGTGACGGTCGGCTCTGTGCCATTATCCGCCGGTGCGGGCGGTGTGGCATTATCACCGGTTCCTGCGACTGGTTGATTGGGTGGTGTTTGATTTTTTATCGACCAAATCAACGCGGCTCCCCCCACCACCGCCAAAATGGCTACTAAAAATATGAAATATTTCTTGTTCATAAGTGGCATGGTTATATTTCCAGATTTCTGATTTCATTTTCCCATGAAACCAGGAGTCTGTAAATGGCGCTTCCCACCGACACGCTCACGATCTGGAGCGTTCCCCACGCGATATTGTTCTGGGGATCGGAGACATACTGCGTCATATTTACCGTC
>MGER01000005.1:7468-8113 GCA_001791465.1 Candidatus Uhrbacteria bacterium RIFCSPLOWO2_02_FULL_49_11 | reverse complement strand
CGAGGCTGAAACGTTGGACGCGACCGGAGGGCTGTTGGGATCGCCGATGGTGAAGAACCCGTTGCTGACATCGTAATTGCTCGAATTTCCCAGCTCGTATACCTTTATCAGGCATTCATCCGATTCTGATCCAGTGACTTCCCACGAGTAGGTTTGCGAACCGCTCCAAGATTGCACGGATTCCCAGTTCTGGCCGCCGTCACGGGAAAGGTCGATTTGCACCGCACCGCTGAAACCGCTCCATGAAATGTCGAGAGTGCTGGAAACCGGATAAGCGCCGCCGTTCGGACTTACCACCGAGATGGAACCTTGCTGTCCGCTAAAAATTGCAGACACTTCGGTCACCACGTTGGCGGCTGCGCTCACGTTCACGACCTGCTCCTGTCCTTCCAGTGCGATCTTCACCACATGATTCCCCGCGTCATCCGTAAACAATATGGTGGGGGTAACGGCTCCGGTATACGGCTCAACATCGTCTACCAATACCGTGCCGCCTTCCGGATCGGAGCTTATGTGAAGACTGGCGAGGCCGGCACTGTAAAGTGAATACGTGACGGTTGAACCGTTATCGGTCACCACGCCTAACTGAAACTCCTGGACAATGTTGCCTGGAGATCCGTGTTGGTTATTCACCGGCGCGCCAAG
>MGER01000005.1:5077-7398 GCA_001791465.1 Candidatus Uhrbacteria bacterium RIFCSPLOWO2_02_FULL_49_11 | reverse complement strand
GTCCCCATAGGCACCGTCATCGAAATTCTGCACCCAGTAAAAATCGCTCTGACCTCCCGGCCAGGTGAAATTCCACTTGTGCACCGAGGCGGGACTCCCGGGAACCGCGCCGGCATAGGGCCACCCGAGATTGGCGGCCATGCCGTTTTTTTTGTAACATTCAACAAAAAGATAGCTCACGGCTGGAGACCAGGCTATCAGGGGATATCCGCTTCCTTGCGGCAGGTTTTGCAGCAACAATTCGGGCTGCTGCGAGGACAATCCGCCGCTCGGATCAAACGCACCAGGGCCAAACCATTCGGGATACGGAAAATCTTCCGCAACTGCGCCGTTCCAACGAATGTAACCGCCCTGGAAGTCCTGAAGGGTATAACCGGACCAGACGTATTCGGAGTCTATGGGTGCGGCGAGGTAGGAATTGGGGCCGGCGCCGGGATTGTTCATGGCAGACCATTTCCCGAACATCTGACCGAAACAGAGCACCGCTTTCCTTGCGCCTCTCATCGCGTCATAAACTATATGAGGGTTGGCAAGGGATCCGCCCTGAATGGACTGATTGGGATGCGTAAGATATACGTTCGCGTAATCGCTCGACGACCACGTATCCCACCAGCCGTATTCGGAGAGTTCGATGGTCTGGCCGAAGGCACTACTCCCTCCCGACGCGGTGAAAACTGCGTCGAAGAGAGAAGTATTACCTGATGTATACCATTCATCGGTTACGGGTATACCGCCAGAACCGATATCCACAAATGTTGTCGATACTGAAGGACCATCCAAGGCATCCTGTCGACTAATGTGAATATGGTCACCACAAGAAGCACCTGTATTACCAGTAAATCCGATCACTTGTCCAAGCGCAATCCTTTCGCCTACCTTCACGAACAAGTATGGTTTACCGCTAGAACTATTGTAATGATGGTGGGCAGTTCTTACATACTTTCCCACATCAGTACGGATTTGGATTGTAAAACCGAAACCAGCACCCTTACCGGTACAGTCACCTAAACCACCGCCGTAGTAACTTCCCAGTGAGCCATCAAGTGCTATTTTTTCCACCACACCATTCACACTCGCAAGTACCGGTCTTCCTAAATCGTTTGGTAATGCACTGATGGTGAAATCCCATCCATAGTACAAGCCATACTTACCAGTGGTTCCTTGATGTGTGAAACTTCCGTTATTCCCCTGGATACAATTCCACGTCTCACCCGGCAGAAACGGTGAATAAAGCTGCTGTGAGAACGAAGGGATAACCAAGAGAAATAACCACGCGAGAACGATCATCTTTTTCATGATCTACTCCTTCTGTTTAAGATTCAAGATTTTTGTGATTTATGAAACAGATGACCATCAACAATTTTCCTCCTTTCTGTGATTGATGGGGTTATATAAATTGTAAATGAACAATTTGAATTTAGTTTATTGTTTTGCTTTTACGCAGTCATTCATTGTTTTTAATTTTAGTAAATATGACGGTCGATACAATCGCATCATACAATTCTCTGATATTATTGCTATCACTGTTTTGGTCATTAAAATTATAAGATTCGCTATAACCGCCAAACACAAGTATTATCCGATTAAGGGCAATTAGGGTGACATGAGACCCGCCGCCTTCCATTGCTCGATCATATTCAATTGCAGGAAGGTCATGAAAGAAGAACTCTGACTGAATCAGCCTACCGGCTAATGCACCATACTGCTCCTTCTCTTTATTAAACTGTTCAAGTGTAGTATATCCTCTTTGTCGCATCCATTCAGTAATTTTTAGACGATTACGGTTATTGGCAACAGTAATAGATAGACTGCAATTACAATTATCTGTTACTTTTTTAGGCATCTCAAATAAAATTTTCATCACATCGGCGTTGCCACCTGTCAATGCGATGGATTGTTCATTAAGACTAAACTCTTCCGGGTACTTAAACTCAAATCCATATACCTCATTTTTATACGTCTTCCAATCAGACGTATCTACATCGCTCGTAATCACTTCGGGAGTGGTTGTTGGGATAATGACAGGAGGCGTACCCGTCGCCTGCGGCGGGTTTGCCACAATGGGAGGCTGCGGTTGGTTGGGACGGATGTTCCCTGCCGCCACGGCGAGTATCGCTGCGGCAATGACGATAATCACGACATGCCAGTATTTTTTTAAGTAGTTCATAAGATGCTGGTAAATGGATAAATTACTCATCTCTGCTCATTATTATCGTACCGCGAATGTAAAGACCAGTCGAGTAACGCTATCCCCTTCCTGCCAGGAGATGGAAAATTACGATCCCGAATGCGACAGAGACATTGAGCGACTCCTTTTTGCC
>MGER01000005.1:0-5049 GCA_001791465.1 Candidatus Uhrbacteria bacterium RIFCSPLOWO2_02_FULL_49_11 | reverse complement strand
GCGACAGAGACATTGAGCGACTCCTTTTTGCCGTGCATGGGAATTTCTAAAATTTTGTCTGCTTTCTTTAATAATGCCGGAGTCAACCCTTGCACCTCTTCGCCTAAAATCAATGCAGTTGTCTGCCATTGTGAAGCAGATAATGAGATATGGGTATATGGTATAGATGAAGGATCTTGTTCAAGCGCGAGTATCTTGAATCCATTGCGCTTCAACTTCCCGATAAGCCGCGCCGCAGATGGCGCATGTTCCCATGCGACGGAGCGCTCGGCACCCAAGGAAACCTTCAGCAGTGGTGTGTTTGGCCTTCTGAACCGGTCAAGCGGCCCGGGCGTGATGCCGCACAAATAAAGCTTCTCGACGCCTGCCGCATCCGCCGTGCGGAAAATGGATCCCACATTGTACATGCTGCGGATGTTATGTAATATCACCTGCATATCTATTTTCCCGCAACAATCTTCATCACTTCTTTCGCAATGGTGATCTCTTCAGAATGGGGAAATATGTGCACCGGCACTCCCTTCGCGCATCCCAAGTTTTTTGTGATCGCGTGGCGGGTGGCAGAATCCCCTGCCCCTACCGCGCCCGTAAAGGCGATCGCGTCAAGGCGAGGTACCAAGGCGGCGTACGCGCCGATATACTTTCTCACCCGCCGCACGAAATAGTCAAACGTGAATATCGCCTGCTCCATCCCAATCTTTTTCTGCTCAAGAATGTCAAGAAATGTTGCATAACCGCTTAATGCTTTCAAGCCTGATGATTTATAAAATGCCTCCACAAGCTTCTGCACCTCTTCCTGCGCCCTTTCCAAAGATGGCGCTTCCCTCAGCTTTTTTTGCACGAGGTCAAAAATTATCCCGGGATCAATATCGCCGCACCTTGTCATCATAACAAGACCTTCGAGAGGCGTATATCCCATACTAGTATCAATAGGCTCACCTTTTTCTATCAATGCAATGCTTGAACCGCTTCCCAAATGGCAGCTGATGAAGGTAAGTTGCTTCAAGGGCTTTTTTAAGCGTAGGCTTAAGAGGTCTGCGACGGTCGCGTGGGAAATGCCATGGAACCCAAAACGCCGATACTCGCTGTATTCCGCGGGTAAAGGATAGCGCGCCGCAAGAGAAGGAAGGTGCGCAAAATATCCCGTATCAAAAACCGCGACATTTGGTATGCCCTGCAAGTAAATTTCGCACGCTTCAATACCTAAGGTATTCCATGGATTATGCAGAGGCGCAAGATGGCTTAAATTTTTTAATTCCGCCAATATATCCGCATTCACGACTACCGGCGATATAAACCGGCTGCCGCCGTGCACGACCCTGTGGCCGATACCCCTAATCGCTGACACGTCGCCGATATCACGGATGCACTCGCGGAATGTGCGCATGAAATCCTCACGAGAACTGCGGTCGGCCGCAAATGTATGGTGTCCCTCATGAAGAAGCTCAAGCGACTCATGCGCATACCGGTGGTAGCGTATTGACGACGAACCGACGTTGAAAACGAGGAGTGAATCCATAATGAAAAAATCCCAAATCCCAATTCAAAAATCAAATGTCAAAAATCAAAAGTTCAATTCAAAATTCAAAACTTTCCACTTTTGCCTTGCAGTTTTGACTTTTGCATTTTGAGTTTTGAGTTTTGACTTACTGTGGCGCATTGGACATTTGGATTTGGAGCTTTATTGGGAATTGGGGTTTGGATATTGGGATTTATTGAATATATTAACCGCAATATCCTCTACATCAGAGTAACTCATTTAATAAGAATGGCTGTGGTATTCTTTTTGATCCCCGCCGCGTTCCCCTCGTCCGTGTCAATATGGCAGTGCCAAGAGAAAGTGGGGTGCACGCGCACGATGACATTATGGAAGGTAAGCGCGCGCGTACCTTCCAATTTCAAAGAAACGACGACGCGATCCCTTAATCCCGCTTTCTTCGCGGCTAATGGCGATGCGTGGATGTGGCGCTGAGGGATAATCACGCCTTTTAAAAGCTTTACTGAACCGCGAGACCCTTTGAGGGTTAAACTGGGGGTATTGGCTAAAGACCCTGACACATGCACCGGCGGGTCGAAACCAAGATGCAGCGCATCGGTCCGCGCAAGCTCCACTTGGGAATTGCGCCGAACCGGCCCTACGATGCGCACGTGCTCAAACTTTTTCTTGCCCTTAATGACGCTCACCGTTTCCCGGGCCGCGAATTGCCCTGGTTGGGATAGCGAATGATCCGCACGGAGACGGTGCCCCTTGCCAAAAAGCCGCTCAAGGTCCTTTTGGCTTAAGTGCACGTGCCGCGCGGAGACTTCTACAGGTACGCGTAAAATAGCCATAGTATTAACGATATGCAAATAAGGCAAATAGGATGATGCCTATTAACACATAGGCGACCGCAACGACCAGAATGGCAAATACGCCAAGGATAATCGTAGCCGCAAAAGGAGAACTTGCCAACGCAAAAAAAGAAACAATCTTTTCGTCGTCCTTGCTTATCGACCCGACGCCCTCGCTTGCGAGTATCATTTTTTGGTTTGCGGCAAGTAAAATGTTTAGTAACATATGAATAGTAACAGTATCCTAAAGATATTATACCATAAATTCTACTCTCCAAACACTTGTGCAGTGAATACATAAAGTTCAGCGTGAGGGTCTTTCCAGCAATCACTTGCCATTCCCATTTTTTGACTGCAGAGTTCACCCATAAATTCCTCTAATCCCCAATTGTTTTCTGTGGCAACTTGTGGAAGAAATACTCCCTCCCGGGAACCTTTTCGCACCCTCACCCCATGGGTCCCTATCTCAATTTCTCGCCAATCCTTTATTTTTCTCAATGGACTTAATACTGAAATTTCATAGATTAGCTCTCCAATCTCTTCTTGGCTTACAGGAAGGAATCTGTGATCCTCTGTCGCTGCGGCAATTGCCATTTGGGAGACCAATGGGAGGAGAGGAATATCAGGCTCAAACCGACCGATGCACCCGCGGAGTATGCCATTTTTCTTAATGGTGACAAAAGCTCCCCTTGCTTGGTTGAGGAAAAAAGAGCCATCCTGCGCGTGCGGAATTGCCGCAGTCTTCACATACGATTCAACGGATGCGCGTGCCGTGCGCAGTAATGTTTCCTTTTCTTCTGCCACCAATTCATTGCCCTTCCGCTGGCTTATAAATGCGAGGGAAGTGTATCCCACCACGCGAGCCTTGTCCCCTGCGGGAGCGTCGCCAGAATTTGAATAGTGCAAAAACCGGCTCTCCTTCGCATCCCAGAGCTGCGCGACCTCCAGTGCAACCTCAACGGCAGGCTGTGCGCATAGAAAAGTGACTGCTTGGGGTATCAATGATTGTGCTAATTGATGGAGAGTATTTTTCAGCTTCCCAATTTCCCCGCTCATAATCGAGGCAATGACCTTTTCGTCAGCCGCTTTCGCGTCATCATACGAAGGATAGTGCGACAAATCCGAACTTGCGATGATCACGACATCGCCATCAATGGAGGCGAGGGCATGGCTTATCTGTTGCATTTCATCAGGTGTTGCGCTATTGAGCAAGATAGGGAGTATTTTAAAATGGGAGAGAGAATACTGCAGAAAGGGAACTTGCACTTCCAGTGAGTGCTCCTCACGATGCGCGTCTTTCTCAACGGTAAAGAGAGCACTGCGGTGGAGGAGCATATCCCGTATGTCAGTGGCAATCGCAACTTCACCCAAAGGGGTCTCCCAACGGTCATGTGCATCAATAACGGCACCGCGCACATTTACGGTGTGTCCGGACCCGATTAAAATCACCGTGAGTGCTGTTCGATTCTCCTTATCTACATTTGCCGAAAGCGCTTTATACGCGTGTGCGGCAGTTTTCCCTGAATAGACATACCCCGCATGAGGTACCACCATTGCGCGAATAAAACCGTTAGTGTCCAACGGTTCATCTTCTGCAAATAATTGTTCAAGCTGTGCGGTAAGCTCCATTTTATCGTCAGGATAAAACGCTCCCGCCACCGCTGGCTTCCTTACTCTATTTACATTCATCTGCGTGATCGTGACGCGCGATACGAAACTATCACCTTCCTTCTGAAATAAAAAAATAAGCCATACGATACCAAGAGTAATGGCTAATCCGATAGCCACTGAAGCTATGAAACTATTTTTCATACCTCGCAACGCTCACACGATACCTGCAATAATCACAGTCCGCTCCCGCAGATGGCAATATTTCACCATCAAGACAGGTGTGAATTTTGACGAGGACGCCTTCCACCCAACTCTCATCCCCTTCATACGGGATCAATCTCACGTCAAACTCAAGCTTGCCGTCAAACGCTTTACGGTCAGTAATGCCGTTGCAGTAGACAAAGTATCCTATGGAGGAAACTTTGAACCCGTTTTTCCTGAAAAGCCATTGGTATATCTCCATCTGGCGCTTGTAACTGATCTGCCATTCCGCATCAATGTTCACTTCCTGCTCTTTTGAGGTACTCTTATAATCCACTATGTGCAACTCACCCTTAGGATTTACCCAGAGGTCGTCAATGGCGCCGGTAACGATAAAATTGGTGGCAGGATGATGGTGGGTAATGCCTCGGCGCAGCGCATCGCGCCACTCCTCAATCTTCTCATGCGGCAAAGGAACGGCGTCAATGCTATACGCTTTCATGAGCGGATGCGCGGTGCCATGCGCGCGGTGGATATCGAATTCTTTTTTCAATAGCGTATCAACCGCGGAATTCAGGGAAAACGGAAAAGACGGCGGCGGGGAAATCCCTAACCGCCGATCAAGATAGAAACACCGCGGACAATTCATAAAGAGCTCAATTTTAGACCTGCTCACGCGGTAAGGCTCTTTTGAAGCGGGATCAAACAGATTGCGCGTGCGTTTTGGCTGATAGTATTGCGACATGCGTCTTATGCTCACATATAAAAATCACTTCGCCATAAAATATTGTACCATATTACTGATGGTACGATAAGATATTCAATTAGAGATATTCCGATACATCAATCCAACTATTCAGCTCTTCGCTTTTCTGCACATATCCCAAAATATTAATCCCCTCTCCC
>MGER01000004.1:7435-7828 GCA_001791465.1 Candidatus Uhrbacteria bacterium RIFCSPLOWO2_02_FULL_49_11 | reverse complement strand
CCCAATCGCTCATAGAGCTTCTGTATGCGACGTATAATCCGGAGGTGGTGGTCAGCGAAAAAGCGCCGGAGATGGGGAAGATGGAAGTGGAAGAATGATTGAGAAAATCCAAAGTTCAAGGTTCCCGCCTGCGCAGGCAGGCAAATGTCAAATAAATGACCAATGCCCACAATAATCAAGTCAAAACTCAAAAGGCAAAATTCAATCCTTCGACAAGCTCAGGATGACAATCGTTTTTTGTCATGGTGAGCCGAGTCGAACCATGATTTTTAACCTTTGACTTTTGAATTTGTGTTTGAGATTTTATTGGAAATTTGATATTTGGATTTGGGATTTCTTATAAGGTATGTTCAACTTCTTAAAAAAACGATCTGTGTCAGCAAAAGCGCCTCG
>MGER01000004.1:6711-7407 GCA_001791465.1 Candidatus Uhrbacteria bacterium RIFCSPLOWO2_02_FULL_49_11 | reverse complement strand
TCTGTGTCAGCAAAAGCGCCTCGTCCTGCGCCGGGAGCGCGCGCGGATGTGTCGCGTGTTGAAAAAACGGCGCTTCCCTCTGACGAGCTCCTGCGCGCGGAAAAGGTCTACCGCGAAGGGACGGTATCCATTCGCGATTTTATCGCGCCTTCTTCCCTCAGGGTGCAGTCAGATCACTTGGAGTTGGGAGGCATGTTCATACGCACGCTTTTCGTGGTGACGTATCCCCGTTATATTTCGGTGGGATGGTTTGAGCCGATCATAGACATGAGCGCCACGTTTGACGTGGGAATGTTTTTCTATCCCATTGAGCCGGAGATTATCTTAAAGCAGTTGAGGAACAAGGTGGGGGTGCTGGAAGCGCAGCTTTCTGCTGACAGGGAGAAGGGGGCGCCCCGCGACCCCATGCGGGAGACTGCGCTTCAGGATATTGAGAAATTGCGGGATGATATCACGCAAGGAACGGAGCACTTCTTCCAATGCGCGCTGTATATCACTTTATATTCATCGGATATCAAGGAGTTGAATAAGCTTACGGAGAGGGTCGAGAGCCTCATTGGGTCGAAGCTCGTATTTACCCGGCGCGCGAGTTGGCAATCAGAGCAGGGGTTCAATTCGACGCTTCCTCTGGGGATAGACGAGCTGGGCGTCAGTTTCAATATGAATACTTCTCCTGCCGCGTCATCCTTCCCCTTC
>MGER01000004.1:4369-6682 GCA_001791465.1 Candidatus Uhrbacteria bacterium RIFCSPLOWO2_02_FULL_49_11 | reverse complement strand
CGTGCTCTACGGCATCAACCGCCATAATAACTCCCTCATCCTTTTTGACCGTTTTTCCCTTCCCAACGCGAACATGGTGGTCTTTGCGACGTCCGGCGCGGGCAAGTCGTATGCAATCAAGCTGGAAATCCTGCGTTCGCTTATGTTCGGCACGGAAGTTATCATTATTGACCCTGAACGCGAATACCAGTATCTCTCGCAAGCGGTGGGAGGCACTTATATCAATATCTCTCTGAATTCCGACAGCAAGATTAATCCTTTTGACCTTCCCCGCGCCATCAGCGAAGACATGAAAGCGGGCGATATCATCCGTTCGGCGGTCATTACCTTGAAAGGGCTTATTCGGATCATGATCGGGGAATTGACGCACCAGGAAGACTCGCTCCTTGATCGCGCCATCCTTGAGACGTATGCGAAGAAGGATATCACTCCTTCCTCGGATCTTACCCACGCGGAAATGCCGGTGCTTTCGGACCTTGAAGATATACTGCGCGGCATGGAGGGCGGCGATGATGTGGCGTTGAGATTAAAGAAATACACGGAAGGCACGTTTTCAGGGCTCCTCAATAACCGCACGAATATCAATCTCAACAATCAGCTCGTGGTATTTTCGGTGCGGGACCTTGAGGACGAGCTGCGGCCCATGGCGATTTATACGATTATCAATTTCATCTGGAACGTCGTCCGCTCTACCATCAAGAAGCGCATTCTGGTGATCGATGAGGCATGGTGGCTCATGCAGCATGAGGATTCTGCTAAATTCATCTACGCCTTGGCAAAGCGGTGCCGCAAATATTATTTGGGATTAAGCACCATTACGCAGGATGTAAATGATTTCCTAGGCTCACCCTATGGGCAGGCGATCGTGAATAATTCCGGGCTCCAGATACTTTTGCGCCAGTCGCCCTCGGCCATTGACGCGGTATCTAAAGTGTTTCTCCTCACGCAAGGGGAGCGATATTTGCTTCTTGAGAGCGGTGTGGGCGAGGGCATTTTCTTCGCGGGCAACAAGCACGCGGCCATCAAGGTAGTCGCGTCCTACACGGAAGACCAGATTATCACTTCTGACCCGCGCCAGCTTTTGGAAATCGAGGAGGCAAAGCGCCAGTTTGACCAGACGCTGGAACAGGGAGAAGCGTCGGCCGTTGCACAAGGAATGCAGGCAGGAGCGCAACAACAACAACCATAGCATAAAATCTTAAGTTCTAAACACTAAACCCTAAACAAGCTCAAAATGATCGAAAATCAAAAATCGAAAGCATATGATTTAGAAAGAAGGACTTTTCAATTCGCGAGTCGAGTGAATGAATATGTTGTCCGCTTGCCGAAGATAATAACCAACATTGAGAATGGAAAGCAACTGATACGTTCCGCTGGTTCAGTGGGCGCAAATTGGATAGAAGCGACCGAGTCGCTCAGTAAGAAAGATTTCCTTATGCGCGTGAAGATTTGTCGCAAAGAGGTCAAAGAGAGCGCCTATTGGTTATCACTAACCGTCCCTGATCAGAAGGATCAATCTGAAAAAGATGCGCTTGTCCAGGAAGCAACGGAGTTGAGGAAGATTTTTGGTGCAATTGTAACTCGCTCTTCATGATTGGAGTTTTTGTGTTTGGAACTTATTTAGAGTTTAGGACTTAGAGCTTAGAGTTTATCACTAGGGTATGCAAGTTTCCCGTATAAAATTATTATTAATCATTTCAAGTCTTGTGCTTATCGCTGTCTTCGCGTACTTCTTTATTGCACGCAGAACTGGAAATCCTCCCCCCTCCGATACGAAAGCATTGATCGAATCGGTGCAAAAGCAGCCATCTCCCGCGGCCCCGCAGGCAGCCGCCCCCGCCCCCTCGCCCGCCTCAAACGCTGTTCCCGCACCCGCCGCCAATCGCGCTCCCGCGTCGCCCCCCGATCCTTTAGCGCAGTTGCGGAGCGACCTTGAACAGCTAAGCCGAGTATTTGCGGAACGCTGGGGCAGTTATTCCAATCAGCAGGACATTTCCAATATCCGCACGCTCCTTCCCTTCATGACAACAGCGATGCAAACGTACGCGCTCTCACAAGAACGCGCGAGTAGCGTGGTGCAGGCGGATCCTTCTCTCTACCTTGGCGTGCGCACACGGGTTTTAAGCGTAAAGGAACAAGAGTTCAATCCGAATCAAGGATCGGCGGGCTATGTCGTTACCACCCAGCGGGTCCAAATGCAGGGGACGGGAGGGAATACCAAGGTATTTTATCAGGAGTTAGAACTAAAATTAAGAAAAGAAGAGGGAATGTGGAAGGTGGCTGGAGCGTATTGGAGAGCAGAGAAAGCGGAGC
>MGER01000004.1:2429-4328 GCA_001791465.1 Candidatus Uhrbacteria bacterium RIFCSPLOWO2_02_FULL_49_11 | reverse complement strand
CTCGTGTTGGTTCAATCTTATAGATTGAACCACGGAGGGCCGCAATGTAGCGTGGCAGTTTATCTGCCACCACGGATGTCGGAGACGAGCTCCGACGCTACAATTGAATGATATAATGTAGCGTGGCAGTTTATCTGCCACACGGATCGGTTGAGTCGGAGACATCCCAGTCATTCGACGGGACAAGAGCTCCGACGCTACAATTGAATGATATAATGTAGCGTGGCAGTTTATCTGCCACCACGGATGTCGGAGACGAGCTCCGACGCTACGGATTGAATATTACCAGCCTGTGCGGCGATAAAAAACAAATCATTCAATCCGCAAGATTGAACGAACTAATAATACTGCTATGGCCGATACAGAAGCAAAATCGAATATTCCTGTTCCTGGGATCACGTCGGATGCGCAGAGGATAGCTCAATTGAAAAGGGAAGCAAAGAGCGGGGATGATTTTGAGAAATTTTCTCAGTATGCCCTTGAACAAGGACAAGCAAGAGCATATAGAAGGATGCGACGAATGGCCAAAACCGCGGAGATGAGGAAAGCAATTCATGCCATGAACATAGGTCAATCTCTTGGTGCAGGAGCGCAGGCGGCAAAAGAAGGGAAAATGGGTGGAGTAATGGGACAGGTGGCAGCGGCGGGACGAGGAAAGGAAGAAGAATGGATGCGAGAAAATGAGGCACAGCGTAGGGCTTGGAAGACGGAGCAGGGATTAAAAAATAAAGCAAAAGCATTACTGAAACGGCCGAAGAAATTGCAGGGAATACAGGCGCGGCCGCATTCGTTCATCGTGTGGCTTATACTCATCGGCATCGCGGTATTTAAGGATTGCCTGGACGTGGGCACGATAGAGCTTATCTCATGGCTTGATTGGATCGTGGATGCTTTGATCGGATTGACATTTTGGGCGATGCTGGGGAAGAATAACCTATCTTTTGCGACGCGCCTGATCCGTTCTCTTGGGCCCGCGCTGATGGAGATGATTCCATTTTTGGGGATCGTGCCAGTCTGGACGTTTTCGGTGATCTATATTTATTTTCGGTCAGAAGTGGAAACCAAGTTGCCCGCGCCGCCGGAAAAGAAGAAACTTCCCGGCTAATGCCGGGAAATCCCAATATCAAAATCCCAATATCAAATAAAATCCAAATATCCAATATTCAAAACCGTTTGTGAATTGGGGCTTGGGATTTTATTGGAAATTAGACATTGCCTGCCTGCGCAGGCAGGGGATTTGGAATTTATCAATTGAGTATGCCTCGTTTTAATATTCGTTTCCTTATCGGCGTCGGCTTGATTATCTTCGGCATCATCGGCACTGCCGCGATCATTATTTTCATCGGCTGGCGTTTTCGGCTTTTCAACGTGCCGGGCGTGAAGCCGCCAGAGGGCGGCGTGGGCGCGCTGCCCTTGACCGGCGAGGGAGGTGGAGGGCAAGTGAGAGAGCCTGTGGAAGGGGGATTGCCCATTGAAGGCGGAGGAGAACCCGCAGGGGGGGCAACAGGCGCCGGCTATCAGCCCGTGGTGGACGAGGTGGCGCGCGGCAGGGAAACGCGCGTGGAGGCCGTGGTGGAGGGATACCCTATGAATATTGACGTGAGTCCTTCGGGAGGTTTGAGTTATTACAACCCGACCGATACCAAATTTTACCGCGTGAATGCCGACGGCAGCGGAAAACGGCTTTTGGCAAATGAATCATTCCCCGGCGTGTCAGAGGTGGTGTGGGCGCCGCAAGGCGACAGCGCGATCCTTGAGTACGAAGACGGATCGAACGTGTATTATGATTTTACCACCAAAAAAACGGCCGTGCTCCCCAGAGACCTGACCGCGCCGTCTTTCAGGTCGGATGGAGGCGCCATATCCTATAAATTGGACACAGGAAATGCAAGGGACAAT
>MGER01000004.1:1170-2423 GCA_001791465.1 Candidatus Uhrbacteria bacterium RIFCSPLOWO2_02_FULL_49_11 | reverse complement strand
GTGGTTTCCAATGTGGACGGGACCGGCGCCCAAGCGGTACAGGCAACCGGCGACCGCGGCGCGCTCGTGGACCCCCAATGGTCGCCGGATTACAAAGTAGTGGCAACCTACCATAAGCCGACCGGCATTGACCGCGAAGAAGTGTTTTTCATAGGCATGCAGGGAGAGAATTTCAAGTCGCTTGAGGTGCAAGGATCTGGCTTTTCCGGTATTTGGTCCCCTGACGGCAGAAGAGTGCTCTATTCTACCACTCTGGCGGGTGCGGGGTATCAGCCCATGCTGTGGGTGGCTGATGTGGGAGGAGACCGGACGGGCGCGCGCCAATATGCGCTTGGACTCTCCACGTGGGTGGATCGCTGCGCGTTTGGGGAGGACAGCGTGACCGTGTATTGCGCGGTGCCTGATGAGCTTCCCTCAGGGGCGGGATTAGTCCCCGAGACCGCGCGGGGGATCGCGTATACCGTATGGAGCACAGATTTGAGCAATGGCATCAACCGCCGTCTTGCAGTGCCGGTGGAAGAAGGAGTGCAGACTATTAAGGATGTGCGGAAGGTGTATCTCACGCCTGACAATTCCTCGCTCTTCTTGGAAACATTTGAGAAAGTGTATAGGGTGAAGTTAAAATAGAAATAGAAGTATGATAACCATTAGAGAAGGGTAATATCATCACTTACATAAAACCAACCATCTAAATCCCAATTTCCAAATCTCAATGTCAAATAAAATCTCAAACCCAAATCAAAAAACATATGACCTCATAGAGCGCACCGCAAAGTTTGGGGAGAGCGTGATCGCATTTGCTCAAGAGTTTGATCGTAACGCGATTAATCAGCCTCTTGTAAGCCAATTCATACGCGCCGCTACCAGCATTGGCGCGAATTACATGGAAGCAGACGCAGCTGAATCCAAGAAAGATTTCGAGCACAAGATCGGCATCGCGCGAAAAGAAGCAAAAGAGACCATGCACTGGTTGAGGATGATTGCGAAGGCGAATCCCGTGAAGCAATCCCGCTGCCGTATTTTATGGAAGGAAGCGCAAGAGCTCGTCTTTATTTTCTCTTCCATTCTCAATGGATCTCGTAGTAAGTAGTAATTGAGATTTTGGATTTTATTGGAAATTTGAAATTGGGATTTGGGATTTAGAGATTATGAAAAAGCCCCGTCGTACGCTCACTATTGCATTATTTTTCCTCGCTCTCCTTGGTTTGGGAGCGCTCGCCGTTGGCAGCAGCGCGCTCGGGTTCATATACGAG
>MGER01000004.1:903-1144 GCA_001791465.1 Candidatus Uhrbacteria bacterium RIFCSPLOWO2_02_FULL_49_11 | reverse complement strand
CCACTGATCCGATATGGGGAGAGGGGGGCCTGTCTGCGCAGGCAGGCCTGTCTGCCAATGCAGGGGTATCAATGGTGTTGTTTTGCGATCATGTGGCTCAAGCATGCCGTGATGCAGTGGATGTTATATTAGCGTATATCCGCAATAATCCGCATATATCCGCACATCTGGCATGGAAAGACTTCCCGAATCCCTTAGATCCCGCATCCCGCCCCGCCGCGCTCGCCGCGCGTTGCGCGCA
>MGER01000004.1:0-897 GCA_001791465.1 Candidatus Uhrbacteria bacterium RIFCSPLOWO2_02_FULL_49_11 | reverse complement strand
GGGCAAGTTTTGGGAATTCCATGAAGCACTTACCCCCTCTATCTCCCCCTTACTAAGGGGGAGAGGAAGTGGGGGTCTCGATTATGGTATAATTGCAGAGGAGCTAAAGCTTAAATATGAAATCTTCAACCGCTGCGTAGAAACCCGCGCAACCACTGATCTTGTGAATCAGGGCATGGACGAAGCGCAGGCGCTTGATATTGACGGGATACCCGCCTTGTTTATAAATTCTTACCGTTTAACGAGAGAGATTACGGTGGATAAGATTGAGAGATTAGTTGAGCTTGAATTTAAATCCCAATTTCCAAATTCCAATGTCAAATAAAATCCAAATCACCAATGTCCAAAATCACTTGTGAATTGGGGCTTGGGATTTTATTGGAAATTTGAAATTGAGATTTTGGATTTTAAGATCATGGTATTATGTTACTTTGCCGTTTAAGGACACAGAAGGCAATCATCGCATTCATTTTCATTGCGACATTATTCGGTATTCACTTTTTCCCTCTCACCGCGCAGGCTGCGTGTTGTAAGTGTGAAATAAATGATTTACAACCTAAAGGTATAAAGAAAGATCAGTTAGTAGCGAACATTTGTTACACCACTCTCACAGCCCTGGATACGTGTGAGAAGACACAGGATTATAAAGCAGAAATGTCCATTGATGACGCTTTGGCAATGGGTAAGGAGTATACGAATAAAGTAACCATACAAGGCGTCAAAACCCAAAACGGCGCGTATTATAAATGTTCCTTACAAAAAGATGGCCAATGCGCTGGACAGTGCCCGGATGTGAAGGAATCAGTGCAGGCGTTTGTTCCTTCCGGCGGTGGCGAGTTGAAAGTATATATTGCACCTTCTAAGCGCGATCCGATCCTGTTCAGACCGCAAGTATCT
>MGER01000003.1:4678-10581 GCA_001791465.1 Candidatus Uhrbacteria bacterium RIFCSPLOWO2_02_FULL_49_11 | reverse complement strand
CAAGCCCTTTTCTGGGCAATTTCTCGAAAGTTTTGTCCTGGCTCCAAACGTCCTGCCGTTTACTGACAAGGAGATTATCGAACTCGATCAAGAGTTGGCGGAATTCGAGCAGGTGTTTATAGATCCAGAAGTGGAGAAACACCTTATCAGCAAGAATGAGCTTCTCGCTTCTTTTGGCATTTCCAAAGCTGAGAACTCAACCCTCACTCTCAACGAGGCGCAAGAAGTCTATGATTTCGTGCTCACACATAGGGATTATGACTTTATCCGTACAAAGCTTGCTGCCAAACAGAAACTCACGGCCAAAGACTACGAAAAGCTAGAGTTCTTCAACATTGCCAAGACATTCAAGGAGGTGAACCTTAAACCGTTCACCATCAAATCCTTAACACCCGATCTCATCAAACAAATCCATCTCAAGCTCACGCAAGGCATGGACATCTTTCGTTACCATCTCCCAGAGTTTACGGTCTACAAATCAGGCACATGGCGTGATAATGATCAGATCCGCGTCGGGAACTACGTACCTGCGCCATTCAGGGATATACCAAAGGGAGTACCATACCTGGTACGCTGGCTCAAAAAGAATCCGTCAATCACGAACATCGGAGTATTCCATACCGCGCTCTATGCCCTGCATCCGTTCAACAACGGCAACAAACGGGTATGCAGGATACTTGAGCACGTACTGCTTCGAAGTCTTGGACTTAATGCAAAGAATCTCTACAGCACTTCATACTACTACCACAAACAAAAGGGACGGTATTACAGATATCTGCTCTACTCGCTTGAACGCAAAAACCTTAATCACTTCACGTCGTTCGTACTCGAAGCATTAGTCCTCTCAATTATTTCGGTCGTGAAAACAAGCCTGGACTCAAAGCGCGCCGGCTTCTTGGATAGGACAGCACTTGATGAGAAAGAGAAAGTCGTCCTGAAGCCCCTGATTAAACGTCATGAGATGCAGTTTAAGACTCTCTACAAACTCGCCAAAAAGAACATGGCCCGGCAGACGTTTGTGACCTACCTCCAGAAAGCAACTGACAGACACGTGATCACTAGGCGTGTTGCAGGACGGACCGTGTATTACTCATATAACCTTAAGGCTCCAGAGCAAGAGGTGCTTTCCAAGTGGATAGGATTTGCCAGGGAGCGGCTGTCGTATATTCCTGACGATATTCGGTTATTGTGAGAGCATTGAAGCGGTTTACTCCGATGACGCGCGGGGTCGGGCGCGGATCAACGTGGATATTTTTTATTTAGCCACTATGCATATCCCCGACGGGTTTTTAAATCACGGTGTATCGGTGGTTTCGGCCAGCGCCGCGCTTACTGCGGTAGGGTTTGCGCTGCGGCAGGCGCGCCAAGGATTCCTTGAAAAAGCTCCTGTGTTTAAAGCGCGGTTTGCGACGTTCCCTCCGTCAGGAAATGCAGACGCGCAAGGATGGCAGTACCATGTCTCGAAGTGGGGACAGCAAAAAATGTGGCGCATGGCCGGGGTTGGCTCGCTTATTTTCGCGGCGCAGATGGTGAATTTTCCCATTGCCGGCGGCACGTCAGGGCATTTGCTCGGGGGCGTGCTGGCGGCGCTCATACTCGGGCCGTATGAGGCGCTTTTGATAATAAGCGCCGTCCTGCTCGTGCAGGCGCTCGCCTTTGGCGACGGAGGCATCATGGCGCTGGGCGCGAATGTGGTTAACATGGGGTTGGTAGGCACGCTCGGAGGCTACGGGTGTTTTATTCTTTTGCGGAATATTTTGAAACGATATAAATTTGGGCTGTGGACAAGCGCATGGGGTGCGGCGTGGCTCTCGGTCGTTGTTGCTGCGGCGTGCGCCTCGGCGGAGCTCGCGCTCTCCGGCACCGCGCCTTTCATGCGCGTGTTTTCCGCCATGCTTGAGTATCATATGGTGATCGGACTGGGCGAGGCAGTGATCACTGTAGTGATTTTGCGCGCATTGGCGCGGCGCAATTTTCCCCTTGCGATGTTTTCGGGAAAGCATTCAAAATTTTAATGGTAACTGCTCAGGTTAATTGCCGTTTGAAAGGTTATGGATCGTTCAAACGCTCAGGGATCGACGATTTTATTCGGCGTCGCGATCTAGCAGCTTGATGCGCCTTTCCGCCTCAAAAATCGCGATTCCTTCGCTTCTTTGGTGATAAACTGAGAGATACTCTTTATGAAACGTTTGCAAGGCATTCACTTGTTTCTGGGAGCGCTCATCATCGGCGGGTTTGTGTCGCTTTTTGCGTCCGCATCGCCGGACGGTTTGGAAAAAGTTGCCGAGGAGCAAAATTTCCTGTCGCAGGGGATCGCCTTTTATAAAGGCGTCATGCAGGATTATGCGTTTCCGAGGATAGCGGATGGACGGCTCGCCGCGTCATTCGCGGGGATCGCGGGAACGCTGCTGGTGTGTGCGGTGTTGGCAGGAGCTGGGCGCGCGCTTTTTAGATTAAAAAGTCCCCGTGAAGATCAATAATTATTATGCTTATTATTAACTAACACCAACCTTATGGGAATAACACTACCCGTCAATTTCGACTGGAAACGCATATTAAAAATCGGAGGGGTGGCGCTCATCGCGCTTATCCTCATCACGCTTGCGGTGAAGCTCGTGGGATCCACCGTCGGCACATTTACGAAGAGGGGATCGGTATCCGTGACGCAAGGGTCTCTCGGCAACTCGGTGTCCTACGGATTAGGGGAAAAATACAGCGAAGACGCGGCATATGGCGTGGCAGGCGGCGTGCCAGAACTGTCTGTGAGGAATATTGCGCCCATTCCTCCTGACAGCGGAGGCGCCACAGGAAACGACGCGGAAGAGTATGAAGTGACCGACTACCGCGGCACCATTGAAACGCGCAGCAAGGATGAGGCGTGCCGCACGTTATTTGATTTAAAAGCAAAAGAATACGTTATCTTTGAAAATGCGAACACCTACGACAGGGGATGCAATTTCACGTTCAAGGTTGCCCGCGATCATGTAGAGGAAATTGTGGCGGCCGTGAAGGCGCTCAAACCGAAAGAGCTCGTGGAGAACACCCATACCATCAAGAAGCAGGTGGAAGATTTTACAAGCGAAATTGACATATTGCAGAAGAAGCAGGCAGTGATCGAAGATACCTTAAACAAGGCAATGTCCGCCTATGACGAAATTACAATCCTTGCCACCCAGACGCGGGATGCGGAGAGTCTGGCGCGTATTATTAACAGCAAAATACAGACCATTGAGCGCCTCACGCAGGAGAGGCTGAACGTCAGCACCCAGCTCGATCGCCTCGCGCGGGCGAAAGCAGAGCAGCTCGACAAGCTTGAGTATACTTATTTCTACCTCACGGTGGTGGAGAATAAATTTGTTGACGCGAAAAATCTGAAAGATTCCTGGAAAGCGGCGATCAAGGCATTTGTCCGCGATGTGAATATGGTGGCGCAGGACGTGAGCGTCAACCTCGTCACGCTCTTCCTCAAAGTGCTCCAGTACCTGCTCTACGCATTCATCATCCTCATCATCGTCAAGCACTCGTGGAATTTAGCCAAGCGCATCTGGAAAGGGCAATCCCCGCCGCAAGCGTAACGTGAGACAGATCAGCATTCATGCTATTAAAGGTAATTTTTCGTTCTTCGTTTATTATGTATAAGCGCTTCGGGAACTGACAATTTTGTTCGGCGTCGCGATCTAGCAGCTTGATGCGCCTTTCCGCCAAAAAAATTGCAGTTCCCTCGCTTCTCCCAATATTCAATGAACACTTATGAAAAAGAAAGCAAAAGCGGTACAAAAAAAGCGCCGCGTGAAACGGACTGCTAAGCAGCAGTGTTCCTGCGGCGCCTGCGCAGAGGGTTGTTGCTGATACACTCATTTTTTGAGCAGAGCCGCGAGTTGGTGCGCCCACGCATCAATCGCGGCGTCTTGGGTTTGGGGGAATGAATCAATGCGGAGTGAAGGAAGAAACAGGTTCCCCTTCGTTTCTTTCACGAAACGTTCAAGGTGGTCAGCCGCCGCGCAGAAGCGCATGTAGTTGGCGTCGCCAAGCCCGAAGACGGCGAATTTTTTATTATTGAATTTCCTGCCTTTTAGCGCGTTCACTAATTTCTGCATCTGGTCCTGAAGCTGGCCCTCTTCGAATTTGGCGGTGGCAGTATGCCTGTTCCATGTGCAGGAGCCGAGGATCACCGCATCGGATTCGGCGAAGAGCTCGGGCGCGACGTCTCCTGCGGAGACCATATCAAGCGCTACGCCGTCCTCCCGCAGGGCGCGTGCGATGCGCTCGGCGACATAATAGGTATTGCCCGAGTTTGTGGCATAAAGCAAAAGGATTCTCATAAAATTATAGTTTTAGGTTTGTACCTATGGTCATTATAACGTTTTTGAAGATGCGGGACAAACGGTTGCGCGTGAAATAAAAATATGGTTATGTTGTAGTACTCTATGGATCTTAAGCCTGATCACAATCCTATGACGGACGAGGAAATCGCGGGGCGCGTGCAGCAGGGGGACACGGAGTTATTTGGCATCCTGGTGGAGCGGTATGGGGATAAATTAAGCCGCTATGCGAGGAAATTCCTCTCCCGCCGCGAAGACATTGAAGATTTGGTGCAGGAAGTGTTCATAAAAGCGTACACTAACATCCAGAGCTTCACCGTCACGAGGAAATTTTCTCCGTGGCTCTACCGCATTGCGCATAATGAATTCATCAATGCGATAAAAAAGAAACGTTGGGAGCCGTTGCCGTTTTTCGATCCTGACACCCTGTTTCCCCACCCTCTCTCGCAGGAGAATGCGGATCGGGGCGTCTTGGACCATGAGATGAAAGAGATGCTGGAGCGGCATTTGAGGAAGCTTGATCCGAAATACCGCGAACCGCTCGTGCTTTATTATCTGGAAGAGCTGGAGTACGCGGAAATTTCGGAAGTGCTCCAGCTGCCCTTGTCGACGGTAGGGATCCGCCTGAAACGCGGCAAGGAGATGATGAGAAAATTTCTTTTAAACCACGAATAAAACTATGAGCAACGAATTACGCGACAAAGTGCTTGGCGCCATTAAGAACGGAAAAGTAAAAATGCGCCCCAAATGGCATTACGTGCTGAAAACCGCGCTTGCCATAACCGGCGGCGTGCTGCTTTCTCTTGCGCTTCTGTATCTTGTGAGTTTTATCTTTTTTGCCTTGCGGGCGAACGGCGTGTGGTTTATGCCAGCCTTCGGGCTTTCAGGGATGCGTACTTTTGTAATGTCACTGCCGTGGCTTCTCATCTTCACTTCTCTCCTCTTCATTATCATTCTTGAAATATTGGTAAAACGTTATGCATTTGCCTATCGCAAGCCTCTCTTATATTCAGTATTGGGTATTTTAGCGCTTGCCATCATAGGAGGATTCGCGCTTGCACGAGCCCCTTTTCATCGCAGTCTCTTGAGAAGAGCGCAAGAAGACAGGTCTCCGCTGACAGCTCCTTTCTACCGCGAATTCGGGATGCATCGTTTCCATGATATCCATCCGGGGTCCATTGCATCAATCACTGAAGACGGATTTATTCTGTATACCCGCCAAGGCGAGACGTTCACGGTCAGGCTGGTGCCAGAAACCCGCTTGCCGTTCGGATTCAATTTTGCCGAGGGCGACGAGGTGGTAGTATTCGGCGATCGCGATGATGATACCGTAGAGGCAAGGGGCATTCTTGAAATAGACGACGAAATGATGGAACCGAGGCCGTACCGGAATATCCCTCCTAGGATGATGCGTCCTCCATCTCCACGATAATTTTATCTAATTTTATCAAATTGAAAATTCATTTGAAATATTATTTGCACATGATTGTATGAAATACAGAGGGTCGAGGAGCTTTAGGGCCGAATGAGAGGACTTTTAAGTTTCCTTGACCCTTTTTTCGGCCCTTTAAGTAGCGGTGA
>MGER01000003.1:0-4612 GCA_001791465.1 Candidatus Uhrbacteria bacterium RIFCSPLOWO2_02_FULL_49_11 | reverse complement strand
CCCTCTCAAAGGCGAAGGCAGGAGGAAAGGTCGCACAGTCGATATTAACATTATTAATGTGATATTATGAAAAAGAAGAATATCATGTATGCCCTTGTTCCTGTCATAGCGTTAGGCATGATCTTGGGGGTGCAGGCGGTGTCGGCGCACGGGTGGTTCGGCATGATGGGTAATGCCACGCCTGCAGAAATCGCCACGCGACAGCAGTCAATGTTCCAGCAGCAAGCGGATTTGCTGGAGGTAAGCGTTGATGACGTGAAGGACGCGTGGGCGCAGGGCAAAACCATGCGCGAACTTGCGCAGGAAAAAGGGATCACCGACGCGCAACTTCAGGAGAAGATGAAAGCGCAACGTGAAACCCAGATGAAAGCGCATCTGCAGGCCTTGCTCAACCAAGGCGTTATCACCCAAGCGCAGGCTGACCAGCGCACTGCTTGGATGTCACAGCAAGCGGCGAACGGCATCAAGGGATTCGGTATGCGAGGCCATGGAGGCTTTGGATTCCGCGGCGGTTTATAAATAAAGGTTAATTTACAGGGCGACAAAGGCCGAGGATTGAGAAATTTCAAGCGCTCTGCCTCTACATGTGGGGCAGAGGCTTGAGACTTACTCCCTTAAGTAGTATCATAAATTATGATCTCAAAATTATTTCGTGCAATTGGCGCGCATAAAGGCAAAGCTTTCTTCATCCTCCTCCTTATAATCGGCGGGGGATATTTTGGATACGCAAAATTTGCCAAGAAAGACACGCCGATGCGGTATGTCCTTGCCGTGGTTGAAAAAGGGACTATTATTTCTTCAGTGTCAGGGAGCGGGCAGGTATCCACCTCCAATCAGGTAGAGCTCAAACCGAAAGCATCCGGCGACCTTACTGCGCTTAACGTGAAGAACGGGCAGGAGGTGGCCAGCGGCGCGCTCATTGCACAGCTTGACGCGCGGGACGCGCTGAAATCAGTACGCGACGCGGAAGCAAATTTGGTAAGCGCAAAATTATCATTGGAAAAATTGCAGCAGCCGGCTGATGCGCTCTCGATCATCCAGGCGGAAAATTCCCTGGCGCAGGCAAAAGAGTCGAAACAGGATGCGGAAGCGGATCTCGTGAAAGCACACGATGACGCCTTCAATAACATTTCAAACGCATTCCTCGACCTTCCTGAAATCATGCAGGGGCTTGATGACGTGCTCTATAACGATACCGTGGGTATCAGCGGACAGGACAATATTTTAGCCTATGCGGATCTCGTAAAAAACTTTGACGAGCGCACGACGCGCTATAGGGAAGAAGTGGCTACGAATTATACGTTCGCCTATGATGCGTACCAGAAGAATTTTGAAGACTACAAAGCGTCTTCCCGCAATGCGACTCCAGAAGCCATTGAAGCGCTCCTCAATGAGACCTATTTGACTACGAAGGCCATTGCCGAATCAATCAAAAGCACGAATAATTATATAGATTTCGTTTTAGATATCCTTACCAAGTACAAACTGAAAACTCCGACGGTAACCGCGACGCACAAGACGAACCTCGAGTCTTATACAGGGAAGACCAATTCTTTGCTCACCAGCCTTCTCGGGATCGTGAATACCATCAAGACGGCGAAGGATACGATAGTGAACACCGACCGGAGCATTATCGAGAAGACCGAGTCGCTGAAAAATCTTAAAGCGGATCCAGATCCTTTGGACCTTGCGTCCGCGAAGCTTTCCATTACGCAAAAAGAAAATGCTTTGCAGGATGTCAAAGAGAAACTTGCGGATTACTACGTGCGCGCGCCGTTTGAGGGCGTTATCGTGGGAGTTGCGGTGAAAAAAGGTGATGCGGTTTCCGCAAGTACAGTGATCGCTACGCTGATTACTAAACAACGCGTCGCGGAGATTTCTTTGAATGAGGTTGACGCGGCAAAGATCACTCAGGGGCAAAAAGCGACGCTTACCTTCGATGCGGTGGAGGGTTTGAGCATTTCAGGAAGTGTGGGAGATATTGACACGCTGGGCACGGTATCTCAAGGCGTGGTGACCTACACCGCAAAAATAATATTTGATACGCAAGATGCGCGGGTGAAACCGGGCATGAGCGTGTCTGCGTCGATTATCACCGACATGAAACAGGACGTGCTCATGGTGCCGAACGCGGCGATTAAATCATCAGGCCAGGGATCCTATGTGGAGGTGCCCGGTGAAACGGTAACCGCAAATGCCATGGGGAACACGGGCGGTATTATCCTCATGAATGCGCCGAAACAGCAGGCGATCCAGATCGGTATGGCCAATGATACTTCTACCGAAGTGACGAGCGGTTTGGAAGAAGGAAGCATTGTGGTGAGTAGGACTATCAGCGCTGGCTCAACGAACACCACCTCGGGCTCCTCTTCAGGCAACAGTGCTAACCGCAGTATTTTGAACGTGGGAGGGGGAGGAGGGTCGCCGAGTGGGGGATTTCGTTGAGGTCAGATCGCTTATGATTGAATGCCAGCAAATTACCAAGACCTACGAAACAGGTGGCGTGGCGGCGCAAGTGTTAAAGGGCATTACGTTCAGTATTAATGACGGCGAATTCGTGGCCATTATGGGCCCTTCGGGGTCGGGCAAATCGACACTCATGCATATATTAGGCGCGCTTGATAAGCCAACGAGCGGCGAGTATGTGCTTGACGGGAAGCAAATGGCTGAGCTGTCCGATGACGAATTGGCAGATATCAGGAAAAATAAAATAGGATTTGTGTTCCAGTCTTTCAATCTGCTCTCGAGGACTACGGTGTTGCGCAATGTCATGCTTCCGCTGGTTTATGCAGGAATTCCGAAAGAAGAGCGCGAGGAGAGGGCGAGAGCTGCGCTCAAGAACACCGGTTTGGAAGAAACGCATTACCACCACCGTTCCAACCAGTTGTCAGGAGGGCAGATGCAGCGTGTGGCAATCGCCCGCGCATTGGTGAATAATCCGTCCATGATTCTCGCGGATGAGCCCACGGGCAATTTGGACACGAAAACCGGAGAAATCGTCCTTGCCACCTTTCAGTCGTTGAATAGAGAGCAGCATCATACTATAATTTTAATTACCCATGAACGCGATGTGGCGGAACATGCAGACCGGATTATTCACATTCGCGACGGGCATATTGTAGAAGATGCAAAAAATACCCACAAAAGAACCGCTGACCTGCAAAATGTATGAAACTATCTGATATATTCGAGGAAACCTCATTAGCGCTCTTTGCTAATAAGACGCGCTCCAGCCTCACTATCCTCGGTATTGTAATCGGCATTGGTTCGGTGATTGCCATGATTTCAATCGGCCAAGGCGCGCAAGGCTCCATTGAGTCGAGGATCGAGTCTTTGGGATCCAATCTTATTATGGTGATGCCGGGATTCCAGCGCGGGGTGGGCCAGCAAGTGAGCAGCGGGAGAGGCTCGGCAACCACGCTTACCCTTGATGACGCGGATGCCATTGCCGCGGAAATAAGCTCGGTCAAGGCGGTCGCGTCTGAAGTGTCCGGCCGCTACCAAGTGACTGCCAAGGGTACGAATACGAACACTTCGGTAGACGGCGTCACGCCGGCCTATCCAGAAGTGAAGAACGTGGAAATCGACGAAGGCGATTATATTTCCGAACAGAATGTCACGGGTTTTGCCAAAGTTGCAGTGCTGGGGCCGAGCGTGCGGGATGATTTATTCGGTGAAAACGCAAATTCAGTCGGCCAGACCATCCGCATTAAGCAAATTAATTTCACGGTCATCGGTGTCACAGCGGCAAAAGGCGGCACGGGATTCGGCAGCCAAGATGACATGATTTACGTGCCCATCACGACGGCCCAGCAATTTCTCTCCGGCAGTGATCGCGTCACTACGATAAACGTACAGGCTATTAACCAGACTGTCATGACTGACATGCAGGAAGAAATAACCTCGTTGCTTTTGGCGCGTCATAACATATCCGATCCGACGCTTGCTGATTTTAGCACGCTTAATCAGGCCGATATCTTGGCAAGCGCTTCATCTATTACCACGACGCTTACGTTGCTTCTCGGCTCGATTGCGGGTATTTCTCTTTTAGTGGGCGGCATCGGCATCATGAACATGATGCTTACCACCGTTACGGAGAGGACCAGGGAGATAGGATTGAGGAAAGCGATCGGCGCGAAGCGGAAGGATATTAATTTACAGTTTTTAACGGAAGCAATCATGCTGACTTTTATCGGCGGCGTGGTAGGCGTGGCCGTGGGCTGGCTCATATCCCTTGGCGTGACACATTTCGGGGGCATTGCGACTAAAATCGCTCCCACTTCCATTGCCCTGGCATTCGGCGTTTCCGCGGCGATCGGCATTGTATTCGGCTATTACCCAGCTCGTCGTGCCGCAGGTCTTAATCCCATTGAAGCGTTACGATATGAATGATTGAAATTCTAAATCCTAAGCACTAAATCCTAAATAAATCCGAATGATCAAGATTCAAACACGTTTGAAAATTTGAGTATTGTATTTTTGAATTTGTTTAGAGTTTAGAATTTCGAGTTTAGAATTTAACAAAAAGCTTTATGAAAAAAATACTGCCAATCATCATTGGTGTCATTATTATAGGGGGAGGTTCATTTTACGCGGGCATGAAATACGGGCA
>MGER01000002.1:9858-10000 GCA_001791465.1 Candidatus Uhrbacteria bacterium RIFCSPLOWO2_02_FULL_49_11 | reverse complement strand
CCTGATGACCGTGCCCTTGGCAACGTCCATCACGGTATTTTTAGGCGCACTCTCTTTGGTAACTTTATAATCAGGAGAATAAATATTATTTATGTCGCCCACAGGAGTCTCGCTCTTGAGCGGTACAGACACCGCATTATCA
>MGER01000002.1:7716-9683 GCA_001791465.1 Candidatus Uhrbacteria bacterium RIFCSPLOWO2_02_FULL_49_11 | reverse complement strand
ATCCTGAAGCATACGCCGTATTCGTGTAGTCTCCCGCAGGAGCCTCTGCTGAAAATATCACCGTGTAATCTATGACCACTTTTTCATTCGGCGCCACGGTCCCTAAATCCCATGAATTTTCAAATACCACCAGTCCGCCTTCGTTCTTGAGCTTGTCGTAAACTTTCACATCGTTTACCGGCACTGACCTGTTGTTTTGCAAAGTAATCTTATATGGTATGGTGCTGCCCGGGGCTACTCCTGCAGAAGGCGCGGTTGAGGTCTTCACGATGCTAAATACCGTGTCAGATCCTGTAGAACCTCCCACCGTCGAACCACCCGTAGTATTGCCAGGAGGAGGGTTGGAATTTCCGTTTGAATTGTCATCGCCGGGTAAAATAGTCCCGTCTACCGTACCTTCGTCATCATTGCCTGGATTCGTGTTGCCCGATTGACCGACCGTCACTGACACCGCAGCGCTCGACTGATCATTCGCCGAATTGTTATCGGCAGTTGAGGATGTGAGAGCCGCGGTTGCATTCAAAATATGGGTCCCGGATCCGAGGGTATTCTTTATGGTGACGCTGAAGGTTGCCGATGCTTGTGCGCCCGGCACAAGCCCAAGGAATGAAAAACTTACATTCCCCTCTCCTGCAGTACCGTTGCCGGCATTCGCGAGAGTGGTTCTTGCATTGTCATACGTCACCTTCACTGATGCATCCGTGGTCTTGCCGTTTGCGGCATTTGCCGCTGTAATGTGGTAGGTGATAGCGCCTCCCAATGCCGCGGGCGACGGCGAGGGCGTCGCGGTGATGGTCACGCCTACGTCAGTGGGTTCGCCGATGACGAAATCGCCTTCCCAAGATCCGAACAGGTTAACCGCCAAAGTGACGAGCTTCCCGCCGATCACATCGGTATTCAAAATAGTGCCCACATTCATGGCAGAGCTTACGTCTCCGGTATTGACGGTAATATCCTTGCCGTCAATCGCAGCGATGCTATTGGAGCCTGAATCAGCCACTTGGTCCAATTTGTTGATAACCGCGCCTTCATTGGCTGTTTTCACCTTCACGCTTCTTGCCGCAACCGCCGCAGAACCATTGAAGGAATCATCGCCCGTGCCGTTAATTGAAGCATCAGCAGATACGCCATTGCCACCCAAACCCGGCACATCGGTGTCTTCCACCGACACCACGAAACTTTTACCGTTCCCTTCTTTTTTCGCCGTTTCCGGCAACCCGCTTACCTTGCCGCTCCAATCGCCCAGAATATTGAAGAAACCTGAAAACCATCCGCAGCCGATGCACGTGCGGTTGGCAAGCGTAAGCACATTCGTTTGCGTTTTAGCCTTTCCGGATTTAACCGTGATATTATCGGCATCATCACCGAACACATTTTCATTATCACCTGAATTTGCGCGGTTCTTGAGTTCGTTAATAACGCCGCCGTAATTCTGTACCGTAATTTCCGTGTCATTCGTCGCAATCGCCACTGCGTTATTTATAGAATCTCCCGTCGCGCCCTCGATGGAAGCGTCAGCTTGTGCGCCCGTGCCGATCCGCGGTCCCACATTGGGGAAGATTTGATCAAACGAAGGAAGCAAGATATTTTTCTTGAAGTTTCCGAAGATATTAATTACCGCCACAGTCGCTTCTCCTCCGATAATATTCGTATTTAAGAAATTGAAAAGGTTGGTGGACACGTCAACTTTTCCGGTATCCACGCGGGTGCGCTTTACTTTGGTGCCTGCAAAAATGCTGTTCTCTCCCGAAATACCCTCAATCGCATAATCATTTTCAATCAACCCTAAATTGTTTACCTCAATGTCAGTGCGCTCTTCAATGCTTGCTGCCGCGAGATTCAAGGAATCTTCTCCCGTATTGGTATTATTCGCATTTGCAAAAATGCCGCGGGTGCCCCCGAACCTGCTTGCGATAAGTTCAAAGAGGTCTATGTCCTCATTGTACTCGCCGTTTATATCGAGCACG
>MGER01000002.1:6367-7630 GCA_001791465.1 Candidatus Uhrbacteria bacterium RIFCSPLOWO2_02_FULL_49_11 | reverse complement strand
GCCGGTTTCTACCCAGCCGTCTTTGAAACTAAATCCCGCAAGCACGCTATTTCTGCCGCTATTGCCAGTAACAAGATAATCGTTGCCAAGATATGCCACGTTGGTATTTACCACCGTGTAATCGCGATCCACGTCTGCAGTCGCCTGGTTCGTGGAATCTTCGCTGGTATTTTCATTTAAGGCGACTGATCCCATGTTCCAGACCGCCCAGCAATCAGCGCATCCTGTCTGGTCAGGCGTCATCTCCCCTGTTTCATGAACTTCTGTAGTATTTAATTCAAAATCGCCCTGCGCGTTGGTATTTGATTGTCCTGTGGTAATGCCTCCCTCCCCTCTTTGGCCGAATTCCAACGTGTTATTGCCAGAATCTGATCCGATTATTTCTTTGTTAGTGACATCAGAAATGTTCGTGGTCTCAATGCTCGTGTCAGTTTGAACAGTATCTGAACTGGTAAAATTTCCTTCACCGGTATTGTCAGAATTAACTGCTTCTGCTCCCGGAGTTGTGGTTGCGGTTGAGGTGGCATTTAATGCATCTACTTCATCACCGGTTTCACCGGGAATAGTAAGAGCAGTAGTCGTGGGCGTGCTTGTTGCAGCGGGATTCGTAATGCCGCCAGTTGTTTCACCGGATCCCGCCCCCGGTGTGGTAATTTCCTTTTCTTCTGTGGGAGACCAACTCCGATTCCAAAGATCAAGAATATCTTGGGCAGTTTGCGAACTGCCTGAACCGCTTGAACCCACGGAAGGCACGAGCCCTTGCCACCACGCGCTGTCGCTCAATGGTGTTCCTGTACTGCCTGGCACGCTGCCAGTCGCTGACCCAGAACCGTTAGCATCTGATGGAGAAGGAGTTGTGGGTGTTGAAGGAACTTGGGGAGTTTCTTGTGTTTCTCCTGCATCCTCATCAACTTCGTCGAGGTCTTCATCCGGTGCTTCTGCTTCTGGCGGATCGTCCTCATCAACCACGCCGTTGGGATTCCAACCTTGCATCATATCTTGGAATGACGGTATTTGGGGCACGGGCGGCATCTGAAAATCTCCCGCGGATTCACTGAATACGGTTTCCTGCGAAGATGATTCAGTGGTATTGGATGCCTCTTCGGAAGTGACGACTATTTCACTTACCGTGGTTTGTTGTTCTGCGGCTGGTTCTTCTGGAGAAGGCGCTTGCTCTTCTTGCGCGATGACAATGCCGGAGAATGATTGGAATGCCAAAAGCACGGTGAGCGTCCAAATCGCCCAACGTTTATAAGTCGGATA
>MGER01000002.1:6038-6339 GCA_001791465.1 Candidatus Uhrbacteria bacterium RIFCSPLOWO2_02_FULL_49_11 | reverse complement strand
TGATTACTGATAAACTAATAAACTGACAAACTGTTCACTGCCTCGGGGTCTGGCCCTACGCCGATGAGGCGTAAGACCAAATACCCCAGGCAACGACGTTTGTTATTGACGAGTTATTTTTGCATAACCCGCTGCAACAATTTGAGTGAAATTGTTCATTGACTTACCGCTCTTTAATACAAACGTGCCGTCATCTCCGGCTACGCCTGTATTCGCACCTGTTTCAGTTGCCGCGTTAGCAACCATAGCCAAATCCTGGTTTGATTTGACATCAACTTTCTCATCAGTGTCAGATGCGGTA
>MGER01000002.1:3796-6027 GCA_001791465.1 Candidatus Uhrbacteria bacterium RIFCSPLOWO2_02_FULL_49_11 | reverse complement strand
GAATCCGTCATCGCTGCTGTTATTAGCGATTTCAACTTCATCAGAACCGCCAGTCAAACCTGCATAGGCGATTTCAGATGAATTCACATCGAGTCCGACTTCTGTGGTGTTTTCCACATCGCCGGAATCGACTGTGCCATCACAGTCTTCACCGCAAACAATTGTATTTGAGCCAGAGCTACCATAGGTATTTACCTCATTGTAGACTTGGGCTTTTTGATCAACATTGATCTTAAGCTTTGCGAATACTGTGCTATTGATGCCATGGAATCCATCATCAGTAGAATTGTTCACTATTGATAGTTTCGCGCTGGCAGCTCCCACGAGCGCAAACGCACCCACGAGTGATAATACTGCAATCATTTTTTTCATGTATATCACCGCCTTTCTGGAGTCGTCCCGATATTATCGGGACAGTGATGTTCTGGGCCATGGTGTTACCAGAGTATAATTATGTGCCCATGATTGGGTAGGGCCCCCTCTCGTAACGCCACATGGAATCCAATCCTCCTGTCCAAAGATCCATAAGATCCATGACCAGTTTGGATGTCGACCGGTTTATTCCTCCCTTTGATCCGGGCTGGGGAATCTGACCCCGCCCAAACTTTGCCACCAACATGTTTGCCTGCTGAATCTGGCAAAATTTGGACGGGGGGCGCAGACCAACCCGGATCACAGAGAAGAAATTTTCAATTATATCTTATACGACTTATCCGACCAATCCGTCTTATAAGTCCTATCCGACTTAATCAACGATCAAACAAAAGAGCGCAGAACGAAATCTAATTTTCGCGTTTATTCGCGTCTCGATAATCGAGCATTCGCGCATAAAGCGTTAAAGTCGGATTCCGTTCTGCGCCCTATAAATTGTTCTGATACCGTAAATAGCCCCATGCAATTTAAGAAAATCTGCGTTTATCTGCGTGTCCGCCAACTGGCGGAATCTTCATCTATCTGCGATCAGTGAGCATGGGATTGCTATCTATCTTTTGTTTGATTTATTGTTTTTTGGTTATCCAATCTTATCCTAAAGCAGGGCGCCCTGTCAATCTAAATAGTTACCTTATTTTTTATTGATTTTCTCTAATTTTAGCCATTTTATCTTGTATTCTTTTCTATTATTTTTATTATCTTTCTTATATTAAGCCATATTATATCAATTTCTTTCAGTTTTCCTCTAGTTATCCACAGAGAATAATATTAAACAGAAGTTATGCGTTTCACGGTAGCGTGGCAGCTTGTCTGCCACCTGTGAGTCGGAGGCAAGCCTGCCTGCGCAGGCAGGCTCCGACGCTGCAAATCTAGACATTTGTTACTTAATTGAAAATTGTAAAGTAGCCAGGGCGCTTTTCACCCCCTCTTTTTCTGCGATACCTCCAACCTGAATGACGCTGCGTCGTGTAAAGGGCCCTATCGTAAATGCAATTGAACCGTCGGTATTTGTTTTTCCATTCAATGAACTTGGTTCTTTACTGCCTTGTTTATAGGTAACGGTGAGTTCTGCATCTGCGACTGGTTTTCCATCTTGATCAACGACACGCGCTTGCAGAACGACAGGCTCCCACCAAGTAAATTTTGTGGCAGTCCTGCCGAATTGGTTTAACGCGGTAAGCGTCAGCTTAAGGACGGTAAGTGTCGGCTGGTTCGCAATCTCTTCGTTTGTGTGCGGAGCGCTTTCTTCTGATGGTGTCTCTGTGCTGCGCGCAATAGTTGAATTGGTTACATTCACGAGTGAGTTCTGCGCGCGCGCCGCGAGGACCGCTTTTGCGGCGTTCAGAAGCCCCGCACCTGTCTCGCGGTCCCAGCCTTCAGCGCCAATGTCAGTCGCGCTTGTTCGCAGAATTGACCGAACTAATGCAGGATCATGCACGCCAAGAGACATAAGAAGCGCGGCAACGCCTGTCACATGAGGTGCAGCCACCGATGTCCCTTGCATGAACCGGTAAGAGAATGAACGCACATCCGTGTAGGCGCCGCGTGTGGCAAAGGTCTGCTGAAGAATGCCGTCCGGATACGTGTCGTGGTTATAATCTGCGGTAAAATCCCCGCCGGGTGCGAGCATATCGATTGCCTCACCGGTGTTTGAATACGGCGCGCGTAATCCGTCCATCCCGACAGCGCCTACGGCAATCACATAATCCCGTTCTGCCGCGGGATAAAGCATTTTATCCCCACCGTCATTACCTACGGCGCTCACCAATACGACTCCTTTGCGATAAGCGTAAGAAAGC
>MGER01000002.1:0-3584 GCA_001791465.1 Candidatus Uhrbacteria bacterium RIFCSPLOWO2_02_FULL_49_11 | reverse complement strand
GTGGGTGCCATGCCCGTTTTCATCGTTCGGATGGCTGTCACGCCCGACAAAGTCATAGCCCTGCACGAACGTCACGCCGCCCAAATCCGGCGCCTTTTTATACAAACCATAATCTTCATACGCAATGCCGGAATCGGCCACCGCGACCACTGCGCCTTCCCCCAAACTCGCATCCCATGCCTCCGGCATTTGAATGAGTTTCATGTTCCATTGGTATGCTTCAAAATACGGATCATTGGGAATCATGAGGGCGTGGATGGGCCAGTTCGGCGTTACTGATGCCACTCCTGGAATCGTACGAAACGCCTTCATGGCTTTTCCAAGCTCGATATTTTCCGGTATGGTGATGCGCGTAAATGAATTATCGTAGGATTGCGCCTCCACCAATTGATCGCCTGTTCCCTTACCAAAGAAATCGTTCATGTTCTGCCTCATCTGAACCTTTATCTCATCCAAACGGCTCATATAGGATTTACGCCACGTGATGAGCACTTCATGCACTTGATAGGGACTCTCTGTTTCTGCGGCATTCACCATGAGCTGCCATGGGAAAAAGGGCGCCAAGGCGAGGAGTATTGAAAGAAAGATGGGTATCAATCTTTTCGCCATAAATGCATGATGGATTAAATAGTTGTGGATAACTTTGTGAAAAATCACAAATATCTTAAGGAAGTTTCATATCCTATCATATACAGAAAAAAGTGCAAGGGCGCTTAAAAAGGGCGCTTAAAAAGATAACATATTCAATCCACATGTGTTCCCGCTGATGTATTCAAGGCTGTACAGCGTATCTACGGCTAGGTTATTTTTTTACGGCGCCCAAGTAACATGAACACTAAAAATGTTCATGTTCCTCTCCTCTTGCAAAAAAATCATATTTATGATAGAGTCGAACGTTCTAAATTTTTCATATATGTCCAAAAGCATACAATTTTTCCTATTAAACAATGTCGCCGACAATAGCGGAATTTCGATATCACAGCATGAAGGACTGCGGCCGGGAGAAACCTCCGCTTCATTTCTCATAGCCTTGAGTCATTCATCCTACGGAAAAGAGATCTTAAAGCATCTTTCCACGCATTTTTTTGCTGCTCACGGTTCGCTTGATGCCGCGCTTGAGCACGCAGGAAGCAGAGTAAACGAATTAAATAAGGATACAAAATTATATACGGAAAATATCTGCACGCTCGCCTACAGTAAAGAATCTTTTGCCATTACCTCGGGCGGAGAATGTTATGCATATCTTTTCTCGCAAGGGAACAGTATTGAAATCTGCCAATCTGAATATTCAGTCGGGCGAAAAAAAATATTTACAGAATTCGTTGCAGGCGCGCACCAGCACGGTGCGATTCTCATCACATTCAAAATACCGGCGAAATCTGATCTTGCGCAGTTAGCCAAAATACTTAATAAGGGAAACAATAATGAACTGCAAAGAATTATCCAGACGCTGGGTACCGCAGCCCTCATCAGGCTTATCCAGAAAAAAAGTATTAAGGACCGAGCGCTTCACTTGCGCAGCAAAATTAGGTCACTTCAATTGCCCAAATCAAGAAAAGACTGGATCGCGGTTTTTACTATATTTAAAAATGGCATTAAGGCAGGGGCGGCATTATTTAAGCAGAGCTCTCACCGGAAACGCATCATGATTGCAGCCATCGCGCTCCTCGTGCTTATCTCACTGCGCATCATATTCATCTCCATGGGATCGAAAAATGTGGAACGCATTATTGCGGAAACAGTACGCCGCGAGGCGCAGATTGAGTCGCTAATGAAAGATAATAAGGAAAAAAATGCGCTTGAGCTCATAGACGCAACACTCGCGCTCCTCAATGCGGCGCCCCAGCACCTTTCTGACACTCAAGCATCCACTATTCGAAACTTGAGAACAAGGCTTGCACAGCGCGCCGCATCGATTAATAAGCTCTCCATCATCGCAGACCCCAAACCAGTGGTATCCATTGAAAAATCATTCCGTGAAGCGCATACGTTTGACCTCATGGGACTCGCGCTCACGCAGGGAAAACTTTATACGGTGAACCGCGCGGAAGGCGCCATTTATGAATTCGACGGGAAAGAAAGGCGCATTGTCGTAATGACTGATCTGCCTTCGGGCGCAGGCAAGCCTGTTGACATAATTGCATCAATCCCGGGCATAGTAATGGTGCTTACCGAAAACCCGCTCGGCGTGCTGAACCTTGACGCGGAACACCGCACGTTCCAATTTTCCCCTCTCACATTGCCTCGCGCATCAATGCTCCCGATTGCGTATGCGACGTATCTTGACCGCATCTACTTGCTTGATGCGCGCTCGCGATCCATTTACCGCTTTGAACGGACCATGCAGGGATATAATTTATGGTCGTCTTGGTCTGAAGACGATTCTCTTGATTTATCGCAAGCGACGACTTTTGCCATAGACGGCTCAATATATGTGACGTTTACCGATCACAGTATTATCCGGCTTGAGAAAGGGAAACGCGTACCTTTTGCCTTAAGGCCTCTCCAGCCACCTTTGGAAAACGTAAAAGCAATCGCGACCAAAGAAGATTCGCCCTACCTCTATCTCCTTGACCAGCCCCAGCGCCGCGTGGTCGTCATATTAAAAAAAGACGGCTCGTTGGTTGCCCAATATACAAGCCCGCAGTTTACGGAATTGCGTGGGTTATATCCGGATGAAGCGGCGCGGCGCATCTATGTATTGAACGGCAATGCCATCTATTCAGTCGGACCAGGCGATCCCAGTATTACTAACAATTAGGTATAGCTTTTAACATTATTGATTTTCACCATCTGTAGCGTCGGAGCCTGCCTGCGCAGGCAGGCTTGCCTCCGACCTCATGTGGCAGGCAAGCTGCCACGCTACAACTGTGCTTCTCTCAAACGGTAATCAAGCGCAAGATATTCATTGCTTTGCTGCAATGCGCACTCATAGAGCGCAATAATATCATAAATAATAGTGTCCCAATTATACGCAGCGGTAACCTCTTTGCGCGCCTGCGCGCCTAATGCTCGAGCGTATCTTGGCTTATTGATAAGCGTATGCATTGCATGGGTAAGTTTTGCGAGATTGCGCGGCGCATAAAGAAGCCCTGATGGTTTATGATGGACAGGAATAAGCACTTCCCGCGTTTCAGGAATATCCGCGGCTATGATAGGCAGTCCCCATGACATAGCCTCAAGCAGCGCGATAGATTTCCCTTCAGAAATCGACGGCTGGATAAACGCAAGGGCGTGGGCATAGAGCGAGTGCAGGATGTGCCCTTTCTGATACCCTGTCAGCAGTACATCATCTCTTTTGTCCGCATATGCCTTAATTTCATTCACATATTCGTCAGTAAACGCGCCTCCGCCTACCAAGGCGAGTTTCAAACGAGAGATGCGCGCATCATTTGGGAAACGGGATTTAAGGCGAATAAAAGCATCTACCGCATCGGTAATGGATTTATGGCGGACAAACCGCGACACTACGAGGAAATACTGCCCTTGGCGCAGTGGGAATTGTTTTAATAGCCTTACCGACGGCTTTTTTTTATGAAACAAAACGCCGGTGGGTATGTACGGCACCTGTTTCCCCGTACGTT
>MGER01000001.1:18961-20857 GCA_001791465.1 Candidatus Uhrbacteria bacterium RIFCSPLOWO2_02_FULL_49_11 | reverse complement strand
CTTGATACTGCTTCCCGCATCAGCGAAGCCTTGGATCGCGGGCAGAGTAGGCAGTTGGTGAGAGCCGTATGCCGGACTTTCAAATACTGGTTCTCCCACGGTCGCCGCATAGGCACGCGCGACAGGCATAAGCGCCGCACACGCTACAAGCAACGCCGCCATTGCCCTGTGTCGAATTGAGTAAATTGTCAAAGACATAAGATATGAGGGTTATTAATCAAGCGCGGAACAACCTCGGGATCCGCCGACCTTGCAGACGCAAGAGCACTATGACGAACGGACAAAAGCTGCAAATCCGCGGTTTTATGCGTTAAAGGATTTTCTGTTTTCTGCCTCTTTTTTCGTTTATTTTTATATCAGTTTTACACCAAATTAATACATATACCTGAAAATTGGCGAAAGAGCTATTTTAAAGGAATTATCATATCTTACCTCATAAAACTAAAAAACCGCAATAGCTGCGGAAATAATAACTCACTGACCATATTTTAAAAAGCGAGGGAACTGCGATTTTTGAGGCGGAAAGGCGCATCAAGCTGCTAGATCGCGACGCCGAACAAAATTGTCAGTTCCCGAAGCGTTCTGAGAAGTATGAGAGGATGAGTAAGCACTTACCTGCGTAATAACCAATCCCTCTTCTGGTAAACAGACACTCCTTTAGTTCATCTCAATATTTTTATAATGCACCACGCGCGCTTTTTGCGCTCCTTCATCGAGCTCAAGCGCCATGATATCAAAACGGTACGCGCACTGCTGGTATTCTGTATGCGAAGAGCGAAACAGTCCCGCTGACAATTTCATTCGCCTGCGTTTCTGCCGCGTGACCCCTTCCTCCGGCCACCCAAAAGTCCTCGTACTCCGGCTCTTCACCTCCACAAATACCAACTCATTCTTCTCTTTCGCCACGATATCTATTTCGCCGCCCTTGTAGCGCGCATTCATCGTGATGATGTTATAGCCGCGCGACTGCAAATAGCGCGCCGCGATCTCCTCTCCTTTTCTCCCCCGCGCTTGTGAGAGTGCCATAACCCCCTCTTATAAATATTTTTTTCTTTCCTCTTGTTCCCGCCATGCATGCTGTTCGTTCGCTAAGCGCCGTATCCCTTTAACCGCTATGCGCACCAGCCACGCGGCGCATCCCAGCACCGCGCCATAGGCAATCCCCGCCGTCGAAAGGAGATACGCCCGCTGTTGCCGAAAAAAGAGAAGAAGCACTGCGATACAGGTGCTTGCCACGCACCATTGCACGAACTTCATGAGAAACCGTTTCAGGGGAGGATCGTGCCGAAAAAATTTCGCTACCAAAAACAACGCGGTGCTCACCGCGCCTCCCCCGATAATCATGACGATAAAAATCCGCACAGCAGAGACGGGCAAAGGAGTCGGATAGGGATCAAAAAGTGTGGTAATTTCCATAACCGTCACGATCTAATTTTTTTGAAAATAATACCATAGTGAAACGGCCCCGCGTCAAAACTCGCTATTTCTGACAGATAAAACTCTGCGACAATATCTCTCACCGTCTGCGGCGAAACTTTATCCTGAGGAAGAGGCCCCAAAGGGAACCGCCCTTCTTTCCAATCAATAATAAGCAGCTGACCCTCCAGTTTCAGCATGCGCACCGCTTCGCGAATGATCGTCCGCGGATCCTTATTTTGGAACAACACATTGGTGAGCAGTCCGTAATCCAGACTCCCATCCAAGATTTTGGTGGCGCCAAACACTTCGAGGTTCGACCAGACCGTGACAATATTCTCTAACCCCAAACTGCGCGCGCGGGATGCCACATTATTGAGCACGGATTTGAGGATGTCGACCGCGAATATTTCCCCGCGGTCTCCCACCAGTTTGGCAGCCTGCAGTGCGAAAAACCCGCCGCCGCCGCACCCAAAATCC
>MGER01000001.1:17558-18867 GCA_001791465.1 Candidatus Uhrbacteria bacterium RIFCSPLOWO2_02_FULL_49_11 | reverse complement strand
TAATAGCGTACCATTATCATCTCACTATTACAGTATAATGCCAAACGATACTCAAGGACAATTCCTTTCCCTCATAACGCCATATACTATAGCTGTCGCTCATCTAAGAAAAGACGACAAAAAACTTCGCCGGTGAAACCGCGATATGCCATGCGCTTTCAACGCTACCCTATGTTGTGCAGTGCCATATCCTTTATGATCATAAAATCCAAACTGCGGATAAAGGGTATTTGCGGCGCGCAGGAGATTATCCCGAAATACTTTTGCAAAAATGGAAGCGGCGGCAATCACGGCTTCACGCTCATCGCCTCGGACGAGAAACGTGGCAGGATAGGGAAAAGGAGATACTGGCAGCCCGTCCACAAGAATATGCTCCGTCACTGCATTCAGCCCTTGCAATGCCCGCACAAACGCGAGCCGATTCGCTTCTACAATCCCGAACGCATCTATTTCCCAATGGTGGACAATGCCGTAGGACCATTCAACGGCGCACTGCTGAAGTCTGTAAGCAAAAAATTCGCGCGCATCGGGCGTAAGCTGCTTTGAGTCTTTTAGGCCTTCGAGCTTGAAACGAGAAGGAAACACCACCGCAGCGGCCACGAGCGGCCCTGCCCACGCGCCCCTCCCTACTTCATCAAGCCCAATAACGCGCCCGCGCGCGTGAGGGGCTTGCGTGGCGCTCCATTTACTCTGCAAGATCATACGCGTATGGAAAACACAGAACGAGCGTAGAATACACACCATCACACACTCAATGATAAACGCCTATGCTATACTGTGCCTAAATGATTCTTTGATAATCTGCAGTGATGATTGAAGAACAATAAAAGCTATGATAAAGCCAACCATGACGTCTGGCCACATTGAGTTAAACTTCGCCACCAAGAGTCCGGCAATAATCACCCCAATATTTGCCACTATATCGTTGCGGGAACAAATCCATGCCGATCTCACATTTAAATCCTTTGCCTTGTGCTTCAGGAGAAGCATGAAAGACACGGCATTCGCCAACAACGCCAGCAATCCTATCACGGTGATAGTTTCGGCGATGGGGATTACAGGATTGATGATTTTATAAATATTCTCACCAACCACGAAGAGCCCTAATACAAACATGATAATGCCTTTTGCCAAGGAAGCTTTGGCGCGAACGGACGGGTGTTTGGCAAGCACTGCAATACTGACTCCGTATACAAATGCGTCTCCCAGCATATCCAACGAGTCGGCGAGCAGCGCGTTTGAATGCGCGACGAGCCCGCTGACTGCCTCCACGGCAAACATTCCTAAATTTATGAAGAACACGAGAAAC
>MGER01000001.1:12346-17486 GCA_001791465.1 Candidatus Uhrbacteria bacterium RIFCSPLOWO2_02_FULL_49_11 | reverse complement strand
CTACCGCAGAAACATTGGAATTCCAATACGATAAATTGCTTTCGGAACTCCGTATCAAGTGCGGGGTAAACTCCGCGGAGAAAACGCCCTATTTTAAATCCTTCTTTTTCTCCTCAAATTCTTGTCTCTCTATCTCACCTTTCGTATATCTCTCTTCGAGAATATCCAAAGCAGACTTGCCGCTCCTGCTCTCAGTTTTATTTTGACCGGCTATCCATTTTATTAAGGCAACAATTCCCGTAATCACCAAGACCCAAAAAAGAATCATAAAAATCCAGCCAAAAGGCGCGAAACCAAAATTCATCATAGACACAGGGTTAATAGGATTATTATTGAGCGCGGATGAGCCTGACCAGTTGCCCATCATGCCGCTGCCCAACATCATTTGCATCATGCCGCTATTCATCATATTTTGGGGGATTGCGGCGTTTGGCTCGCATCCTGATATCCTTTTACCCATCGCAACGTGCATCGCCTCCTCGCCTTCTTCGCCCATCATCCGAATCATCATGTTATTCATTGCTTCATGGGAATCACCGGCCATCTGTCCCATAAAATATTCGCCAAGCACTCCAAAATTTTCATCGGTGAGATCTGCACATGTTAATCCGCCGTCTTGTCCGCCCGAGACGGATCCCTGCCTGCCGGCGGAAAGGTTCTCCCAAATCGCTTTTCCCTCAGCTTCTTCGCGCGCGGTATGTCCATCATCACTTTGCACCGCAGGGTTATTGAAACCCATCATACCTTGGGCAAGTGAGGGCGCGGGAAGTGTATAACTTAAAATAAAAATCAAGGTGGTGAGTGAAATTAATTTTTTCATAAGCTATTTTGCATTATTGATAATGTGGCGAATAGTGTGGTCAATTTCTTTTGGTCTCTCGCCAAGGTCGGCGTGCGGGAAAAACTGCGGCAGAACAATCGGCCGCATGCCGGAAATATAAGTTTGCCCCTCTTTCACATACACGTTTACCTTGCAGGGGATACAAAGCCCTATTTTAATATCAATATTCAAAAACTCATAAGCAAACCTTGCGTTACAAAATTCAATAATCTTAAATGGCTCTCTCTGAAATCCTTTCTCGCCTAGAGTTTTCTGCACATCGTGGATATATAAAACACGCATACCAGCTTTGGCAACCTCATCTTGTACAGCCTGAACGGCTTCATCAAAATTTTTGGCTGTGGTTGTGGTGTAGTCAAACTCCATACACAATTTTATGAACTAAAAGGTTAATACTTTATCGCATTCTTGCACTATGGCATATAAATCTTTCATGCTACCCATCGGGCACGCATTGGTCGCTTCCTGGTTTCTTGATTTTAAACAAGTGCCGCAAGCTATGATGCGCGCCTTGTCTGACTTTAAAAAATCTGTGGCTTGTTTTTGAATATTGAACTTTTCGGAACTTGCTTTTTCATACTCCACTCCTTCTCCCACAAGAAAAATTTTAACCTCATCGCCCTCTTGAAGAGCGAAATTTGCCAAACGAAAAGCGTTCCACACGGTTTCCGGATTTGTTTGGCTGATGATGATTCCTATGCTCATAACATAATAATTTGATTCTGATTAAATATATCAGGGCAACTGGTGGATCACATGGAAATTTACTGGAGCAGGTGTTGTTTCCACGGTTCAGCCCCCCTTGTATTCCCCCCTGCTAAGGGGGAAACACCGGTGTCCTCCCCCTAAAAGGGGGAGGTATGGAGGGGGTGTCGAGGTGTGGGAGTATATTAATCCAGTGAAATTCCATTTGACCCCAACTGGTCTCCATACGGAGCGCGTGCCGCTGTAGTACACTTAGAGCCAGTGACTGCCGAAGAGCGCGCGTTCACTGGCCCTGTGATGTATGCCGATTTTGAAACAGGATCTACTTGATAACCCCCTTTGCGCGCATGGCCGCTTCAAGCCGCGCGAGCGCCAAGAGGTACGCGGCCGTGCGGAAACTCACCTTCCGCTCGCGGGCGATATCCCGTACCACGCGGTAGGACGCAAGCATTTTCTCCTTCAATCGGGTTTCCACTTCCGCCGCGCTCCAACTCACCCCTTGAATATTTTGCGCCCACTCGAAATAGGAAACCGTGACCCCGCCCATGTTCGCAAGCACATCAGGCAATACGGTGATACCGCGCCGTTCCAAGATCGTATCCGCCTCCGGCGTAGTGGGCCCGTTTGCCATTTCGCACACGATCTTTGCTTTTATCTTTTTTGCATTCTTTTCGGTAATCACGTTCTCCACTGCCGCAGGCACGATAATATCCACATCCATAACAAGGAGTTGTTCCGGCGAAATTTTCTTATAATGCTCGCAATCACAGACTGACCCCTTGCAATAACACCCCGAAATCATTCCTTTTTCCTGCTTTTCCTGGAGTATATGGAAAGGGTCCATGCCCGGTTCCTTCCCTCTCCCGTTGTCATCGCGGACTCCGTTACGAGAATCCGCAAGACCTACGATTTTGTACCCGCGGGCGTGCAACGCTTTTGCCATGGCATAACCGACATTGCCAAACCCTTGCACTGCCACGGTCATTTTTTTGGGGTCCATGCCGTGGTCCTTCACATACTGATCAAGCACTATCGCGCCGCCCTCGCCGGTCGCCGCCTCCCTGCCTTGGCTTCCTCCCAAAGGGATTGGCTTGCCCGTAACCACCGCAGGCGCGTGCTCTCCCGTCAAGATTTCATACTCGTCCAAAAGCCATGCCATTATTTTCGCGTTGGTATTCACGTCAGGCGCAGGCACATCCTGCCAGGGGCCGATAAATCGGCACAGCGCGCGCGTAAATCCGCGCGTGAGGCGCTCAAGCTCGCCTTCTGATAATTTTTTCGGATCTACCTTTACGCCGCCTTTCGCGCCGCCGTAGGGAATATCAGCGATCGCGCACTTCACGGTCATCCAAAACGCGAGCGCCTTCATTTCGCTTTCGCTCACCACGGGCGCATACCTGATGCCGCCCTTATAAGGGCCCCTAAGGCTCGAGTGCTGCACCCGATACCCTTCAAAAAATCTTGTGGCGCCGTCATCCATGCGCACCGGAATCGTGAAATTGAGCGTGCGATCCGGAAACTCGAGCGCCTCAAGCGCCTTAGGGTCAACGACCCCGAGACTTGCCGCCTTCTTTAATTGTGTGAGTGCTTGGTTGAATAAGTTAGGCATAGATAAACATTAAATCCCAAATCCAAATTTCAAATTTCCAATAAAATCCAAAATCCCAATATCAAACCGCTACAGTATTGGACATTGGAGCTTGAGATTTTATTTGTCATTTGGATTTCGCCATTGGGATTTCAGAATGAATGCCTGCAATCCCTTCTCCAGCACCTCCATCGCAATCTTAAGGTCTTTTACCTTAAGCACATACGCGATACGCACCTCGTTCCTTCCCTTTCCCGGGGTGGAATAAAAGTCCTCTCCCGGCGTCACAAATACCGTCTGACTTTTATACGCAAAATTACCCAGCATGAATTTCACGAAGTCCTCGCTGTTCTTCACGGGAAGGGTCGCCATAAGGTAAAAGGCTCCTTCCGGCTGATGCACTTTCACGCCCTGCATTTTGCGCAATGCCCCGTACACCGCATCGCGCCTGCGGCGATACTCGTTGCGGATTTCGTCGAGGTATTTTTGAGATCCCGTGAGGAGCGGATTCACGGCGAGTTGCTCAATGGTAGGCGAGGAGAGTCTTGCCTGCGCGAGCTTTAAGGTATTCGCCATCACGTCCGTACTTGTGCTTGCGAGACAGCCGACACGCGCGCCGCACAGGTTCATGCGTTTCGACGCGCTGTCCGTGAGGATGACATAAGGCGCCGCGCCTGGAATTTCGTAAATACTCACTGTTTTTCCCCCCACAAACACCAGATCGCGGTAAGTTTCATCCGCAATGATCCATAAGTGATATTTTTTTGCGACCGCCGCGACACGTGTCAATTCCGCGCGAGTGAATACTGCGCCGGTGGGATTATTCGGATTAATCACCACCATTGCTCTTGTCCGTTTCGTCACTGCCTTTTCAATCATTTTCCGCGAAGGAAGATGATACCCGTTATCAGACGAAAGTGTCACGGGCACGAGCTTGATATTGAGCGCCCCTGCATAACTTTTATAGCTTGAGTAGAGAGGCTCAAACACGATAATTTCATCGCCGGGATCGCAGGTCACCGCCATGGAGAAGAAAATCGCTTCACTCCCTCCGGTGGTGATAAGGACATCCTTGGGGGCAAGAGGCAATCCGCGACGCTGAAAATAGGTGGACCACGCTTCTTGGGCTTCGGCAAGACCCGTGGACGGCGCATAGGCAAGCACGCCCTTGCGCCATTTGGAAACCTCTTTCCAAAACACAGTAGGAGCCAGTAAATCCGGCTGGCCGATATTGAGCCCATACACTTTGATCCCGCGCTTTGCGGCGGCTTGCGCCGCGGGAAGGTATTTGCGGATGGGAGATGCGATCATCTCATGCGCGCGTTTGGATATGGTAGGCATGAAAATAAAAATGAGAATTCGGCACAGAGACAATCCCCTCTTGCCAGGGTGACGACAAGCAGTTGTCGCCACCTATTTCTGGCTCGACCCCCAGTCCGGGGTGAGGACGCCGGGCCTTCCCAAACTCGTCTGAATATACTTATACGCTTCAAGCGCTGCTTTTGCTCCTTCACCTGCCGAGATCACTACCTGCTTGTAGTCCACATCAGTCACGTCTCCCGCAGCAAATATGCCCTGCACATTGGTGTGATTGCCCTTGTCAACCGTCACTTGCCCTTTTCTGTCCAACATCACTAATCCCCTCACCCAGTCTGTCTTTGCGATATATCCTATCTCAATGAATACGCCGTCCATCGGCGTTGCGCCTTGCGCATGGGTCGCCATATCCTCCCAACGCACTCCATTAACCTTCGTGTCGCCTGTCACTTCAATAATTTTCTTATTATAAATTATTTCTATATGTTTAATTGTAGTCACTGCCTCAATGAGACGCGCTGATCCTAGGAGTTTCTCTCGCTGAGGAAAAAGATATACTTTTTGGCAAAGCCGCGAAAGATATTCAGCCGCATCCAATGCGCCCCCCGCCGCCCCTACCACTCCTGTAATTTTCCCTTTATAGAAAGGTCCATCGCAATTAGCGCAATACGTGACACCCTTTCCTTTCA
>MGER01000001.1:3618-12308 GCA_001791465.1 Candidatus Uhrbacteria bacterium RIFCSPLOWO2_02_FULL_49_11 | reverse complement strand
AGCCCAAACGCGAGAATAAGCGCCCGTGCCGTTTCAGTGCCGGATGAAATTTCCACCCGGAAATGGCCGTCTGTCTGCTCAATCTTTTTCACTTCTTCAAATTTTAAGGTTCCCCCGAAACCCTCGTATTGCTTTTTAAAATTTTCCATGAGATCAAGCCCATGTATTTGCCCGAGGACCCCCGGGTAATTCTCAATCCAATCAGTGAGCGCTGCCTGCCCGCCAAGGTCGCGCGAAATAATGCACGTCGAAAGCGCGCGACGACATGTATAAATGCCCGCAGACATGCCTGCGGCGCCCGCGCCCACAATAATGATATCCCACATAACTTGAAAAATTACAAATCCGAAACTCTAAATCCTAAACAAATCCAAAATTCCGATACTGGATACTGAAACGTGTTTTGAGCTTTGGTTATTTGAACTTGGGTATTATTTGGGATTTGGAAATTGGAGCTTGGAATTTCTGACTCAGTTCATCGATACAAACATCTCCCCTATAAAGACATAACTCATGCTACAACCCCAAAGCCTTTTTAAGAGCATCCTTCTGCTGCACCCCCACTATTTGCTGCGCCACTTGCCCATCTTTAAATACGATAATCGTGGGGATGGACATCACATTATAGGATTGTGCAGTTTGGGGATTCTCGTCCACATTTAGCTTCCCTATTTTTACAGACTTCCCCTCTTGCTCGCGAGCAAGTGCTTCTATAATTGGCCCTTGTATCCTGCACGGACCGCACCACGGCGCCCAAAAATCCACGAGCACGGGAATGCTTGATTTTATGACTTCAGAATCGAAATTTTCGTCGGTAAAAGTTGTTTCTGCCATATAATTTCTAAAAAAATAATAAAAGTATCACCCCTACTATATCGAATATACATGGTCCTGTCTATGCTTTGTATATGAAGAGATGCGGGCAAGCTTACAACACTATTTCTCCAATGTTGCCCATATATATTGCAACAGTTTCCGTTCGCTCTCGACAATGTTCTGATCAATGATGACCGTGGCGCTCACGTTCGGGAGCGACACCAGCGCTACCCGATCGTCGCCCACAAGAATATCGGAAGAAATCTGGAAATCCCTGGGAAGGATCTTGACCTCGCTTAAATCCCTGCGGTGCGGCTGTGCCGCGATGCGCGTGGCTTGGCGCGAATATACGAACATATCGTAAATTTTGCCTCCTCGATTTTTCAATAGTTGAAACACATGGCGGTTTTCTTCATAAGAAAATACCTTAAAATACTCGTCCATTGACGCTATTGCCCACACCTCTTTTGAACGAAAAACCGCCTCATACACCTTAGTTAACTGCTCTTTGCCTTCATAAAATTCAACCCCCGGCCTGTTTTCTGCCTGCGATGAGAGCAACTTCAGCTCTGGCACTACCCGTGTGGCCAGTTCTTTCTTCTCTTCAATAAGTTTCAATAATCTCTCCGGATCTTCAGCCCGCAAATACATCTTTCTCCCCTTTGGCACTTTCACCAACAGCCCCTTCTTCAAGAGTTCGTCCACCACCAAATACGTCGTCGGCCTCCTCATCCCGGCCTTTTTTGCTATATCAGTCACCGACGCAATCCCCAACTGCAGACATGCGCAATACACCTGCGCTTCACCGGCGCTCAACCCTATTTTTTCAAACGTAGAGGAGTGAATCATACGCGCTTTACCGTCATTCCCGCGAAAGCGGGAATCCAGAAACGGGTAAAAACAAATACTATGCAAGACTCACTTTGTTCTCATTTTCACATTTTGTCAATATTTCTGACAAAAAATCAAGAAACTAATTATTATAGTAAGTATTTACTGTATATTTTATTCAGAAACTATAATTTTCATCTAAAATTCTTGACAGTTTTACTATTTTATACCTATTTACTATTTTATACCTATACTACAGCGTCAAAATCACATTCACAATCGATGAAGGAGGTGAATAAAATGAATTTTTTAGAAATTATTCTAGTCGACGCGGTCGCCGCTCTCCTAATAGTCTTGATACTTGAACTAATGGGACAAGGCGACGATGAAGGATGGCTTGGAAATCTACTAGATTGGGTGCTGAGCAAGATCAAGCAGAGACGGCCTGTGCCGTCACCGAAGGAAGTACAGCCACGCCATATGATCGCTATCCTGTACCAAATCGTCGATACTATCGAACTCGGCCGACTTGACCTTCCAAGTTGGCAAATCGAGGAGTGGATAATTGAGATCACCAATATCCGCGTAGCAGCAGATCGTGCTCGTGCTTTGCTCTTACAAGAGCACGGATGGTGGGGACAAAAAATCGCCATCAGGGCGATTGTAGAGGATAGGGACGGAAGATTCCTTCCCCACCTCGCCGAAAAGATTGGTTGGAGAGGAGACTCATCCATTCTCCAACATCAGGATCGGAAAAGCGCCTTCTAGTGGGAGAAGGCGCTTTCATTTGTATATAAGGTCAGTAATTGGAAGTAACAAAATCGACCGGCAAACGCCGATCGAGAAAATATTCATTATCTTAGCTAATTAAATTGTTCTACGTAGAACAATTTGTATTACTTTTTTATTGATAATAAAATCATGTTAAGCCTTCGGCGTTTTTTATCAACTCTGTAGCGTAGGAGATTGTCTCCGACACAACCAATCATGTAGCAGATATCCCAGCCATTCGACGGGACAAGAGCTACCACGCTACCGCAGAACTACTACATAATCCACTATATTCTTACTATTTTTCCCCTCCATTCGACCCCTCTATATTTCCCCCTTCCAGGGGGGAGCGAAAAGGGGGTAGCTGCAAGAACTAGATGGATGGAGTACTGCCATGTCTGAGGCTCATCTACCTTCGGTATGTGGCCTATAATTCCAATACAATAAGGTAGATCAGTATAATTTGGTGGACCTGGGGGGAATCGGACCCCCGCCTCCGCAATGCGAATGCGGCGTTTTACCACTGAACTACAGGCCCTAAATTTATTATTTACAATCCAACTTCTAGACAATTCTAGAATAATATTGTGGATAAGTGGATAAATGGACCCAGCGGGTCTCGAACCCGCAACCTTCAGACTGCCAGCCTGACGCTCTAGCCAATTGAGCTATGGGCCCACAATAACAGTGTATCAGTTATACTCGTCACGTTAATAGCTATTTGCACAAGTAAATATCGAACATCATCTATCCCTTAGGACTGGACTGTTCCCCGTCTGCCACAGCCTTTGCCCCCGCCAAGAATTGAACTTGGATCCAGAGCTTAGGAGTCTCTTGTTCTATCCGTTGAACTACAGGGGCTTAGGCCGTGGCGGGCAGCTACCCATTGTCCGCCATAAGCGGATCCGCCTCTGGTGGAAACTATGGGAATAATACTATATTCTGTATAAATTCTAGACGATAGTGTAACATTTAATCAGAGTTTGCACAGTCTATCCAAATCTTATTCACATTCATTATACCTCTAACTAAACTGTATGTTTCACAATTCTACAAAACTAACCAAAAACGATGATACTATCATTGGCGCCACGGTAAAGCTTGAAGGGGATTTTGTGGGAGAGAGCAATGTGGTCGTGGAAGGCACGGTGCGCGGCAGCATGAAAACAAAACAGAATTTACGAATTGCCCAAAACGCAAAAATATTTGCTTCTATTGAAGCCGGAAACGCAACCATCGCGGGAGAGGTGCATGGCAATGTAAAAATCATTGAGCAACTAGAACTGCTCTCTACCGCACGCATTAATGGAGACATCGAGGCAAAAGCGATATCAGTAGCGAACGGTGCAGTGCTCAATGGCAAGATTAGCATGGGAAATACACAAGGAAACAGTGTCAATATTGCAGAACATGCGTCATTTGCCAATAACCACTCTGCGTTAGCTAAATCTGCCATGGAAAGAAAAAACAAATAACCGCAAATGACGCTATGGGCGATTAAAAAAATAACATCTCGCTTTTCCCACAGGTTTATTCATTTTGTTAACGTATGACATAAATTGCAGGATATGTTATTTTTTTACGGCGCTTATGTACCATTATTTCTTTGATCCTTCTCTGCGCCATAAACGTTTTCATCAAGATGTGGCACGGGTGGAAACACGCATCACTGACCTTGGTATTAAAGGAAGGTTTACGAGGCTTACGCCGCTCCATGATCTTCGCGAAACCGTGGAAGAATCATTGACCCAAGGCGCCCGTACGCTCATTGCGGTAGGGAACGATCATCTTCTCTCACGTATCGCGAGCGTGCTGCGCAACCACCCCCATTGCACCTTGGGTATGATCCCGGCTGGTGTCGGCCCTTTTTTAATATCTCACACCCTTGGTATTCCGGAGAGCATAGCCGCGTGCGACACGCTCGCCGCGCGCAGACTGGAAGCGTTCGATGCGGGCGTCATGAACAACAACGAACTCTTCATCTCTACAATAGAAATGCATAATATTCTCTGCAGTATTGAGTGCGATGCCAAATATCACCTCACGCCGCTCTCCGCGTCGCATACGACGATACAAAATTTAATTTCTTTCCAGTATCCCGATTATTGTGACAGTCCCGCCGACGGCCTATTCAGTATTTATATTCATCCGCAGGCGCCGTCATCATGGTGGAGAACACGGAACGCGGTCGAACCAACCCATTGTACGGCAAAAAAAATTACCGTGACGCCACTGAATGGAGAATCCACTGCCACCGTAGACGGTTTTAAAATTATCCGTCTTCCTTTTACCACTGAAATCCTGCAACACCATTTTACCTTTATTGTAGGAAGGACTCGGTTATACTGAAATAATTTGCTAATTTTAGCAAAAAATCCCCTCTTTTTAGAGGGGATTGGTTTTGACTCATGCTATCGCGTCGTGGATGGTGTGGCGCCAAAAGAAGTCGCATGTTGCGGCAGGTGCGCGATACGCGCTTCCTTCTCTTTGTCGCGCAACACCGTGCTGTCCACAATCATCTTATCTTTAGTGAGGGATATAACCTGATTGCGATTGATGAGTAAATCCACATTCCGCAGCACGCTCGCCATGATCCCCGTGGGGCGCACCTGGTACTGCATGATGCTCTGACTTTCAATATCAATTTCAAGACCAACCACACGACCGAGGCTGTGATGGTCGATTGTTTCCACAGGAATATGGAATAGCTGTTCTGTGTTAATCATCATGGCGGTGATGATAATTAAATATTTTTCTGCGCCGCGCCGGCGTCAACACGGCGGCGGAAGAGAACCGCCTGCTGCGCCACGGTAAGCAGCGTCGTCACCAGCCAATACAGAGAAAGCCCTCCCGGGAGCCTGGTGCCGATAAAAACAGTCATCAGCGGCATCATGTAGAGCATTTGCTTATTCATGATGGCGGTCATGCTCTCGTCCTTCGCGCCCGGCACTTTAGGCTGCGGCTTGGTGACCAACATCTTCGATTGCCAGAACTGCGCAAGACCGGCAAGGACCGCAAGAGGAATGGAAGGATGTGTGAGATCTAAGAATCCAAAACTAATTGGCTGTATAAATTCCGGCTTCGCAATAAATGGATAGAGCGCCTCGAAACCGTTTGAACTAATACCGCGCCCAAATACCTGATAAAGGGCTATGAAGAAAGGCAACTGGACCAATAAGGGCAGGCATGACGAGAACGGATTCACCTTTTCCGTCTTGTACAGTTCCATGGTGGCGCGCGCAAGCGTTTCCTTGTTGTCGCCGTATTTTTGCTTCAACGCATCCATCTTGGGCTGGAGGGACTGCAGCGCTTTTTGGGAGCGGATTGATTGCAAAGAAAGAGGATAGAGCAGCGCTTTCACGGCAATCGTGAGCGCTATAATAGCAATGCCGATATCGTGGCCGGGAAGCACATTATAAAAAAATATCAAAAGATTAAAGAGCGGCTGATAGAGAATGAGATTATAGAGATATTTCATAAGTAGTAATGCTTACGGCACAGGATCAAATGCAGGGGGGTGCAGTGGATGGCATTTCAGGACCCTTTTTACTCCCAGCGCGATACCGCGAAGCGCGCCGTGGCGTACCAATGCCTGCCTTGTATACTCTGAACACGAAGGAAAAAACCTGCAATGGCCCCACGGGCGCCGCATGGGTCCGTGGTCTGGGGAGAGGCTTATCTGGTACCATCGAATGCTGTGGGCCAATAACCTCTCAATATAATAATTAAAAGAAGTGATAATTTTTCTCATATATTAGCCATTTTTTGAGTATTCTGCCTTAACAATAAAAGATAATGCACTAATAACAATAAATCATGTTCTATCACATTAAATGGCAGTGGAGATAAATACCTTTTTACGACAAAAAATATATCAAACCCCGCAGGAAGGGAAGAAAAATTTTTCTGCACCGCTGCCCTCAACTGCCGCCGCAGACGATTGCGTCCCGTCGCGCGCTTAATGACGCTATTCGGTATCACAAACCCCACCCTTGTGCCCTTCTTCCTATTCCAGCAATAACGCATTCCCATCCATGAGCAATTTCTGACGCCACCTTCCCGATAGACGCGGCTAAAGTCCTCTGTAGATTTAAGACGGTGCTGCAGGGATAACATAATTATTTCTTGTGTGCGCGGCTATTCTTTATACGGTCAACCGCGCCCTTTTTTTGATCCTGCGCCTCGAGAGCACATGCCTGCCGCTCTGTGTTGCCATGCGCGTGCGAAACCCATGGACGCGCGAACGCCTGCGTGTTTTTGGTTGATAGGTGCGTTTTGGCATAGTTTAAAATTACAAAAATTGAATACGGTTATATATACTATACCGAAATATCCTCCTACCAGCAAGTAAGAAAAAATAATAATAACTCATGCACAAAGTCTGCACAGGTTGTACACAAAATTGTCGAGAAACCTTATTTTCTGCTATGGTGATGCCGTGCTATGATAGATGCATCACATCAAAATAGCGTCGTATTGATCGTACATGACCGCTCGTCTCGATGACGTTTCAACGACCTATGCCTGACATATCCCATAACGAACTATGGCAAGCGGTGCTCGGGGAACTAGAGCTCTTGCTTTCTCGTGCGCATTTCACCACGTGGTTCAAACATACATTCATCATCGAAAAGGACGGTACTCGATTGGTCGTGGGTGTTCCCAACACTTTTACCAAAACATGGCTTGAAAATAAATATCACCCGTCAATCCTCAAAGCGATCCGCAGTGTCACCCATAATGAGGTGCGTGAAGTGTCTTATCAGGTGGAAGCCCGTCATACGGCGCCGCAAACGCCCCATACCCCTCTCGAAGCTAGCAGCGTAGAACCCGCGGCCGAATCTACAACCCCGCATACAATGAGCCGCATGGACGAACACGGCCTCAATCCCCGCTATACTTTCCAGTCGTTTGTGGTAGGGAAAAATAACGAGCTTGCGCACGCTGCCGCCAGAGCGGTTGCCCAGCAACCTGGAATGGTCTACAACCCGCTTTTCATTTATGGAGGAGTGGGATTGGGCAAGACACACCTTATGCAGGCAATTGGGCATGAACTGTTAAGTTATAACCCTTCAAAAAAAATCCTCTATACCTCATGCGAAAAATTTACCAATGAATTCGTTTTCTCCATTAAAAATGGCAACGCAGATTCATTCAAAGACCGCTATCGCAATGTCGACATCTTGCTCATTGATGACATTCATTTCATGGCAGGGAAAGAACAGACCCAGGAGCAATTTTTCCACACCTTCAACGAACTCCATCAGTATAACCGGCAAATCGTCATCTCTTCCGATCGCCCTCCCAAGGCGCTCCCCGGGCTTGAACAAAGGCTTATTTCCCGATTTGAATGGGGTATGATCGCAGATATCGGCATGCCTGACCTGGAAACCAGGACTGCCATCCTCGAACGCAAGCTTACCGAGCGCAATATCACCCTTGATGCGAGCATTATAGCGTCCATCGCCTCTGCTATTCAATCAAATATTCGCGAATTAGAAGGGGTTTTGAACCGCATCCTCGCCTATCAACAGCTCGGCGGCACGAGCCTTACCCTCGAATCAGTACGCTCACTCCTTCACACCATCACCGCAACCCCTAAACGAGGCGCCATCACCCCCAAACACCTTATGAAGGTAGTGGCGCAATACTATGACATAACCATTGAAAATCTGATAGGTGAAAGCAGAAAAAAAGAATTGGTCCTACCGCGGCAAATCGTGATGTATCTCATGCGCGAGGAAATTAAAAGTTCATTCCCCAATATTGGCGCCGAGCTGGGCGGACGCGACCACACAACGGCTATGTACGCGTATACAAAAATTGTGGAGGAAGTAGAAAGAAACGAGCGAATTCGCCAAGATATTGTACTTATCCGCCAACAATTATTCAATCAAACATGGGATAAAGGGTAAATGAACTGTGGGTAAAAATTATTTTTTTTATTTTTTCTCTTCCCCTCCATTTTCTCTCCTCACACCGCCCACACGTTATTAAAAATTATTACCCATGGATAACTCCAAGAAAAGATGTTAAAAAAAATTCTTTATTTCTTATTCCCTTTTTAAACGTTTGATAAAAAAATATTTTCTTCTCTCCACACGCTCATATTTTCCTTTTATCCACCATCCTTACCACTATCATCATTCAATATATTAAATAAATTATTATGAAATTCACCTGCACGCAAGAAAATCTTCATCGGGGGTTTGGAGTAGTTAGTCATGTAGCAAGTCGTGCTACCTCTCTTCCTATTCTTTCGAATATTCTCA
>MGER01000001.1:0-3543 GCA_001791465.1 Candidatus Uhrbacteria bacterium RIFCSPLOWO2_02_FULL_49_11 | reverse complement strand
GAAAATGTGAGTATTATCCAAGAGGGGGAGAATTTAAAAGTGCAAAGCGGGTCATTTGAAAATAAAATACACACTGTTCCCGCTGATGATTTTCCCCTCCTTCCGGTAATGGAAAAGCAGTTAGTATTTACTATATATCATTCAAAGCTTAACGAGATTGTTCAAGCTACGCTTTTTGCCGCTTCATTTGACGATACCAGACCAGAGCTTGCTGGAATATATATTCGTGTTATGAAAGGAAAACTGACCGCCGCAGCCACTAATAGTTACCGTTTGGCTGAAAAAAGCATAGAAATTCCCAATCAAACCATAGATGTGCCTGGAATTATTATTCCTATTCGCACTATGCAGGAAGTGGCGAGAATACTCCCCTTAAGTCATGCGGACCAAGGTGAAGAAGATACAGCGGAGGTGGTGATAGGCCAGCATCAGGTATCATGTATAATAGGGGATACCGTACTGGTGAGCAGGCTTATTGAAGGACAGTACCCCGCATATCAGGATATTATTCCCTCTACCTATGAATCACTCGTCACGGTTGAGCGAGAACTTTTGGTGCAAGCGCTGCGCGCGGCAAGTTTGTTTTCAAAGTCGGGCATGAATGACATTTCGCTCACGGTGCTCCCCGAAGAGCAAGGGGTGCGGTTGCGCGCGGTGAATATCCATGTGGGAGAAAACACTACAGTAGTACCCGCGAAGGTAGAAGGGAAATCGGATGAAGTGGTGTTGAACTGGCGTTATCTCGCGGAAGGGCTCGAGAGTCTCTCTACCGAATCTGTGCATATTGAGGTTACTAATTCAAAAATTCCCGTACTTCTCAAACCCGCGGGAGTGAAAGATCATCTCTATCTTATTATGCCCATAAGACAGTAATGATGCGTACGCGCTATCAAGGAAAAATTTTAGTGTCTGGATCGTTAGTCTACGATAAGATCATGGATTTTCCAGGGCGGTTTGTTGACTATATTATACCTGAGAAAATTCATACCTTAAGCATTAATTTTATCGTGGAGAAAATAGAGGTGAAGGTGGGCGGCACTGCCGGCAACATCGCATATAATTTGAAACTTTTGGGAGAGGAGCCGATAATTTTTTCGCAAGCCGGAAGGGATTTTGGCATATATCAGAAATGGCTGCAGCGCCACCGTATTGCGGACGATGAGATAAGGCTCGTATCACGCAAGGATACGACGGTAGCCCATATCATCACAGACCGCGATGATAATCAGATTGCCGCGCTGCATTTAGAAACTATGGGCGTACCGTGCGGGATTACCTTACAAAAGGTGAAGCGGCACTTGCCTGCGGCGCTGGCGATCATCGCGCCCGGCAATGTCACTGACATGATAAATGCGGCGAGGGTGTATAAAAAATTAGGGATTCGATATATTGCCGATCCGGGACAAGAGATCCCGCTGTTGTCGGCACGCGAACTGAATTATTTAATTCAAGGGGCCCATTTATTGATCAGCAATGACTATGAATTCGCACAAATCAAGCAAAAGCTTCAACAGGACGAGAAGGAAATTTTGCGCAAAGTGGAAACAGTCGTGGTGACGCAGGGGGCAAGGGGTTCGCTCATTTATCATGATGCGCACACCTATATCGTGAAGGCGGCGCATCCAAAAAAAGTAGTTGACCCGACAGGCGCAGGGGACGCGTATCGCGCAGGGTTTATAAAAGGTTTAATCAGCGGATGGAGCCTGCCGCGATGCGGCGAGTTTGCGTCGCATATCGCGAAATTTCCTGTGGAACATTATGGCACGCAGGAACATCAATTCGGAGCGCGTTTTTTCGCATAAAAGTTTAAAGAGAGTCTATCGTGAGGTAAGTAGCGTGTAATAATAACAAAGGGCGGGGGTGTATTTTTTACTGAAACCGCGTAACATACTATACTGAAAGAGTGCCAATACCGGCACAATACGTGTATCTGGTTTTTAATCCTTTATATGCGGCTATTCCGCCCCCCGCGCATCAATCCTTTGTTTGCCATGTTCTTGTATGGGACGCTCACCGGGGCCTTTGTGACGCTCCTCGTCGTCACCCGTTTTTCGCCCCTTGCAGGTTCAGATGACCAAGGAGCGGTGAAAGGTGTCTCTACTGAAATACAGGCGCAACCGCAAGCCGCGGTATCATTGCGCGCGGTGAATGTTCCTGCACAGGAAGCTCTTTCGGACGCAGTAGTGGTGAAGCGCGTGATAGACGGCGATACGGTTGAGCTTGAGAGCGGACTGCGGGTGCGCTACATCGGCATGGACAGTCCTGAAATGGCAGAGCGCGGGGTTGAGGGGTGTTTGGCGGAAGCCGCGCAAGAAGCAAATAATAATTTAGTGCAAGGCAAAACCGGCCGCATGGAACGCGACACCAGCGATAAGGATCGCTACGGAAGACTGTTGCGGTACGTGTGGCTGGATACTATGCAGATTAATGCCACGCTGGTGGAACAAGGGCTTGCGCGCGCGATAGCTTACCCGCCAGACGTGAAATACCAGCAAGAGCTTGCCATCGCAGAAACGCGCGCGAAGGAAGGGAGGCGGGGCATGTGGGGGGATTTGTGCCGCACGGCCGCATCAGGGGATGCCACAGAGGAGCAGGCGGTTTCTCCTGCGCTCCCGCCCGTGTCAGAGTGCACTATTAAAGGAAACATTTCGAACGGCGAGAAGATATATCATCTCTCTGGATGTAAAAGTTATACAAAAACCGTCATCACGCCCGCAACCGGCGAGCGTTGGTTCTGCACCGAAGAAGAAGCGCGTGCCGTCGGCTGGCGGAAAGCAAAAGATTGTTCGAATTGAAGGAATTAAAAAAAGCAAGAGCGACAGAAGATCATGCCTCCTGCGGCAAGTCAGCGTGAGACCTTATTTAGGCCTCCTTTATTTTTATTTTTTAAAAAAGACCGATTTCTTAATATGTTATCTAAACTGTGGATGCGGTTTACGGAACGATCTCGATATCGATGGTAGTGCCTTCGGTGACCGTGCCGTTGGCGTGGGTGAGCACTGCGGAAAGGCGGTAGCGGCCTGCCTTGGGCGCTTCTTCCCAGATAAGGCTCGAGCGTTCGCCTTGCGTGTTGGCAACGCCCAAGAATATAGTTTGGTTGGTGGCGAGGTTGCGCAGGTACAGGTCAACTTTGGCAATCGTCGCGTCGCCTTTGCCCGTCAACACGACGGCTTGGGGGAATGCGCTCGCCTGCAGCGATGCGCCCTGCACGGGCTTTATCCATTCGATGGCAGACGCATTTGCGTTCCGTGCAATGGTAATGGGTACCGTGACCGTACGGCTGTTATCAATGTCGTCATAGGCGGTGAGCGCAAGGTCGTAGTTGCCGTTGTCGAATCCGTGGAGAGATACCACAGCGGCATACGGCGCTGATGTTAGGGTGGCGAGCGGCTGGTTGTTGATACTCACTTCAATACGACTGATGCCCCGTGGCGCAGAAGCGTTTGCCGCGACCGTCACTTCCTGCCCCGTGATAGTGGTGCGTTCGCTCGGGCTTATGACGGTCAATGTGGGACGGTTTGTCTCCGTATGGACGTCGTCGTA